>NZ_CAMLDV010000255.1 GCF_946478835.1 uncultured Bdellovibrio sp. | reverse complement strand
AAGGCGACACTCATATTGACTTAGCTATTGTTGATCTCAACCTTCCAGATGGTGATGGTATTGAGTTCATGACTTATTTAAAAGGCATGAGCCCGGCGACCGAAGTCATTATTCTGACCGGTCACGCGACTATTGAATCTGCGATTCGTGCAACTCAAAAAGGCGCTTTCCACTTTGTGACAAAGCCTTTCAATCTTGAAGAGCTGATGAGCTTAATTGAAAAAGCTCTGACTCATAAGAAGTTGCAACAAGAAAACCAACAACTTCGCTCTGAACTAAATAAGAAATATAAATTTGATCAAATCATCGGAAACAGCGACCAGATCCAAGGCGTTTTGCGTTTGATTGAACGCGTGGCTGATTCCGATTCCACTGTTCTTGTTACAGGGGAATCTGGAACTGGAAAAGAATTGATCGCTCGCGCGATTCACTACAATTCTCCTCGTGCAACGGGTCCCTTTATTCCTATCAACTGCGGTGCGATTCCTTCGGAACTTCTTGAGAGTGAACTTTTCGGTCACATGAAAGGTGCTTTCACGGGTGCTATCGCCAACCGCGTAGGTCGTTTTGAAATGGCCGACGGAGGAACGATCTTCCTTGATGAGATCGGTGACCTTGAACCTTCTTTGCAGGTAAAACTTCTTCGCGCTTTGCAAGAGCGCAGTTTTGAACCGGTAGGTTCGACAAAAACTGTGTCTGTGAATGTGCGCGTGATTGCAGCGACAAATATCAACCTGGAAGAAGCTGTTGAAAACGGCAACTTCCGCGAAGACTTGTTCTATCGTTTGAACGTCATTCCTTTGGCAGTTCCAGCTCTTCGTGAGCGTAAAACAGATATTCCTTTGTTGCTCACTCACTTTATGGATGTGTTTAACAAAACCAAAGGTCGCGGTTTAAGTGGTATCACTCCGGATGCGTTGGAATCTTTGGTGAATTATCCATGGCCTGGAAATATCCGTGAACTTGAAAACTTGGTGGAGCGCATGACGATCCTTAAAGGCCAAGGTCACATTGATATTTCGGATCTTCCTGTGAAATACAAATCTGGAAAAATGGCTTCTTCGGAAGTCGGCGGCCTGGAAATTCCTGACAACGGGATGGATTTTAACTCCGCTGTGGATGCTTACGAAAACGCATTGATCTTAAAGGCTCTTGAAAAAACCGGATGGAATCGCAATCAAGCGGCGGCTTTATTAAGACTGAACCGCACGACACTGGTGGAAAAGATCAAAAAGAAAGGTCTGACTCCTCCAAACGAAATCACTCCGACATAAAAAACAAAACCCGCTTCAAAAGAGCGGGTTTTTTTGTTTCTACTTTTTGCAGTTCTGAAGTTCATCATTCACGAAATCTAAACGCAATGCCGCGACCATCAGAATTTCGCGCCCCTTCATCTCAGAGACAGAAGCGAAACCTTTAACGGTTGTTCCTTCATACGGAGAGTTAGGATCATTGGGATTCTGGCGGAAGAATCGAGTGATCTCGACATACGGAAGCTCGATGCCCCCGGAAAATGATTTTGTATCGATTTTAATAATTCTGTTGGGCACTCCAGGAGCCGTTGTACAACTGTACACACCATCTTTGTAAGCAAACGCTGACGAAGCAAAAAGTGTTGCCAACAAGCCTAAGAATAGTTTCATAAGTCCTCCGATTTTTAAAATAGACTTATCTCATTCTTAGTTTGATTTGTTGTCACTCAATGATTCACCCTATGTCATATTCGGGCTCGCCTCGCGATCATGAAGCTCATTCTCTGACCGAAGTTTTATCATCGACACGATGAACACCATCAATGGCCATCACCTTTCTTTTCAAGGCGTCACTTTCTTCTGGAGATTGAACAAATCCTTGAATAGAAGCGCGGCCATCCCTGACTCGGATATTCACGTTTCTGGCTTCGTCAGAAAAACCAGTGTCTCGATCTAAACTTCGACGAGCCATTGCCTGCAAATCTCTATCAGAGTGATAGGCCGTTGCAGGTTGGCGATGGTAATTTTTGTATGTAGGTCTGACAGTTTGAGATCTTGAAGAATCTCCTGCGGCATTTGCTGAACCCACATAGAAAATAAGGATGAGAGTTGTTACAAGTTGTCTTTTCATAAAATCCCCCAGTTTTTCCTTTATGTCTTTATCATAGACCTCTGGCATTTTTCGGGAAGACCAGCGCCCAAAATTCGTTGAAACTGTGCTTCGTGGCACTTGGCGAAAAGCCCTTTCCATTTCAGAGCAGTCACATAACCAGAGTTCGGACACGAGCTTCGTTAATGTTTTGTTTTATAGGACCTCGTCACGGTGGAGACTTTGCATCTAGGTATTTTTCATGGAGTCTTCTATGAAAAAAGTTTTCCTGATTATCGGTCTTCTTGCCTTTTCGCAGTTGAGTTTTGGGGAACTCAAGCAATTTAACTTTCCTTCCTCACTCGGAAGCTTGCGCAATGAATGCCTTCGCCTTGAGGACCAGTTTCCGGATTTTGCGTGCCTGAAATTTGAGTTCTATCAAAGCTCTCCAGAAACTTTGCAAGCGGATTTGACAGAACTCATTGAGACTAACGACTACAATCTGCGAACGTCCACTTGGCCCGAGCTTATGCGCATGCTGATGGCCT
>NZ_CAMLDV010000254.1 GCF_946478835.1 uncultured Bdellovibrio sp. | reverse complement strand
TATTGTTGAAGACATTCTTGCGATTCTGCTTCTAGTTTTGCTGACGGCCGTATCGGGAAGCGAAGCGATTTCTGGAGCGGATTTAGCGTTCTCTGCGTTAAGATTGTTATTCTATATTGCGCTGTGGTTTGTCGTCGGTATTTTCCTGATTCCGATTTTCCTTCGCAAGATTCGTGATCTTTTAGAAGACGAAACCATGCTTCTGGTCTCCATCGGTTTGTGTTTCATGATGGTGATGATCGCAGCCGGTGTGGGATTCTCTCCGGCATTAGGAGCTTTCGTGATGGGATCACTTCTTGCGGAAACGCCGGAAGGTCACAAGATGGAGCACGTCCTTCAGCCTGTAAAAAATCTTTTTGCGGCCGTGTTCTTTGTGTCTGTCGGCATGATGATTGATCCAAAAGTTTTGATTGAGCGCTGGGACCTTGTGATCTTGGTGACGCTAGTCACGATTGTCGGAAAATTCATTTGCTCATTCTTGGGCGCTCTTCTTTCCGGACAAACGCGTAAGAAGGCCTTTCAAGCCGGGATGAGTCTTGCGCAAATCGGGGAGTTCTCTTTCATCATCGCTTCTTTGGGGGTGACGCTCAAGGTGACGAGCGATTTCCTTTATCCTTTGGCTATTGCTGTTTCGGCGGTGACAACGTTTACAACACCGTACCTTATTAAAATTTCTGAACCGCTCTATCGTTGGGTGGATAAAAAACTGCCTGCGGGTGTACAAGGAGCTCTGGACCGCTATCAAAACTCTTTTTCTCAAGAGGGAAAAAATGGCGTGGGTTCTTTGATTATGAAAACCTACGGTGTAAAAATTCTTCTTAATACCGTGATCGTGATTGCGATCATCAGCGCTTACAAAACTTTGCTCAACCAAGAAGTGCAAAATTATTTGCAAGAAAGTCCCTGGGCCGGGGCTGTTTCATTGTTTATCTGTCTTGCGATCTCAGCTCCGTTCTTCTGGGGGATCGTGATGGGTGGTCCAGCGCTGAAAGCGCAACGGGAGTTTGAAGAACTCCAAAAACTGCGTGGCTTGCAATTCGGAATTTTCATTGGACGTATTGTTTTGGGTTTGGTTTTATTAGGAGCCATTCTTGCGCAATTCGTAACTCTGAAAATGGCATCAGGTTTAACAGCCGGCGTTTTGGTGGTCTTGATTGCCGTGGGACCTTTGTGGGTGCGCCGCTTGTATCAGGTTATTGAGAAAAATTTCTTAAAGAACCTCACGGAAAAAGAACGCAAAGAGCTTATCAGTTCTGACGTCGCAAAAAATATTCTTCCGTGGGAAACAAGCCTTGGGAATTACGAAGTTTCTCCAGACTCTTCTTTGGTTGGAAAAACTTTGCGCGATCAGTCTTTTAAAGAAACTTTTGGTGTGACAGTGGCCGCCGTGTTTCGTGGATCACACAGATACTTTGCCCCGGATGGAGAATTTGTCTTGTGGCCGTATGACAAATTGATTTGTTTTGGCAGTGAAGAAGAACTGCAAAAATTCCACACCGTTCTTGAAGACGAAAAAAATCATCAGCAGGCGGCGGCGGTCAATGGTCAAGAAGACTACAAGCTTAGTTCTTTTGTCGTAACAGACACGTCATCCTATAAAGACAAAACCATTCGTGAAAGCGGCATTCGTGAAAAATATCACGGCATGGTTGTGGGTGTTGAGCGCGGCGCTGAGAGAATTCTTGGACCAAGGGCAAGCTTTACGCTTCTTGAAGATGATCTTGTGTGGATTGTCTCTAAAGCCAAGTAACAAGTTTTCTTTCCCTTCAGACAAGCCTAAAATAAAAGTTTGAAGGAGCACACTATGTCCCAACTCGGACTCGTTCTTTCAGGCGGTGGTGCGCGGGGAGCTTATCAGGCTGGAGTTCTGGCTGCTCTTTCGCATATCGCCAGCAAACTCAAATTGCCAGATCCGTTTAAGATATACACCGGCGTCAGTGCCGGCGCCATCAACGTCGGTCTTTTGGTCGCTCATCCCGGAAATTTTGTTGAAAGTTCGAAGCAACTAACAGGCCTATGGAGTCAAATCGACAGTGATCAAGTTTTCTATGCAGATCTCATGGCGCTTTCTCGTGGGGGCTTGCAATGGATGACGGAAATTTCGTTGGGTGGATTTAGAAAAGATCAGGCCTTAAGATCTTTGCTGAGCACGCATCCATTGCACAGCTTCCTCTCTGAAAAATGTCAGTTTCAGGAAATCGAAAAGAAAATCAAGCAAGGACGTTTAAGATCCGTTGGCATTTCCGCTTTGGATTATGACAGCATTTCCACGGTGACCTTTTTTCAGGGAACTCCTGACATTGAACCTTGGGAGCGCGGTATGCATCGCAGTGAGCGCGCGGTTTTGGGAGTTGAGCACATTATGGCTTCCTCGGCGATTCCGCTTCTTTTTCCGCCGATCAAAATCGGTGAACGCTATTTTGGTGACGGCTGCATTCGCAACCAATCTCCTTGTGGGCCGGCTATTTACATGGGTGCGGATCATTTGATTGCGATTGGTGTGCGACGAAGACAAGACACTTCTTTTACGTATCATCACCGGGAGTCCGGAGAAATTCCGACTGTATCGAAAGTTGCCAACGTCTTGATGAATGCTGTGATGATGGATGGGCTTGAGTCTGATATTCAAAGA
>NZ_CAMLDV010000253.1 GCF_946478835.1 uncultured Bdellovibrio sp. | reverse complement strand
TACCAGCTGAGCTAGCGAACCACTGTCCGTTTAGGAAGTGCTAATTTGTAGTAAGCGGGGGACAAAGTCAATACGATTTCTTGCAGTTTTTTAAAAAATTTAAAGTTTTTTTGCTGCATTTCTGGGGCTTTGCTTAAGCCATGGGCAACACTTCCGAAAAAGACTTAACTATGCTTAAAGATTGGTCAAAAAAGGATTCAAACACGAGGCTTCTCCGCCCTCTTATTTATGATATGTTGCCACGCAACCCTTACAAGGAAACAAAATGGGACCTAATCTCTCTGCTCTTGGAAGCATTCACACTCTGATTAGTTTAATCGCGATCGCTAGCGGACTTTTTGATCTTCTTCGCTATGGAAAAATCACTCCGAATTCACAGACAGGAAAGCTTTATTATCTTACGACAATCATCACATGCTTCACCTCATTTGGTCTTTCTAAATTAGGAGGCTTCAACCCAGGGCACGCTGTCGCGATTCTCGTGCTTGTATGCCTTCTTGTCGGTTGGGCTTTAGAGACAAGAAAAATCAAATTCGGAAAAGAGATTCAAACTCTCGCACTGTCATTCAGCTTTTTTCTGTCTTTAGTTCCAGCGACGATTGAAGTCCTCACTCGCTTGCCCGTTGGAGCACCGTGGGCCGCGGGACCGCAAGACCCTTTAGTCGGCGGATTTATTTCTTTTTGGTTTGTACTTTTTCTTGTTGGTTCGTTTTTACAGCTTAGGAAGCTTAGAACACTTGCTAATTAAGAGACGCGCTTAGTTGCGACTCGATTTAAACTAAGTTATGTGTATCCTTGTCTTTTCACAAGGATACTACAATGAGATTCCAATTCGCATGTCTTCTTTTGCTCCTCACAACCACAGCGGCTCACGCGCAACTAGATCTTGCGCAAAGTCCTCCGTCTATTAAGTGGGAAACAATCTCTAACGACTCGGTACAAGTCATCTATCCCGATTACTTACAGGCCGAGTCTGTTTACATCGCCAATCTTGTCGAGCATTACTCCAAGTTCGTGGGCCAAACCTATGGCATTGAAAAACCGGAACTGTTCAGCCTTGTGATTCGCCCGCAGATCGCGCTGCCAAACGGCTTCGTCACACTTGCGCCAAGAAGAAGTGAATGGTTTGCCTCTTCTACTTTCTTTCCTTTTGTTGGAACGACAGAGTGGTATCAAACTCTTTCCATTCACGAATACCGCCACGTCAATCAGTTTGATCACTTCAACCATCGCGGAACAAGATTTCTCTATTACATCATGGGAGATATGGGAGTTCAATTGGCAACGGCTCTTTCGATTCCTTCCTGGTTTATGGAGGGTGATGCCGTTTGGACAGAGACGAAATACACCGACGCCGGTCGCGGACGCTCACCACGATTTATGGCAAGACTTAAAGCGCTTGTTCTAAGTGGTGAAATCCCAACATACGATGAGTTCTTAAATGGAACTTACAAAACGAATCTTCCTAATCAGTATGTCTACGGTTACGCGCTGATTTCTTACGGTACGAACAAATACGGTGAAGAACTTTGGAAATACGTTCTTGAAGATGTCTCTAGATTTCCGATTCCTCTACGTCTTTACGTTTCGTTTAAGCGCGTGACGGGACAAGACTTCCGCGATTTCTACAATGAAGCGATGAATGATTTAAAAACAAAATGGGCGGCAGATGCTCCACCAACTGGAGAAGCCAAAGTCGATTTCCGCGAAAATCTGGTTCCAGTGAAAGTGGGCCATGCTCTTTATTACGTCGGACAAACTCTGGATACCTACCCGTCACTTTATAAAGAAGAAAACGGACAGAAAGAAAAAATCGCCGAGATTTCTTTTAATAAAGAGTTCATGCAATTGCATATCGGAAAGAACAAAGCGGTGATGACGGAGTTCAATCCTGACAAACGCTACTCCCACAAAGGCTTTTCAGAATTAGTGCTGTTGGATCTAAAAACCGGCAAGAAAAATAAAATCACTCATGGTCAAATTCTTTACAATCCAAGTCTGAATGAGGCTGAAACGAAAATTTTGGCGACGGATTTTAGACCGGATCAATCTTGGAATATCTCTGAGTTTGATTTGCAGGGAAACTTGCTTCAGACCATTGCTCTTCCTGATTCGAAGGTGTCAGAGGCTCGCTATCTCAATGACCAATCAGCAGTCGCGATCATCGAAAACAAAACAGGTTATAAATCCATTGTTGTCGTCGATTTACAAAAGAAAGCTATCGAAAATGTGCTCGTACCGCCTTCGCGCAATCTTCTTTACTCATTGCACGTCGATAAAAATAAAAATTTATTCTTTGAGGCGCAATACAAAGGACACAACGAAATCTTTATGATGAATGGTTCGGGTTTTGCTCAGTGCACGCACTCAAAACTCGGTGCCTATATGCCTTGGTCCGACGGAACTCAGCTTTATTACAGCAATATGGGTTACCGACCTCCGCATCTCATATCAGCTTCGGCCGCGCGTGGAGGCTGCGATCAGCGCGGCAAACCTGTTCGACGTGTATCCCAATGAGTGGTGGGATTTCAAGGATGGAAGAACTGCAAAATCATGGAAATCATACGTTTACTTAATGATAAAGTACACTATTTAGGCTATCTGAGTGATCAAGAATTAGCATTTACATATAATCTTGCAACTATTTTTATCTACCCTTCATTTT
>NZ_CAMLDV010000252.1 GCF_946478835.1 uncultured Bdellovibrio sp. | reverse complement strand
GCCACCATTCACGACACGCGAGAGCAAGTTAATCTTATGGATGACTTCATCATAGGCCTTTAGCTGCAATTGCTTCAGTCAAACTTATCAAGATTTTGCCAACCCGTGTAAATTCAAAACTTAACCTCCGGATACTTTTTTTGGCTTAGAAACAAAAAAAACTTTATAAACGAATAATTTTCGCGTTATGTTGTTTGAAACCTGTAAATTTGGAGGCAGCGTGAGGCTTAAAAAGAATATTCTCGGAGAATTTCTTAAAGAAAAACGCATGAAGGCCAGTCTCTCTCAAGGAGACGTCGCAAACAAACTGGGCTATTCAACACCGCAATTTATTTCAAACTGGGAACGTGGTGTATCGATGCCTCCGATCAACACTCTTAAAAAGCTAGGGCAGCTCTACAAAATTTCCGCTGATGATCTTTTCGAAGTCACTTTGGCGGCAAGAGTGGACGAAGTGAAAGCGGAACTTCGCCGCAAGTTCGACGAAGCTCGCTAATATAAATCATATGTAAATTTACATCTTCATTCCGACAGATTTGTTGAAAAGATCTGTCGGAATACTGCTATCGAATTCAACAAAAATTCGGCATTTTTAAATCTCACGGAGGGACGATATGTGGAATCTTCTGCATCCCTGGTGGGAATACATTCTTCGCTCGGCCGTTGTTTACGCTTTCGTCTATCTACTGTTGCGCATCGTCGGCAAAAAGCAGATTGGTGAAATGAGTCCGTTTGATTTTGTCCTTCTGCTGATCATAAGTGAATCCGTCAGTGCTGGGATTACGGGAGGAGACACTTCTTTGGCGGCGGGACTCCTCGCGGTTTCAACTTTTGTTCTCATGAATTATTTTTTTGATGTGGCTCTTTATAAATCAAAAAAATTGGAGAGCCTTTTAGAAGGAGAGCCGCGAATCATTATTAAACAGGGTGAGATCGATAAAAAACTCTGTGACAAAGAAAATATCACCCTAGGCGAAATTCAAATTTCACTCAGGGAAAAAGGCGTCGACGACATCAGTAAAGTGCGTTTAGGAGTTTTAGAAACCAACGGAAAAATCAGCATCATTAAAAATGAGTAACAGCTATGAAATACGACATTGTTCATTTTGATCCTTTGATTGCACGCGGAAGCGTGTGGGAGTGGGTGGTCGTTTTTGTTTTGGCGATCATTTTTTCTGCCGGCCTTAAATATACGCTCAAGTTTGTGGTTAATCGCTGGAAGAAGATCGCTAAGAATACTCACTGGAAGGTGGATGACTTTATCATTAGTTGCCTGGACAACACCCGTAGCTGGGTTTTGTTTGTCGCCGCCTTTTATCTGTTAAGCGGTTTTGTGGACGCTCGTCCAGAAATAAAAAAAGCTCTTTATGTCGTATTTGTCGCTGTTAGTACTATTCAAGTCGGCATCTGGGGAATTTACGCTTTAAGAACCTGGCAAAAAAATTATCTCACAAAGAAAATGTCCACCGATGCAAGCTCCGCTTCCGCAATTAATATTATTGTGACGGCAATGAATGTCTTTTTCGTCGTGGCTCTGGTGATGATCGCTCTCAGCAACATCGGCGTGAATATTGGCGCTATGTTGGCAGGGATGGGAATCGGGGGGATCGCAATCGCGTTGGCGGCCCAAAATATTTTGGGAGACCTTTTTGGATCGCTGTCTATAATTCTAGATAAACCCTTTGTTGTCGGAGATTATATCGTTGTCGGCAACGACGAAGGAACTGTCGAAAATATTGGAGTCAAAACAACCAGAGTCCGAAGTCTTACCGGCGAAGAACTTATTTTTGCGAACAAAGATCTTCTTGAAAGCCGAGTGAAAAATTTTAAGAGGATGTGGAAACGCCGGGTCTCGTTAAAATTTTCAGTTCCCTTGGAAACGTCTTCTGAAAAACTAAAGCAAATTCCTGACTGGGTTAAAGAGTACGTTGTAGCCATTTCTTTATTGCAGTTTGAAAGGTGCCATTTCTCTGGAATTGGCGAGTCATTCTTAAAATTTGAAACCGTTTTCTGGGTGAACGATCCCAGCTTTGCAAAGTACATGGATTTGCAACAAGAGCTTTTGCTAAAGCTCATTGATCGATTCCGTGCTGAAAATGTGCAGTTAGCTATACCGACCAGCGCTTTTGAAATTAAATATTTAGATAAAAATGAAGAGCGTCGGGAACCGCCGCCCTTTCATCAAGAAATCTCCCATTAAGGATTAGGACCATTTCTAAATAATTCAGAAAAGCGCGGGGGCATTAAGTTCGCCACCATATCTAAGGTTGTGCCGACAATAGTTTGTTCTTTGATTTGAGGTTTGAGTCTTTCAAAGGCCTCACCAAACATTTGCGCTTCTTCTTCAGTGAAATTGTTCATAGCCGCTTCAAACATACGACCTTCTTCTTCAGCAATATGATGTTCCAAAGCTTGTCGTAACTTTTGCGCAGTGTTCTTCCAATCCATCTTAGTTTTGTCTTGGAGCTGCAGCATACGCAAAAGAGTTTCCGCTTCCATATGCTCTTTGTAACCTTCCATGGCAATGTCTTTTGTCAGATTTAATGAGCGCAAAGAATTATAAAAAACAGATTCTTCAGCGCGAGCGTGCGGAATCAGTTCATCTCTGATCTTATTAATAAGCTGGAATTTTCCTTCTTTGTCTCCTTCTGGCAAATTGACTAAGTCATTTAAAAGTCCTCGTACGACGACATGATCCTTTTTTAAAGCTTGATAAATATCCATTAGGTCCTCCTGTAAGAAAAAGAAAGTTTAAGAGTGCAAT
>NZ_CAMLDV010000251.1 GCF_946478835.1 uncultured Bdellovibrio sp. | reverse complement strand
CCGGCACCAAAGGAAGACCTGCTTGTTTTGCTAGATCCTTACAGTGAACCTTATCACCTAAAGAACGAATCGATGCTGCAGAAGGACCGATAAATGTTAATCCTGCTTTACCAACTGATTCCGCGAAATCAGCATTTTCAGATAAGAAACCAAAGCCCGGGTGAATCGCTTGTGCGCCACCAGCTAAAGCTCCGTTGATATTTGCTTCAATATTCAAATAACTTTCCGCTGTGGGAGCCGGACCGATGCAGACTGTTTTTGTCGCCATTCGATAAGCGCGGGTATCAATGTCGGCTTCGGAATGCAAAAGAACTGTTTCAATGCCCAACTCTTCGCAAGCTTTGATAATACGAACAGCCACTTCACCACGATTGGCGATGGCGATACGAGAGAACTTACCCATTATTGAGGTCTCCAACTAGGTTCACGTTTTTCTAAGAAAGATTTAAGACCTTCTTGTCCTTCAGCACTTGCGCGACGTTCAGCAATCAAGATTGTCGTGTTATCGCGTTGCTGACTCCATGTCATAAACGGCAAATCATTCAAAAGTTTTTTTGTTTCACGAACGGCTTCAGGCCCGCATTGCAAATAGTTATGCAAGACTTTTTGCACGGCTGTGTGGCCTTCGCCCGCAGGAACTACTTCTGTCACAAGTCCCGCTTGCTGAGCGATGTGCGGATTGAAAACCACACCTGAAAGCATGAGCGGACGAACTTTTCCAGCCACGGCTTTACGATTAACGAAAGCACTGATCACGGCTGGCGCAATTCCCAACTTCACTTCGCTAAAACAGAACTGTGTTCCTTCCTCAGCGATCACTTCATCACAGATGGCCAACAAACCCAAAGCTCCACCGAAAGCAGCGCCATGAATTTGGCCAACGATCGGAAGCATGCAGTTCGCCATTGTTTCAAACATATTAAAAAGTTTGAGCGAGTCCTCGCGGTTTTGTTCAAAAGAGAAGTTCACCATCTCTTTCATCCAATTGAGATCCGCTCCTGCGCAAAATGCTTTTCCTTCCCCTTGTAAAACAATCGCGCGCAAATCTTTGCGGGCATTGAGATCGCGGAATGTTTTCGTCAATTCCTCGATCATCTCAGGATTAAAGGCGTTTCTAACTTCAGGCCTATTGAGTTTCACATAGGCCACTTGATTCATCTCTGCAACGACAACAAATGACATAACTACATCCTAAAGACGCCTTGAGCTTTATCACCCCAAGACTTGTTAAGGCTTGCTGAAATTCCAAGTGCCAACACACGACGTGTGTCTGCCGGATCAATAATTCCATCATCCCAAAGACGAGCTGACGAATAATAAGCAGAACTTTCTTTCTCGTATTTTTCAAGAGTCGGACGTTTGAATTCCGCTTGTTCTTCAGCAGTCATCGTTTGTTTTTTCGCAGCCATTTGATCAAGCTTCACAGTGAGCAATACGTTAGCCGCTTGCTCTCCACCCATCACGCTGATCTTGGCATTCGGCCACATCCACAATTGACGTGGTTGGTACGCTCTTCCGCACATGCCGTAGTTTCCAGCTCCGTAAGAGCCACCAATCACGACTGTGAACTTTGGCACGTGAGCATTGGAAACGGCCATCACCATTTTTGCTCCGTGTTTTGCAATACCTTCATTTTCGTATTTCTTACCGACCATGAAACCTGTGATGTTTTGCAAGAAAATCAAAGGCACTTCGCGCTGCTCACAAAGTTCAATGAAGTGCGCGGCTTTCAGCGCGCTCTCGCTGAACAACACGCCGTTGTTCGCGATAATTCCCACCGGCATTCCCCAGATATGGGCAAAACCCGTGACCAACGTTTTTCCGTAAAGAGCTTTGAACTCATGAAACTTAGAACCATCCACGATACGCGCAATCACTTCACGCACATCAAAGGGAACGCGACTGTCTTTAGGAATGATGCCGTAAAGTTCTTTGGCTTCAAACAACGGTTCCTCAACAGGAGCCATTTTCATTTGCACGGCACGTTTGTGATTTAAGTGCGCTACAATGGAACGTGTGATTTCAATGGCGTGTTCATCGTCTTCGGCAAAATGATCTGTTACACCACTCGTTTCGCAGTGAACTTGTGCGCCACCCAACTCTTGCGCATCAACGATCTCGCCTGTAGCCGCTCTTACAAGAGGAGGTCCACCCAAGAAGATGGTGCCATTGTCTTTCACGATGACGTTTTCATCACTCATCGCTGGAACGTAAGCACCACCGGCCGTGCAAGATCCCATCACCACAGAAATTTGCGGGATATTCGCTGCTGACATACGAGCTTGGTTATAAAAAATTCTTCCGAAGTGATCGCGATCCGGGAAGACATCGGCTTGCATTGGTAAGAACGCACCGCCCGAGTCGACAAGATAAATACAAGGAAGACCGTTTTCAAAAGCGATCTCTTGCGCGCGCAAATGTTTTTTCACCGTCATTGGGAAGTAAGTTCCGCCTTTAACAGTGGCATCATTCGCTACAATTACGCACTCAGTTCCGTGAATCACGCCAATACCTGTGATCACACCCGCGCCCGGAGCTTGGCCTTCATACATGTCCCAAGCAGCAAGAGTCGAAAATTCTAAAAATGCTGTTCCACCGTCAACAAGAGCTTCAATACGCTCACGTGCTGTGAGTTTGCCGCGCGCTTTATGTTTTTTCGTCGCGTCTTCTCCGCCACCTTGTTTAACGAGGTTCACTCTTTCGCGCCATTCATTCACGATACCCAGCATAGCATCGCGATTGACTTTAAAATCCGCAGAGTTTGTATCTAAA
>NZ_CAMLDV010000250.1 GCF_946478835.1 uncultured Bdellovibrio sp. | reverse complement strand
TTGGTAAAGTTCAAAGAGCTTTGTTGGCCTCACAAAATATCAAGCTCACGAATAAGTCTATGTTCAGTTGCGATCGCTATTTGGTAAAACGCGATGTGCTGGGGGCGAACAGATTCCCGCAAAAGGCCGAAATTTTTGAAAAGTGCAGTGAAAAAGTCGCTGCGAAAAAGATCGCTGAGTTTTCAGCTCCTAGTCTTAAAGAAATTCAAGCCACGTTCTTTCCCGAAAACTTAGAGGAAATCCTGGGGCTTGGTGCAACGGTTTTGAACAAACGTATCCAATGTACTTTTAATGGCGATGAACAGGGGCAATTGCAGAAGCTTAAATGTAAAGACTGGTCGCAAGATCGCACCAAAGAACAAATGATCCGTTTGGACGTTTACGATTATGAAAAAGCGGGAAAAAACTTGATCAAACTGCGTGGCAAGGTTTACGAAAATCTTTCTGACACTCGTAAGATTGAAGCGGATATTCCCATGGAAGGAAAAATCTATGTCACCGAAACAGAGCTTTATCCTCCAGAACCAACACCGACTCCAAAACCTTCGCCGACACCTAAAGCAACGGCAGCACCAAACACGGCACAACAGCCAGGCGGTGAACAAGAGCGAGCACCGGGGGCTCCGCCATTGACGTTGCCTCCGGAAGGGGGAGCTGTGCAGGTCATGCCTCCGGGAGCGATGGTTCCCGAAGAAGGCGAACCGCCAGCATTGACACCGCTTCATTTGCCGCCACCTCGTGATCAAGTGGTGGACCCCGATGTGATGATGCAGCGACAACAAAATCAACAAGGACCTGTTCCTGAAGATCATGAAATGATAGAAGAGGTTCCACAGCAAGACGGTGCACAACAGCCGCGAGACGTTGTGCCACCAACACAACCCGCAGCAGGAGGCGTTTATGGCCGCTAAAATCGCGTTAGGTAAAAAAGTTCCTAATTTTAAAATCGCTTCTTCCAGTGGTGAAGAGTTTTCTCTTTCTGATTATAAAGGTAAAAAAGTCATTTTGTATTTTTACCCGAAGGATAGCACTCCGGGGTGTACGACAGAAGGCATTGAATTTAATGACATGCTTTCCCAGTTTAAAAAACAAAATGCAGAAGTTGTGGGAATTTCTCGCGACAGTTTGAAATCCCACGATAAATTTATCTGCAAATACGATTTTAAATTTCAATTGCTTTCCGATGAAGACGAAGAAGTGTGCAAGCTTTTCGATGTGATCAAAGAAAAGAACATGTACGGCAAAAAAGTCATGGGCATTGAGCGCAGTACTTTCATTATTGATGAAGATCAAAAACTTGTCGGCGAATTTCGTAAGATCAAAGCCCAAGGTCATGCGGCGGAAATGCTGCAATTCCTTAAAGGCCTCAAGTAAACCAAAATTTTTCTTATAAGGACCCCAAAAATTATTTATTGGGGTCTTGTCATGGCTTATGTTATTTTCGGAGCATGAGTTTTTCTGTTTTCTTAAACCTCATTCTTAGTTTCTCTACGACCACCCCGTAAGGGGATCATTCTTATCTTGTCGCTTTCTTAGTAAAGCGCAAACCGTCTGCATTTTTTTTATTTATATATTTTAAATCTCTTATTTGGAGTTTTCTCATGTCTTTTGAAGAAAAAAACGTGAAGGCCGAGCTTTGCCTTCACGAGCACGATCATCGTGAATTAAATAAAAAGCATCACTATTATTATTCAGACGAAAACATCGGTGCAGGTCTGCCATTGTGGCTTCCTGCGGGGGTCGTTTTGCGGGATGAACTTGAAAAGTTCGCACGCGAGTTGGAATTCCTCGCCGGGTTTCAGCGCGTCGTGAGTCCGCATATCGCTAAAGAAGATCTTTATCATCAATCGGGACATTTGCCTTATTATGAGGAGTCGATGTTTCCGCCCATTGAGCTTGAAAATGTGCGCTATCGGTTAAGGCCTATGTGCTGTCCTCACCATCATAAGATCTATTCCTCACATCTACGGAGTTACAGAGATCTTCCGCTGCGATTGGCAGAGTATGGGCAAGTGTATCGCTATGAACGCTCGGGTGTGCTGTCAGGCCTTATGCGTGCGCGGGGGCTTTGTCAGAACGATGCGCATCTTTATTGCCGACCGGATCAAGTAAAAGATGAAATCAAAAAGGTTCTTCAGATGTATCAAGAAGCTTATCGTATCTTAGGAATTTCTGAGTACCGTGTGCGACTTTCAAAATGGGGAGGAAGTTCTGATGGGAAATATGTTCCTTTTCCTGAGAAGTGGGCGTGGGCTGAGGGCGTCTTAAGAGATGTTCTTATCGAGTTGCAGTGGCCGTTCAATGAAGAAGAGGGCGAAGCCGCATTTTATGGTCCTAAGATTGATATTCAGCTTAAAAATATTTACGGCAAAGAAGAATCCGTTTCCACTGTGCAGTTGGATTTCATCAGTGCCGAAAGATTCAATCTTTCTTATATCGATGAGAATGGCAAAGCTGTGCGACCTTTGATCTTGCATCGAGCCCCACTGGGGTCTCATGAAAGAATGGTGTCGTTCCTTATCGAAAAATACAAAGGAGCTTTTCCTTTATGGTTATCGCCTATGCAGGTCAAAATTCTTCCCATCGCGGAAAGACATTTTGAGTGGGGAAAAGAGGTGCAAAAAGCGTTACATAATGCTTTTGTCCGCGTGGAGCTTGACGAGCGCATTGAGAGTCTTTCAAAGAAAGTCGCCGAAGCCCAAGCGGAACAAGTTCCGTATGTGCTGGTGATTGGAGATCGTGAAGTCCAAGAGCGGTCGGTGAGCATACGCAAAAG
>NZ_CAMLDV010000249.1 GCF_946478835.1 uncultured Bdellovibrio sp. | reverse complement strand
GTTCTCGTTCTATCTTTTTTCGAGCGGAAATATCCAAAATCAGAGCGATCACTGTGCCGTCTTTAAACATAGTCAAAGAAACCAGCGCCGGAACGCGGTGACCATCCTTGTGAATATATTCTTTTTCAAAGCCGGCAATAGTTTTGTGTCTAAGAAGTTGGTCGATATGACCCTTGCTAGTTTCCACATCTTCTGGCGCCGTGAGTTTGATCCAATTCAGCTCATGCCGTTCAAGATCACGACGGGTGTAACCCAGCATTCTTAAAATATAATCGTTCGCATCCAGAATTGAACCATTCATGGTGCTTGCGATAATACCAATCATGTCGGAATCAAAGATCGTTTTGTATCTTTGATCTTGCTGATACCTTTCCCGGGAAGGTTCCATTTACGTTCCTCCCAAACTCCCAACCTACGCTTCCAAGAAAATCCTTTCAATGGATTCCTCGGAGGATTGAGAGCCGACAAGAATTATGGCTTTGTGACTTTTCCGAGAGGTTTTAATTTTCCGACTTTGCCGACTTTGGATGGCAAAGCATGTTGAATTTTTTCTGTCATCCACGGATCAATTGCCAAGAGTCTATCCAGATTTAAACCTGTTTTTACTCCCATGCCGTGGAACATATATACAACGTCTTCGGTAGCCACATTACCTGTGGCGCCCGGAGCATAAGGACATCCGCCTAAGCCGCCAAGACTTGTATCGAACACCGTCACGCCCATTTTGTAGGCGGCAAGAATATTCGCCAGAGCTTGCCCGCGGGTATCGTGAAAGTGACCTGCGAGTTTTTTTACAGGCACAACTTTTTTGAGTTTCTTGAAAAGAGATTCCACTTGGCCTACATCTGCGACACCAATGGTATCGCCAATAGAGATTTCATAGACGCCAAGCTTATGCATTCTTTTGGCAATTTTTATCACACGTGCTTCTGGAACTTTTCCTTCAAACGGGCAACCAAAACATGTTGAAAGATAACCGCGCACTTTGATTTTATGCTTTTTCGCCAAAGCCATCACCGGCTCAAAGCGCTTAAAGCTTTCATCAATCGTGCAGTTGATATTTTTTAAAGAGAAGGATTCCGAACAAGCTGCAAAGATCGCAATTTCTTTGACACCACTTTTAATGGCGTCTTGCATACCGCGCTCATTGGGCACAAGAACGGAGAATTCCGTTTTTTTTGGAATCTGTCCGGCTTTGACGAGTGCAAAGGTTTTTTCTACCACTTCAGCAGTGCCCGCCATTTGCGGAACCCATTGCGGAGAAACAAACGCACCGATTTCCACGCGTTTTGTTCCAGCTTCGATCAGTCGTTTTGCAAATTCCACACGAGTGTCAGCATCCAAAACGGCTTTTTCGTTTTGAAGACCATCTCTTAATCCCATTTCAACAATAACAACTGACTTTTTCATAGTGCCTATTTATCGGTTTCTGGCTTAATTCTCACAAGGGCTTTTCCAAGAGCTACTTGTTCACCCACTGTGCAATTCACGCTGTCGATCGTTCCTGCGATCTCGGCCTTTAAAGTATACTCCATTTTCATGGCTTCCATCACGAGAACCGCTTGTCCCGCTTGAACAGCAGAACCTGGAGTTAAAAGAATCTTTGTCACTTTACCTGGCATTGGCGCCATGACTTGATCCGAAGAACCACCGGCACCTGCTTTTTTTCGAGACTTTCGTCCAGAACCTGCATCCAGAGTGAAAACACGTCCATTGTGGTGCACCCACAAAGTGCCTTTGATCAATTGCGCATGAGCTTTATGGTCGACGCCATCGATACGTACAGTTACTTCCATCTTAGATACCTCTCCAGTAAGACGCCCATGGAGACGAAGTTGCAGCCGCTACAGTTTCTCCACCACCGCGAAGTTGCAACAAAGCTCCTTCTGCGACTTTCTTATCGATTTCAGAAAGTGCCGGCTCTTTGATCGGTTCGCTGAAATAAGTTTCAATAAATCGTGTGGTCATTGTGCCCATCACGAATTCTTTGTGTGAAAGAATCTCAATTAAGTACGGAATATTCGTGTGCACACCAAAAACCACAGAGTCTTTTAAAACGCGGATCATTTTTTGAATTGCGCGAGGACGAGACTCATCCCACACAATCACTTTTGCAATCATCGGATCGTAGTATGGCGTAATAGTGTCGCCTGCTTCAAAACCATATTCGTAGCGACGACGAGGACCTTCCGGCCATTGCACTTCGCCTAAAAGACCTGTTGAAGGAACGCCACCCAAGAATGGATTTTCCGCATAAATACGGCATTCAATCGAGTGACCTTTTGGAACGCGGATTTGTTTTGGATCGTGAACGTATTCGCCTTGCGCAGTAAGGATTTGCATCTTTACTAAATCCACACCAAGAACTTCTTCTGTCACGGGATGTTCAACTTGCAAACGCGTGTTCACCTCAAGAAGGTAAAACTCCCCGTCTTGCAAAAGGAATTCAACAGTTCCCGCTCCTTTGTATTTTCCAAGAGTGGCAATGGCGCAAGCCGCTTCCCCCATGCGACGACGAAGGTCATCCGTCAATGATGGAGAAGTTGCTTCTTCAATAATTTTTTGATGGCGACGCTGCACGGAGCATTCACGATCAAAAAAATGAACAACATTGCCCGTGCTATCTCCGAAAACCTGAAACTCAATGTGCTTAGCGCGATCCAAATATTTTTCCAAGAAAACTTTCGGAGAACCAAACGCCGATTGAGCTTCACGTTGAGCTGATTCAATCAATTCCCCGGCTTCCGCCGAAGATTTAATAAGCTTCATCCCGCGACCACCACCACCAGCAGCGGCTTTCACGATCACTGGGTATCCGATTTTCTCAGCTTGTGTGATCAGGTGAGCGACATCTTGGTTTTCACCTTGATAGCCCGGCACC
>NZ_CAMLDV010000248.1 GCF_946478835.1 uncultured Bdellovibrio sp. | reverse complement strand
CTCTTCCGATCTTCATGGTAAAAACATTCAGCGCTTAACGACTTCAAAAGGTTATGATGGGGGGCCGTTCTTTAGCGCTGATGGTAAGAAGATCACGTGGCGTCGTTTCTCACCAAATGGCGCGACAGCAGAGATCTACACGATGAACGTGGATGGCTCTGAACAAAAACAAGTCACGCAATTAAAATCCATGTCTTGGGCGCCTTTTTTTCATCCATCAGGAGATTACATTATCTTCGGGTCCAGTGTTCTTGGTTACTCCAACTTTGAACTTTTCATTGTGGATGCTAAGGGAACAAAGGCTCCAGTGCGCGTGACTTTTGATGATGGCTTTGATGGTCTTCCGGTATTTACTCCCGATGGCAACAGCCTTTCCTGGACTCATCGAAATGAAAAAGGCGAATCACAAATCATGATCGCAAAATGGGACGATGTCTTAGCGAGAAAACTTCTAGGTCTTTCTGCACAAGATCCGGCCGCGGGCTCTTTGTCTCCAGAAGTTAAAGTGGATGACGTTAAGAAATGGGTTTACTACTTGGCTTCTCCGGAATTCCAAGGACGTGGCACAGGTTCAGGCGAAGAAAAGATTTATACAGAAAAGCTCGCGCAACTCTTTAAGTCTTGGGGACTTGAAGGTGCCGGTCCTAATGGCTCGTTCTTTCAGACTTTCGAATTCACTTCAGGTGTGGAGCTAGGACCTCAGAATTCACTTGAAGTCGTTGGTTCTTATCAAAAGAAATACGAAGTTTCTAAAGACTTCGAACCGATTTCATTCTCAAAGACAGGTGAGTTCAGGGAAGCTCCGATTGTGTTTGCAGGTTATGGCATCAAAGCTCCAGCTAGTGATAAAGAGACAGAATACAATTCCTACAAAGGTCTTGATGTTAAAGGAAAATGGGTTTTAGTCCTTAATGACCTTCCTGCAGACGTTCCCTCGCAGCGTCGCCATTATTTAAATTTGTATTCTCGTTTGCAACATAAGGTGACTGTCGCAAGAAATGAAGGGGCGATTGGCATTCTTGTCGCAAATGGTGTTGAAAGCGGTCTGCCAGAGAAATTCGGACAGATTAAGTTTGAAGGGTCGCTTTCTGAAAGCACGCTTGCGGTGATCCGTCTTTCGACAAATGCAGCCACAGACCTTGTGAAATATGCGGGTCACAATCTAAGCGCACTCCAAAAGAAACTCGACCGTGGGGAAGTTCTTGAGGGTATCACAATTCCTTCTGCTTATTTGAAAGCCAAAGTCGATTTGCATTTCAAAAAATCGCAAGGCACGAATGTCTTGGCGAAGCTTGCTGTCAAAGGTGCGACTTCTTCTGTGATGATCGGCGCTCACGGAGATCACTTAGGTCATGGACAGTTTGGAAGCAGTCTTGCTCGTGGCGCTGAAATGGGTCGTTCGCACTTTGGTGCTGATGACAATGCTTCAGGTGTCTCTGGTGTGATGGAACTCGCCCATTACTATGCTGATCTAAAAAAGAATTCTCCCCATAAGCTGCAAAAGAATTTGTACTTTGCCGTTTGGTCAGGCGAAGAGCTTGGTAACTTGGGCTCATCTCATTTCACTAAAGATATGGTGAAACATAATATCTCAGCTTATATCAACATGGACATGATCGGTCGCCTCAACGGCCGTGTCTTTGTTCAAGGTTTGGGTTCAGGAAATACATGGTCACAGTTGGCCGAAGAAGTAGGCATTCGCACAGCAGTTCCGATGATCGTGCAAGAAGATCCTTATTTGCCGACAGACTCTATGTCTTTCTATATGGCGGGCGTTCCGACGGCGAATTTCTTTACGGGCTCTCACGGTGAATATCACACGCCTCGCGATACAGCCGATCTTGTAAACTATGAAGGGGTTGTTAAAGTTCTTAAGGCCGTTCAGGGCTTCACGGACCTTTTAAGCGATTCTAAAGTGCCTATGGTGAAATATGTGAAAGTAGCCAGTTCACAAAACAAACTTGAAGGCCGCACCTTCCGTGTGTACTTGGGAACGATTCCTGATTATTCGCAAGAAGGTGTGAAAGGTGTTCGCGTCACGGGAGCATCGAAAGAAAGTCCGGCTGAAAAAGCCGGCATTAAAGAAAAAGATATTATCGTTGAGTTTGACGGAACTAAGATCGAAAACCTTTACGATTACGTTTACACTCTTCAATCGGTGAAACCTAACAAGGAAACCGTGATGAAGGTGCTTCGTGATGGCAAGGTGATCGATCTTAAGATCACGCCTAAGCTAAAAGAATAATTAGTCACCACGTGAAACAAGAACGCTGCGGATAATGTCTACGGCGTTCTTTTGTGCATCTAAAAGCACCGTGAACTGAACGCCTGTTTCTCCCATGGGGCGGTAAGAGATAAACAGTGTGCAGTCCGCTGATTTTTCATCCTGTTGAATTTGGCATTTTGTATCGACACCCGAAATCGGGCTTTCCAGATTTTCGATATCGCGCCCTTCTTCAAGGCGTTTTAAAATTTCATCATTATAGGCTCTTACTTTTCCTAAGATGTCTGAAAGTCTTTCGCTGTCATGAACGTCACCTGACATTCTGATTGAGTTGGCATTGCTCTCTAAAAGAGTGTAAGCCTGTTCTTGAAGTTTTTGATCATTCAAAGAATCAAAGGCTGAAGCCTGTGCCTGAGCAGCAAATAAAAAAGGAAGAGCCAAAACGATCAAAGACTTACGCATAAAAAACCTCCAAGAATATTAAAATATTAACAAGGCGGGGAGGTGCAGATTCTATACCCCTCCCAGAAGCTTTATATGCGAAATGAGCTGTTAGAGACTAGACAGTAACGCCCCTTTTGTCACAGGAGCGTTGCTCGTAAAATTTAATGATCTCACCTGTTTAGGGAGCAAATTTGATCTGTGGACAGCGCTTTTTTAGGAAGGTTGCTA
>NZ_CAMLDV010000247.1 GCF_946478835.1 uncultured Bdellovibrio sp. | reverse complement strand
ATAGGATTTCACATCTACAGGGGTGGATCTATAGATGCCTTCGACATTCCCGTTAAAGCATTGAACTTTTCCATTGGTCAAAACGGCACAGGTGCTGCTCGAAATATTCGAAAACACATTGGCGACATTATCAAGACCTTGAAGCGTTGTCGGTGTTCCGGCTGCGATGGCATCAATGCCCTTCCAGCCACCATAATTCCAGTCACTGGTATTCCAGCAAAGCATTTCACCTGTCGTCGTCACTCCGCAGGCGCGTTGATAGTTTCCGCCGGAACCTGTCGCATAGATGTGTTTAAAATTATAATTCAGAGCCAAAGATGAGTTTTCGCAACTGGCCTGGCCCGTCGAACTCACCGCACACTGGCGGAAAAGTTTTGTGTACGTTGTTCCCGCATGTAAAACCGTCGGCGTACAACCGCTATAACCGCAAACGGCTTTCCATTCGCCCGTTGTCGAGAGAGCATAGACTTCAGATTGACCACTTGTCACGACATCCGAATACAGGTTGCCCACGTCCCAATCTTCGAACGTGTTCGGCAATGACCAATAATTCGCGGAAGAACAACGAATTGTATTGGCCATCGTCAGACCGCAAACGCGATCATAGGATTTGGCCAGTTTTTTATAAAGTGTTCCGGAATCGACGACTTGCAAGGTTCCCGAATTAAGTCCGGTTTCACACTTCATCTCATTTCCGTCGGTGATACCACACAGACTGTACTCAGAATCGAAATCAATATAATTTGTCGCTGCATCAACGACCGTCATCGCCGTCGAGGTGCCGTCGTTACATTTGATTTTATTTGTCGTCGTCAAACCGCAGAAGGACTGGTTGTCACCATTTCCTTGCTGACTGTCTTCGATCTTGACGTACTTCACTCCCGCATCCACTTCGACGGGTGTTCCTAAAAACTGTGCGCCACCACAGTACAAAGTTCCGTCCGTTGTAATCATGCAGGTAATTTGTGAGCCCACTACAAAAGCTTTATCGATGGATGGACTTGAGCCACCGTCGTTGTCCATAATAAATAGCCGACCTTGATAGTGTTCTCCCAGGCTCACCATCGGCTTGTCAGTTCCGATAAGATTGATTTGTAAAAGACGTTCTGGCTGCGCCACGCCGTTACTCAGAACCTGATAGCTGATTGTCTTGCTGGTTTCTCCCGGGTTCAACGTCACAGTTCCCGCGGGATTTAAATCCGCGTCAAGCATATAGACGTAATCGCCAGAGACAAAATACTTCACGACCACCGGATATGTTTTCGCTTCGGACATTTTGAAGGTAAATGATTTTGCACCCGCCGTTTCGCTGACACGTTCTTCGAATTCTTCAACAGTAACAACGGCCGCGTTTTCAGCTCCCGCGGTGCAGCTTGAAAAAGCGGCTGAGCCTGACAAAACACCATTCGTACACAAACGCGTTTCGGCAATGCTAGAGCAGGAGTCGCCAGGAGCAACAGTGTTGCTGGTGTAAGCTACAATGCTCTGACCATCTTGAATGGTTTGATTATCAAAACCGCAAGGAAGTTTTTTTGTTAATTTTACTGACGTGCTTGGATCTTTTGTTCCGGTTTTACTGACCCCGACAAGCTTCACATTGATCACTTGGCCTGACAAAGCAGACAGATCCAAGTTAATGCTCCATTTATTGTCGATACAGGGCGTGTTCACACTAAAGGAGTCCGTCGACACAACGACTTCCGAAATGTCTTTACATATTCCTTCCATTAAAAAGGAGTTTTGATTTGTGTCGGTGACAACACCCGAATTATCGAGTTTCTCAACGGCGATAGAGGACTTGCTGGATATGAAGCTGGCTTCTATTCCGCACCCAAGAAGAGTGAAACTGAAATATATCAGAATGATTTTATGAAGTTGAAATCCCACTACGTCCCCCTCCAACTCTCCCTATACCTTTCGGCACTTTTAGGGAAGCGAAGAGGGTTTTGCTTTCAAATCTGATTCAAGTTTTTACGAAAATGCTCTAGAATAGAGCTCATTAAATGTTCTTTGTCTCACGCTGGGATTGTCGTCTCACCTGTCAAGGCGGCTATTTTCTTTTCTGTAAAGTCGACTCTGCAAGATTGTTCTGTTGTTGGGCTTTGACGTTGCTCCAGAGTTGCTGGCTCACCGGACCTGGCAACAAGCGTTCTAGCTCTTGTGCTGTTTGCGGATGCATGGAAGACATTTGAAATAAAATTTCGGCCTTCACTCCGGCCAAAGATTTTCGCGTTTCTAAATTAACGGACTTATCTTCCACCGTAGGATTACTGACGACTGCTTTTAAAACGCGGGCGGCTTCACCGTCGGCAGATGTTTGCAAAGCTTCAAACAATAAATCCAAAGCGGCATTTTGCATCTGCGTGGAATTGTCATCCATGGCCGGTGTTTGCAAAAGTTCCTGTAAAGATCTTAAGACCTGCTCGTTTTTCACGAGGTCTTTGCGAAAGACTTTTTCTTCATCTGTTAAAAAGATTTTTGCATGAAGCTGACGGTATTCACGTAATTCGGATTTATAAATGAAATTCTGCCAAACAGGAGAGACGGACGCCGAATCGTGTTCAGTCACGAACCCGACGCGAGAGTCCATGGTCGGCAAAACAGGAACCCTCTTGTCAGGGGTTCCTGTTATCACCGTTGGATTTTTATTTTCTTTGATTTCAGTTTTGTTTTCAGAAGAAGCCATGAACATCATGGCTCCTCCGATTCCTACAATCCCAACCGCGAGAGCTATCTTAAGAGATTTCATCTTAGAAGGCTCCTCGAGTCAGTGTTTGTCTGAACAACGAGCGGTTCATTTCTTTCGCGCCGTCATTCTGGAAGTACGCAGATCCATTCAGGTATCCATTGAGAACAAGGATATTATGGTGAATCGCTGTCGAGTTCACAAAGACGTTATAGACTTTACCGAAGTACTTCAC
>NZ_CAMLDV010000246.1 GCF_946478835.1 uncultured Bdellovibrio sp. | reverse complement strand
ATGCAACTGGCGCACATGCTGCTACAGAAGGCCCTTCAAAAGCAGTCTCTACACAAATGGCTGTGAGAGATCTTTGGGTAGATCATATCTTTTGGATTCGCTCCGTCGTTGTAGCGAAGGCCGATAAAAATAAAAAAGCCGAAACGTTGGCGGATCAACAGGTTGTTGAAAACGCAAAAAAAATCGCAGGCGTGATTGAGCCCTTCTATGGAAAACCCGCAAGCGAAAAACTTTTCGGTTTGTTAGCAGGTCACTACGGCGCAGTGAAAGATTATATGAATGCGACTCTACCAACTCCGAACACAGAAAAACAAAAGAGTGCAACGGAGAAACTTACTACCAACGCCATCGAAATCGCGACATTCCTAAGTGGAGCAAACCCAAATCTTCCAAAAGACACGCTAGTAAGTCTTTTGGCAGCCCACGGTGGACATCACATCGCTCAAATCAACGAAATCCAAAAGAAAGATTTCACAGCAGAAGCGCAAACTTGGGCCGACATGAAACAACACATGTACACGCTATCAGATGCCTTAGTAGGCGGAATCGGCAAACAATTCCCAGAAAAATTCAAATAAACGAAAGAAAAACACCGCCGCCGACCGGAGTTTTCTGCCGGCGGCAGAAAACAACAAAACCAAAACCATCGAATATGGCGGGAAACTTCAGAAAATACTCCGACGAAGTCGGAGTGCATAAGGCACAAATAAAAAAACCGCCAGAAGGCGGTTGTTTTATTTGGTAGGGAATGCCGGATTCGAACCGACGACATCCACCTTGTAAGGGTGGCGCTCTACCAACTGAGCTAATTCCCTATTCGTTCGGAAGGTCCATTTTTTAGCGTGGTCCTTCCGATCTTGCAATCTCTTTTTTCAAAAATATTACTTTTTTATATCTTCCATGCACACTCTTTGAGTTAAGTGCGCTGAAATCTTCACGATTTGCATGTGAACCATCTCATCCGCAGCCTTATTATCAAGAGCGCCCATTGAAAGAACCATCACACCCTGAGTTGGGACGTTGCCCTTAAGTGGTGTAATTGGTGAATCTTTCTCGTTAAATGCCGTCAATTGAACACGGTATGTAGTGCCCGCTCGGCTGGTCATTTGCGCCAAAACCTTTTGGTTGCGCTCTAAGCCCACGCCTGTTGCTAGCATCTTACAAGTGTCTCCGTCGAATTGCTTTACTTGCAATTGGCGGATGCCTGTTGCTTTTTGACGAACCACTTTCAAAGCAAAGTAAGAAGTGAAGTCCCCTTGTTCCACTTTCCACAAGCCTTGAATATCTGTCCATGGGAATGGCTGAGCCAATGTCCACGGCCAAGGAACCGGACGATTATCACTCGCCGGAATGATATGCTCGTCATCAGCGTCAGCCGCACGGGCTCCCACTGACAGAGTCAGACTTGTAAAAATCAATGTTGCCATCAAGATGTTGCGTAACATGAATCCCCCCTAGTGCTCGAAATGAACTCGAGCCGCTTTATTCATGTAGTATCCGTTTTTAGCTCTAAAAATATATTTTGGTTTCTCGTAATCCGGTTCAATGAGTTTACGAAGACGTTTGATCGTCACGTAAATCTTATTGTCGTGGATCGCTGGATCGTAAGGTTGCTTCCATACGTTCTCAACCAAATACTCTTTCGAGTAAATTTGGCCCTGATTCTGAACGAACAAACGCAAAAGGTCGAGAAGAATGAACTGATTTTTGAAATCAATGCGACCCAATTTTCTCTCTGTGACCGCATGATTACCTTCGTCAAAAATCAAATCATAACTTGTCTGAGGTTCTGCACCGATTTTCGATGCGTAGAAGTCAGCAATCTTACTAAGTCTTACATGATTTTCTGTATCAATAGATTTTTGTGCGAGTGACAAATACACGCGTGCCAAATCTTTATCGCCCATCTCAAAGTAAACGTCTCCGAGTTGGATCATCAAGTAAGAAGCCATCACCACGTTGCGAGTTTCTTTAAGCGCATCGTAAGCTTTCCAAAGAACCGTCACCGCTTCTTCGTACTTTTTCATTTGCGCTAAGATATTTCCGTTCAAGATCAGCGAAGAAATTCTAAGTTCTGGAAGATTGTAAACCTGGAAGAAGACTTCAAGATTGTAGATCTCTTTCAAGGCATCTGCATAACGAGCCATAGATGGGCTTGAGTAAACCATCGCAAGACCGAAGATCGCGTTGCAAATATCTTCTTTGTTGTCAGAGGCAAGAGCGATAGCAAGAGCCTTTTGAACATAGTCCAAAGAGACGTCTTGTTGTCCTTTGTAGAAAGCACAGATAGCGAGCGTATAATAAGTTTTGGAGTTGAGTTCAAAGCCTTCTTTAAGAACTAGATCTTGGAGTTTTTCTTTTGTGAGATTGATCTCTTCAAACTGTTCGCGTTCTGCATAGATACGCAAAAGAATGTTCAAGCACTTCAAGTATTGAGAGAAATTTTTCTCAGCAAAGTATCCCTGAGACGCATCGTTGAGATGCGTGATCGCAGAGGTGAATTCTCCCCGATCGGAATATAACTTGCCGAGCTCAAAGGCACGATCTAGTTGGCTCATAAGTTCTTAAAACTCCAAAACAAAATCTAAATTACTCGCTGGGGTACAGGTTTTTACAGATTGTCAGGATTTCGTCAATGTAAGACACGGACATTTGCGTAAAAACTGTGCATAGTGAGAATTGATTTCAGTAATTTAATAAAGTGCGCTCACCCGGCGTCACTTAACGCGTGGAGCCTTTAGTCCAAGTTTACTAAGTCCCGCTTATTAGGACTCCGAAAGGCGTTAAAATGCTGTCAAAATAAACCGTATAACACTCACAAGGACAACGGATGCGTCATCTGCGCTTTTTCATCATGTGTTTTACGGCAGTCACTCTGATGTCGTGTTCTCCAAAGGAAGAAAAGAAAACACAAAAGCCAGACAATCAGACAGCGAAGCAGCCGACTCCCGTTCCAACTCCGGCACCAATCCCGACGCCGTCGCCTGGACCGCAACCATCACCAGAACCCGCGCCGCCAACGCCAACGCCAACGCCAACGCCAACGCCAACGCCAACGCCAACGCCAACGCCAAC
>NZ_CAMLDV010000245.1 GCF_946478835.1 uncultured Bdellovibrio sp. | reverse complement strand
GTAAAAATGTTTTCATGTATTCTCCTAGCGCGGCCAGCGCTGTTGATAGCTTAAATTAATTGTTTTTGATAAACTTGAATTTACAGGATTTCCAATCAAACTTTGATCGGCATAACTGACCGTCACAGCGGATTCAAGATTGAGCATATAGCTTCCAGAAATTCCCAGCGTGAAGTTTTTCTGAGCGGCACCGTCTGAGTTTGTGGTACCACGAATTTGAATGGCTTCCTCATAAAGAAAGCTTAAAGAACTTCCCACACGGTAATCGCCATGATTCCAACCAACTCCCAAAGTGTGCGAAGTGCCCCAGCCAGGTGTCACTTCGATATTTCCACCGTAAGAAGCACTGGATGTATTTTTTGAAAAAGAACGATGAACCTCGGAGCTCCAATTGGCATCCCAAACTTTCCAGGATTTCAAAAGTGCCAGTCCCGCACCTAAGGAGTAAAACCCGCGACCACGGCTTTCATTGGCGGTCGTCGCCGTTGCATCATAAATAGACGTTCCGGTAGGCAAAGTGAGCTGAAGAAACGTAACACCCTTAGGTTTCCATTTCGAATAACCTTTTTCAGGAAAAGTTTCATGACCAAAATAAAGTGCGGCGTCTCCTAATCCCGAAGAATCGGCTGAACCGTCAGCAGATTTAGTCATGACCGGAAGACTAAATCCTGCTTGCATGGATTCGGAAATCAAAACCGCACCTTCTAATTTCAAAGTTTGAGATAAATTATTATCTCCGCGCTTTAACCAGCGTCCGCTGCTAAGGACATCATCGCTCACGGACGAATAAGAGTATGAGCTGGTGATTTGCGCTTTATCGTCCCCTAAAATAAGAGCAGGAATAGAAAAACCACCACCGCAGCAACTTGCAGCCCAACTAGCGGAAGAAAGAAAAGTCAAAAAGAGTGCCGTCAATAAATTCATGGGACCATCATCGGAATAAAGAGTTGATCCAGAACCTGACCTGATTTTTTCAAAGTCAGGCGCACTTCCCAATCACCAGGCATAATAAAATAAACATTGGTGACTCGATATTGAGTAGCGGAAATCTTTTCGACTTTTACGGGGGCGGAACCGTGTCCCATGGAAGGCATCCATAGAATAATCGCCAGGTCATCAGCGACAGTGACGTCGCCTTGTAGTTCCAAGACAAATTCTTGCACTTCAGTGCTGTTCGGAGTTTTTGTCCAAGTTAAAATGGCACAAAGGTGAGCTGTCTTAAATTCTCCAGCGCAAGAATTGGCTGTTGCTGGATTGTTTAAACGCTGCCACTCTTCAGAAGAAATATAATCCGGTCTAGCGCAGGCCAAAGGCAGCAATAAAAAAAGCAGAGTGCAAAGAGATTTCATCAGTCGTCCTCCCTTTGAATATAACAACCCAGTGCGCGGCCCTCTTTATAGCGAGGAGTTTTACCTGCGCGAAGATCTTCTAAAACATCTTTTAAAAAATTCTTTTTCGCACTAGGACCGACGTGACTGTCTGTGACGCCGCCTTGATAAAGAACTTCGCCATTTTTATTAAGAACAAAAACGTGCGGAGTTTTTAAGGCCCCCAAGGTATTTGCAAGAGCATTTTTCTTATCTTGAATAATGGGAAAGGCAAAAGAGCTTTCCGAAAAATGTTTTTTGGTGAGTTCAGAAGCTTCATCCGAATTGGAGTGCACGCCCACGAAAGAAAATTCTTTAAACTCAGCACTGAGCGTTTTTAAAATGTCTTCATGGCTTGCCGAGCAAGGACACTTCGCTGAAAGAAAAACCACAACTGTGGCGGCCTTTTCCGAAGGGAAGTGGAGCTGTTGCTCTTTTTCGGTGACGATATCCGTTCCTTGAATTGACGAAAGTGAAAGGGCCTGAGCGTTCAGGGATAAGAGGAAAATATAAATCAATAGTGAAACATTTTTCATAAAGGCTTTCATAGCACATGAGGACTTTGTGCGTTAATGCCACGAAATGTTGCGTGGAGATACTTTCGGCGCAGTGCATTTTAAATGCAGGTAGGGGATGCGTTTAAAAAGTAATTCTGTAAACTTTCCTTATGTTTACAAAACTTAAAGCGTTTAGAAATCGACTTATCAAATTCCAACAAAGCGGGAAGGTCCATAGTGATCTGGATGTTCTTTTAGCCTCGGCAAAAGACAATAAGCAGCTTGAAGATAAATTGCAGTGGCTTGTGAAGCTGATGCAGTGGATTCGCTACGAGGGGGCGGTTGATTCTCATTTAGAAAAAGAAACCGGCCGTCTTCCGGTGGCGCGCCTGCGTTTTCTTTTGATGGTCCTTGATCGCAATCCGGAATGGAAGAAATCGGTCGCAGGAATTTTGCGAACAGTCGTGCATGAAGTCAGTGGCTTGGAGCTTTATACGGAAACGGGTCTTCCAAAAGAGTTGGGTCTTTGGGGTGAGCTTTTAGATCGTATGACGATGAAGGTCTTACCGATGCCGCCCCTAGATCACGAATTAGGGTATTTATTTTGGGCCTTGTTTCCAGATAAAGATGACCCAATGTGGCTGGCATCTATTGATAACGTCACCTTTGAAAAAATCGCTGAGCTTTTCTTTTACGAAGTAGAAGCCGATGAAACCGATTGGAACCGTTTAAAGTCAGATTTAGAAGATGCGCTGGTCTACTTGGTGATTCAAGTGCGCGCGATTGGTCTTTCACCGGCTATTCGTGAGCGTCTGGATAAACCAAACTTCCGCGATTCCGCTTTCTTTGCACTGGTGCGTGGACTTGAAGAGTTCACAAACGCGTATCATTCTGGTGACACCTCATTAACTTTGGAGAAAGCGTCGCGCTTTCGCATGATTATTTGGGAGTGCCGTCGTGAACTCAGTCAAGTGCACAAGCATCTGGATGAGTTTGGTGTCAGCATCAATCTTGTTTTTCAAATGATTCGCCTTAGAACTTTCTTGCAAAGAATTGACAGTCTTCTTGAAATTCTGCTCACGGAAAAATTGGACAGTAAGAAGGTCACAAGTTTTCTTTCAAAACTTGTCGAAGAAAATCAGGACCTGCGCAGCATTCGTTCTTTGTTCTCTCACAATATTTCTCTTCTCGCACGCAAGGTGGTCGAACGAGCTGCGGAAACAGGTGAGAACTATATCAAGCGCACCAAAGAGCAATACCGACACATG
>NZ_CAMLDV010000244.1 GCF_946478835.1 uncultured Bdellovibrio sp. | reverse complement strand
TGTGAAACAGCGATCGTATGAATATCACCAAGTTCAACACCGCTAAACCATGGAGACAAGGTCGAGACAACTTTGGTTTGAACCATGCAGGAAACGTGTCGACCAATTTTATTATACGTTAGTGTTGGTGAATCGACGGTTAAATCGACGATTTCACCATTAGGAACAAGGCCGAGTTTGATCAAAGCTTGGAAGCCGTTACAAATACCGAGCATTAAACCATCTCTTTGATTCAGAAGTTTCATGACTGCATCTTTAATCCGAGGGTTTCGGAACATGGTCGCAATAAATTTTCCAGAACCATCAGGTTCGTCCCCTGCACTAAAGCCTCCAGGCAACATGACAATTTGAGCTTGCTCAATCTTTTTGACCATCTGATGGATAGATTCTTCTACGTCAGCTGTCGAAAGATTTCGGATCACAAGGGTTTCAACTACCCCGCCTGCTTTCTCGAAGGCCTTGGCAGAATCGTATTCGCAGTTGGTTCCAGGGAAAACGGGAATAAAAATTCTCGGTTTAGCAATTTTCGTAGATGGCTTTTTCGTATTACGGTGATCATAGCTAAACGTTTGCGGCTGGACTGCTTTTTCCGTTTTTGTCGGGAAAATTTTCTCCAGTGGTTTCTCCCATGCTTCCAAAGCTTTATCAACCGGAATATCAACATTGTTGAGCGTGATTACCGGTTTTTCTTGTGTGGAGCCAAGGATTTGATAGCGTACTTCACCGAAAGCCTTCTCAAGATTAACGTTTTCTCCTATTTCAAGCACGATCGATCCGTAGTTTGTACGGAACAAATTCTCAACCTCAACGGGAGTATTAAACTTCAGACCAATTCGGTTTCCAAAGGACATTTTGCTGACCGCTGCAGCCAATCCACCCATCCGAACTGTATAGGAAGCAAGAACCTTTCCCGATTGGATCAGTTCATGGATTTTAGAATAGTTTTGACTTAAAACTTCAAAATTTGGAAGCTCATGTTCATCTCGGACGGCTGGAACAAGAACCACTTGACTGCCTGCCATCTTAAATTCTTGGGAAATAACGTCCTCAAACTTTAAAACATCGACAGCAAAGGCAACGAGTGTCGGAGGAACATGACGATCCATAAAGGTTCCAGACATGCTATCCTTCCCGCCAATTGCTGGGATCGCCAACTTTCTCTGGGCGTAATAGGCACCGAGCAGAGCACTGAATGGTTTCCCCCACTTTTCAGGGTTTTGACCCAGCTTTTCGAAATATTCCTGAAGGGTTAGTCTCACCTTCTGATAATCTCCCCCTAGCGCGACGATCTTGGTCACAGCATCGACGATAGCGTAAACAGCCCCGTGGAAAGGACTCCATTTCGCGAGTTGCGGATTATAGCCATAGGACATCACTGTTGCAGTATGGGTATCACCGGATTGGACTGGAATCTTCGCAACCATACCTTCTGCCGGAGTCGCTTGATATTTGCCGCCAAAGGGCATTAGTACCGTATTTGTACCAATAGTTGAGTCAAATCGCTCGACTAGACCCTTTTGACTGCACACGTTCAAATCTTGTAAGTTGGTAAGCCAGGCCTCTGTCAATCCCTCGGCTTTATTCTCAAGCGCTAACTTTTGTTCGATCCCTTGAGGAAGATTATGAAAGTAGTTCTGGCTAACGTCAGGAAGGTTCACCTTTACATTGGCATGTTGCTTCACACCATTCGTATTTAAGAACTCACGGCTAATATCAACAATCAGTTGCTTCCGCCACTTCATCTTCAAGCGTGGATCACCTGTAACCGTTGCCACAAGTGAGGCCTCCAGGTTTTCTTCATTTGCATATTTGACGAAGGACTCAAAGTTTTCTGCAGAAATGACAACCGCCATCCGTTCCTGAGACTCGGAAATCGCAAGTTCTGTTCCATCGAGCCCTTCGTACTTTTTCGGAACGGCATCAAGGTTGATTTCTAAGCCATCGGTTAATTCCCCAATCGCAACTGAGACTCCTCCTGCACCGAAATCATTACAGCGCTTAATCATCGTGCTAACCTTGTTATTGCGGAATAAGCGCTGAATTTTCCGTTCAGTCGGTGCATTCCCTTTTTGGACTTCTGCTCCACACGACATGAGAGATTCTTCGGTGTGTTCTTTGGAAGAACCGGTAGCCCCGCCGCAGCCATCACGTCCAGTTCTTCCGCCGACAAGCACGACGACATCTCCTGGTTCAGGAGTTTCACGCACCACATTTTCCCGTGGTGCTGCAGCAATTACGGCCCCGATTTCCATGCGTTTAGCCACGAAATCCTCATCATAAACCTCAGCAACTTGTCCGGTCGCTAAGCCAATTTGGTTTCCATATGAACTATAACCCGCAGCTGCACCAGTGGTGATTTTACGTTGCGGTAATTTCCCCGGAAGTGTGTCCTCCATTTTAGCTCTCGGATCGGCACTTCCTGTCACACGCATCGCTTGGTAAACATAAGTCCGGCCAGACAAGGGGTCTCGTATTGCTCCGCCTAGACAGGTTGCTGCTCCCCCAAACGGTTCAATTTCTGTCGGATGATTATGGGTTTCATTCTTAAACATGACGAGCCATTCTTCGTCCTGTCCATCAATGTCAACATTAACAACAATACTGCAAGCGTTAATTTCATCAGATTCATCTAGATCCTGCAATAGACCCTTCTTTTTTAGCTCTTTTGCCCCCAGAATAGCCAAGTCCATTAAACAGATATCTTTGTTCGGAAGCTTTTGGCCGTAAACCTCTTCACGTGTCGTAAGATATTCTTCATACGCAGTATTCAGCGGCTCAGAGTACTCGCCTTCGTCTATTGTAATATCTTCAAGTTTAGTAAAGAAAGTCGTATGACGGCAGTGATCCGACCAGTACGTATCAATCACGCGGAGCTCTGTAATTGTTGGGTTTCTTTTTTCCGTATCCTGAAAATAGCTCTGGCAAAAGGCTAAATCCTCTAAGCTCATGGCAAAACCTGCGCCCTCAAAAAAAGCTTCGAGCTCAGTCGGAGTTTTATCAATAAAACCTTCCAATATTTCAACATCCGGTGGAAACTCTGCTTCAAACTCAAGGCTCTCCGGTTTTTCTAGAGATGCCTCACGCGATTCCACGGGGTTGATACAATAGTTCTTGATATTTTCAAAATCTTCATCGGTGATTTCC
>NZ_CAMLDV010000243.1 GCF_946478835.1 uncultured Bdellovibrio sp. | reverse complement strand
CCGCTTTCACACGGGCTGCGAGCTCGGTTTTGTTGTCTGCATATTGCATGGCTGACCACACTTGATACAGATATTTATTGCGTGCTTGGCGCATCTCTCCGACCACATCGAAGGTCGGGATGACTTGCTCATTTGCGACACTTAAAAGGTTGAGGACTTTGCCGACACCTGAATAGGCCACTGTTCCCAGAACTGCAAAACCGATCATCGGTAAAAATGCCGCAAATAACAAACGTCCTTTGATTCCCCGAAACCAACTCGAAATTCCGTAATTTTCCATTTTCGACTCCAGTATTTTTTTGATGCTTTCTTAACATCTTTGACCGAATTTTATTCGGAATACTAACCGGATAGGCGGAGTCTAGTTTTATGAATGCGATTTTAGTATACGTTAAAACGACAAAACCCCTCGAAGGTCGAGGGGTTTTGTAAATAAATTTTGATTGCTTTAGATTTAGAATCCGTCAGTCGTTCCGACCTTGGCGCGAGTGTCTTCATCAAACGGAATAACTTCTTTTGCCTCTGCTTTTACCGCAACGGGGGCGGAGGTTTTCATTTTAATGACGTTGTTCTTTGCTGCAAGCTTCACAACCTCTTTTTTCTTCGCGATTTTCGTGTTTGTCGTTGCCCGAGTGTTTGTCACTGTATGACCTCCCAGAACAACATTGTTCAGTTCCACAGTCATACTTTGTGTCGCTGCCGCAAGATTGTTGATCTCGCCACTTGTCGCCGCAATTTCTTCGGCGGAAGCCGCATTAGATTGTGCTGCTTGGTCCAACTGATTCATCGCCTTGCTGATTTGCTGAATACCTGTGGTTTGTTCCGAGCTTGCCGCAGCGATTTCATTATTCAAATCAGAAACTTTTTTTACAGAGTTCACGATGTTGCTAAGAACGGCACCGCTCTTATCTGCGATTTCACTTCCGTGCTCAATTTGTGACACAGAGTCTTTGATCAAGCTTGTGATATCTTTTGCCGCTGCCGCACTTCTTTGTGCCAAGGCACGAACGGCTTCGGCCACCACTGCAAAACCTTTCCCTTGTTCTCCAGCGCGAGCGGCTTCAACCGCGGCATTCAGAGCCAACAAGTTTGTTTGGAAGGCGATATCGTCAATAACACTGATGATCTCTTCAATTTTCTTTGAAGATTGAGAAATTTCAGTCATGGATTGAATCAGTGTTTGAATTTCTCTTTCGCCGGTTTCTGCGGCGTCTTTGGAAGACGAAGATAGAGCGGCCGCTTGTTTTGCGTTGTCCGAGTTCATTTGCACCATGGAACTCATTTCTTCTAAAGCTGCGACTGTTTCTTCAAGTGAAGCGGCGGCTTCCGTTGAAGATTGAGACAAACTGTTGCCAGCTTCATTAAGCTGCTCGACAGAAGACGCCACTTGACCGCCTGCCATTGTTAAACGTTCTGCAATGGAGCCCACAGAAGAAGCGATACGTGAAGCAATCCACAAAAGAAGTCCGAAGATAGCCATGCATGCGATCACCGTGACTGCCATAATAAATGAGTTTGCCTTGGCTGTGGCGACATCTGCGCCTTTGTTGTCATCAAGAGCTGACTGATTGTAGTATTGAACAGAGTCCTTATTCATGTTGTACATGATAGTTCCCATTTCCCACAATCGTCCTTCAAGCTGTTTGCGAGCTGCCTCAAGGGCTTCGGGTTTTCCAGTCGCCACTAGATCCACGGACTTATTAAGAAGTTCGATATATTCTTTTTTAATAACCTTTGCTGGCGCGTAAGTTTTTTCCGTCTCGGGTGTAAAAGGCGTGGACTCATACGTATCCATAGCCTTTTGGAATTCGGTGATGGCTTCGCGAGCGATTTTTAAATGTTCTTCTCGTTTTTCAGGGCTCATCATTGCAGACATAATCTGATAGCCAAAGTTATTTCGTGATTGGCGCATCTCTCCCAAAGCCTGAATATTCGGAATAATATTGTTATGGGAGTTTTCCAAATAACTGCTCAGTGTGGCCATGCCGGATTTTGCGATGACAAAAACGACGGCGAACCCAACGATAGGTAAAGTTGCGGCAAAAAGTAATTTGCCTTTGATTCCGCGGAACCAAGAACTGATGGAAGACTGTTGCATATAATCCTCTGTGATTTTTAGAAAGCTAGATTTTTTACTGAGAGGATTTTTTCGGTGTTTCTCCACCGGGGATAAGTCTAGTTTTTTGAATGTGAGCAATGAAGTGGACCTTTGGTCCAACAAAAAAAAAGGGAGCAATTGATGCTCCCTTTTAATTCAGGCTTTTAGTTATATATATTATTTAACTTCAGCCAAAGAATTGTAGCTGTCGCTGAGCTTCTGCTGTCTTTCGACTTCTTTGCTCCAGCGTTTCACTTCACCCTGATAGCCTTTCTGTTTGGCTTTCCACTCGTTCTCTTCGCTCGCTAAAGAACGAAGTTTTTGGTTCACTTGATCGTTTTGCTCTTTCAAAGTGCCCGCACGAGAACTCCAGATTTTCTTTTCTTCCTGAAGCTGAGTCAGCTGCAATTGGTAATCGTTGATGTTCATCTCACGCTTCTTCTGGTTTTCTTTGATCTTCGCGATCATGGCCTCAAGCTCTTGAATCTTTTGATTCTCCTGAGTCATTTTGTTTTTCTCGTCATTGATCAGCTGTTGAATCTCTTTTTCCTGACCACCGATACGACCCATGGCCTGGTTGTTTTCTTCAACCTGCTGCAGAACTTGTTTTTGTTGTCCCTCAACCTGGGACTTGGCTTTACCGACTTCAGCGATATTGCCTTCAACAGTTTTTAAGTTCTTTTCGTACTCTTGCAAGTTTGTTTTAGAGTTATTGACGTTGGCCTTGATGCGCTCCAGACCTTCTTTTGCGGAATTCTGTGCCCAAGCTGTTGTTTGCAGGCTCATCAAAACACCGATAGTCAAAGTCGTCATTGCTTTTGCGAATTTCATCTTGAAAATCCTTTCCTTATTGTTCAGACAAACCAGCCACATTTGAATCTTGTGGGCATACGTTTTTCAAAGAAGAACGGTAGTGACCTACTTCGTCTTCCCAGATTTCGCCTTTGAATTTCCAGTTCAAACTTTTCTCTTTTTGAACTTTCAACTCAGGACGTTCTTTCTCATTGATATCTCCGCCGGCCATTTGGTAGCGGATGTGCTCACCAGCACCGGAATAGAGCTCATACTGA
>NZ_CAMLDV010000242.1 GCF_946478835.1 uncultured Bdellovibrio sp. | reverse complement strand
GCCTCTCGATCTGTTTATCAGATCGTATTTTTCTAATAAGCACATAACCATCTCGCGTTCACACATTCGCAGCTCACGTCCACGCATGTTTTCATGCAGTCGTTTTTTCTCTTCAGCATACTCTGCATAAAGCTGTTCACGGCTCACATTGGGCTCAGTCATTAGCATCTCTTCGTCAACTTCATTCGAACTCTTAAATCCAAGCACGGACCGTTTTCTGTATTCATTTATTATCAAGGCGCTTGTTGTGAAGGCTTCGTGAACCTTAAGATTGTCATTCACAAGAGTCTTTCTCCCCAGCAAGGACGCTGTTTTTAGTTCAAACATCATCCTTTCGGCCGATCCATTATGCTGAGGCGTATGAGGCAATGAACGCAGATGGATTATTCTTTCGTCAGACATGAACTTTTCGACTTCTTTATTCACGTAGCAAGAACCGTTATCCGTCATCCAGACCAGTGGTAATGAGCGCGTTTTTTTTAATTCTTTGAACATGCCAACGATTGTTTTTCCATCAGCGCTGTTTCCTGTCAGAACAGACAACACTTTTAGACTTGCACGATCTTTTATAACCTGAGCTTCGACAGATCTTTTTTTATTTCTGCCTAAATGTGTTCCATCTTGTGACCAGATGACATTGGCAGAATTAACAACGGTTGAGATTCGATTTTGGAGATGGAGCTCTCGCAAGTTGATTCTTCGTCTAGTTTTAATTTTTCTAACGTAAAGACGAATCAATCTCAGCGGAACTTGTTTTGACAATGCAGATGCAATCGCAGGGCTTCCTGGATAGCCTTGCTTTTTCAATTCACGAGCAACCAGCACTAAAGCACGACGATGATCTTCATTTGTATAAGAAGGTCTTCCTGACCTTTTATCACAATCCTTTTTAGCTTTTGCTTTCCAGGCTCGAAGAGTTCTCTTCGTCACACACAGTCTCGTTGCGACTTCTTCCATTTTTACTCTTCGTCCTTTTTCCAGAAGCCAAAGACCGATCTTTCTTTTGAACTCGTTTTTGTATCGTTTTCTGCTCTCCAATCTTCTTCTCCTTTGGAGGTTTCGGTTCTTTCACTTCCTTGAGTCCCGGCATTTCGCGCATTATCGCAATCAATCGATCTTGCATCTCTATCGTTCTCTCCAGCTCCGCAATCTTCTTTAGAAGAGCTTTCACATCTAGTTCTGGATTCGTCTTCATATCTTTCTTCCTCATCGTTGGTTGCTTGAGAAGACCCACCAGCATTCCGGTCGAGGCTTGCTGTGACATCTGCCACAGCCTCAACGCCGGTACGTTCAACGCATTCGCTGCTTCCGTCTTTGATAGTCTTCCCATCCAATATTCTAACATGATCATTCCCGTCTGATGGGCGGTTTTCTTCTGGTCTTCGCTCGCTTGATGCCAAAGTATTTTGATCGGCAATGCTGGTCTCTCCATCATTTGTAATCGTCTCTTTTGCGTTTTTTTGATTCGAGTTTTCTTCAGATTTTGTTCTTCCATTGTCTTCTCCATTAATTTGCGTAAATCCAAATTCATTTGTTTTAATTTTGCTAATCACTCCATCTGGTGATTGGAAAATCAAATGCCCACCTTCACCATGAAGGGACACACTTTTTCCTCCAATGTTTCCAACTAGAAAAACTGGCGAACGAGGCGCCTCATCAAGCGCCATTCGAAGTGAGTTTTGCTCAATTGAATCTTCTAAAATTTTTCTGACTTCACTTTCAACACCGAAGAAACGATCGGCAGGAACCATTCCTCCAATTCCTTGATGGGGCCGAAAGTGATTGTAGTGATTGAAGTAGTGTTTTAATCTCTCGCGTGCATCAGATAATTCTTGAGGGCGAACACGATTCCAAAATTCCTGTCCCACTGTCTCCCAAAGCCTTTCGCATTTTCCTACAGTCTGAGGATGATGGCTTCGTGCTACGACATGCTTAATTCCTTCTTTTTCGAGCATTCTTTGAAAATCACTTTTCCCTCTCCAGCTAAAGTATTGTCGCCCTTGATCAGATAAAATCTCTTCTGGCTTTCCATAATTTTGAAAACCATCAAGTACTGTGTTCATTACAAATTCACTTGTCTGTCTCAGTTGTAAATTCCAAGCGACAATATAGCGGCTGTAATCATCCAGGAAGACAGTGAGATAAACTCGTGTTCCATTTCGTGCGAGAACAAAACTTGTAATGTCGGTTTGCCAAAGCTGCATTGCTGTAGCTCTTTCAAAACTTCGAACGCGATCGGAAGAACGCTTCTGCTTTCTCACAACTTCAACTAAAGGGATGTTTTCTTCTTTGAGAACTCTGCTAATCGCTCCTGTGGATACTTTTAAACCTTCAAAGCGATTTAAAAAGTTTTTAACTTTTCTAAGTCCAAATGTAGGATTGGAAGTTTTTGTTTTGATGATAACTTCTTCAAGCTTCTCTGAAATTTTCTTGTGATGACGTGCTTTGTACTTTCTGAATGTATCCTGAAAGACACTTCCCTCAAGACCTTTAGGGCCATGCTTTTGATAAAGTGAATGCCAGCGCCCCAATGTGACTTCAGATACACCCCAAGTCTTTGAGAAATCTTTTTGGGAGAGGCCACTTTTAATGTAGGTCTCGACTGCATTCAATCTTTCCTGAAGCGCATACGGACCTCCACGCTTGATTGTTCTTTTCTTCAATCTGCTAGGATGTAAATAGAGCTGCTTCCATTTAGAAAGTGTCTCTATCCGAATGTCATACTTTGGAGCGAATAATCTTGCGGATAATCCAGAATCAATAAACTCTTCAACAATCTTCTTCTTTTCTTCAATTGAAAATTGCCGAGAGACTTTTCGTTTCCATCTCTTTCCTAAACTTGACATAAATGATCCTCCTTTTGTTAAAAAGAGGCATTTCGGATTTGGTGATGTGATTGAAAAAGAGGAAAGTTTTTAGTTAAACACTACAACTATAAGGACAATTTTTCTTGATAGAATTCAAGTACTTTGAAATATCGCTCGATAACAAATTCGAGTTCCTGGTCTGCGCCAAGCTGACCGGCTACAAGACCATGCTGGCGGCTGTAATCGAACAGGAATCCGGCGGGGAACCAGAAACCTTAAGTCCTGTTGGTGCAATTGGCTTAATGCAACTTATGCCTTCAACTGCTGAACTTATGGGGGTTGATCCCTATGATTCCACCCAAAATATTGATG
>NZ_CAMLDV010000241.1 GCF_946478835.1 uncultured Bdellovibrio sp. | reverse complement strand
ACTGAGTTGAATGTCCATGGCAGTCAGCCTGTCGTAGTTTCAGGACTCGGCGGATGTTGTGCTGAAATGACAGGGTATCGTCTGTTTGATATTGAATCGGGACGCCTTTTGATGTCGTTCAATGATTTTTCTTATCACGAAAAAGTGGTTCAGCCATTTTCGCTCGAAGTTCCAAATTCTGATTTAAGAATTCGTTATATCGGTGTGATTTCCCAGGACTCCACACGCGATCGCGATTTTGTGGCTCCAGATGCTGGCAAAGAGGCGGCGATTTTAATCAAGTATGCTAACGAAGCTTTAAAGCAAAAACTGCAAGTTGATATGGACGTAGCAAAGGGTTATGCCGTGAGTGTGATGGAAGTAAAACTTGAAAAAGATCCTTCCGTTCCCGGAAGTGGTAAAATCGAGATTCAAGATGACCAAGTTCGCCTGTGGAATATCGACGGGGCGACTTCTCCGTCTGCGATTTCTGGAGTCCTCCTCAAAATCGTTTTGGATGGCGGAAAAGGCACAAAAACTCTCAAAATTCCTGTTAAAAACGATCAGTTTGATCTGAATTCAGCACAAATTCCTTCAGGAGTTTCCGTTCATCCCATTGTGCAGTTAAGAACCCTCTAACGCGCTGAGTTTTCAGAGGTCGAGAACCCCCTTTTATTGAATAAAAAAGGGGGCTAAGATATGAAATTATCATGTCTTTTGTTCATCTTCACGTTCACTCTGAATATTCCCTTTTGGAAGCCGCATGCCGGGTTAAAGCTATTGCTAAAAAAGCAGCAGCAATGCAAATGCCTGCAGTGGCTCTCACTGATAACGGTAACATGTTCGGCGCTGTTGAGTTTTACTTTGCTTGTAAGGACAACAACGTCAAACCTCTTTTGGGTTTGGATGCCTACATTGCACCGGGTTCGCGTTTAGAGAAAAAACAAGATCGCGATCAAGTCGCGCAAGGGCCCCGTCGTTTGGTGTTCTTAGCTCAAAATATCAAGGGCTATCAAAATCTCTGCAAACTTTCGACGATTGGTTATCAGGAAGGTTTCTACTGGAAGCCACGTATCGATTACGAAGTGATCAAAGAATACAATTCGGATTTGATCTGTTTGACGGGCGGACTTCGTGGTGAGGTCGCCGACGCTTTCTTGCGTGAGGGACCTGACGCGGCTCTGACGAAAATCAGACAGCTAAAAGAAATTTTTGATGATCGCCTTTATCTTGAAATGTGTCGCACGGGAGTTCCCGAGTGGGATCAAATCAATCCATTCTTGCTGGAAGCTTCTAAGATCACAGGTGTTCCTGTCGTCGCAAGTAACGACGTTCACTACATGACTCAAGATGATCAGATCGCTCAAGAAGTTTTGATCTGTATCGGAACGAATAAAACTTTGAGTGATGAATCGCGTTTCCGTTTAGGCACGGATGAGTTTTATTTTAAAAAACCAGAGCAGATGATCGAGACCTTCTCGGACATTCCTGAGGCTATCAGCAACACATTGCAAATTGCTGAGCGCTGTGATGTGAAATTTAAAATCAAAGATGATGCGGGAAAACCGATCTATCACTTGCCGACATTCCCAACAGGAACAGACGAGACGCTTAAAGATTACATCGCACGTAAATCCAAAGAAGGATTGCTGGTTCGTTTCGAAGAAGCGGAAGCTCGCGGTGAAGCGGTTCCTGAAGACAAAAAGCCCGACTACTACAGCCGTCTTGATTATGAGCTGGGTATTATCGACCGCATGGGCTTTAACGGTTATTTCTTAATCGTCCAAGACTTCATCGGGTGGGCGAAGGACAATGACATTCCGGTCGGGCCGGGTCGTGGTTCTGGTGCGGGTTCCTTGGTCGCGTATTGTTTAAGAATTACGGATCTGGATCCACTTCCAAATTTTCTTCTGTTCGAGCGTTTCTTGAATCCAGAGCGTATTTCCATGCCGGACTTCGATATCGATTTCTGTCAGGACCGTCGTCAGGAAGTGATTCGTTATGTGACTGAGAAATACGGACAAGAATCCGTATCGCAAATTATCACTTACGGTAAATTGCAAACACGTGCCGCTCTGAAAGACGTGGGTCGTGTTTTGGGAATGTTATTCTCGGAAACAGATCAAGTAACAAAATTAATTCCAGATAAACTCGGTGTGACTTTAAAAGAATCACTGGAGATGGAACCGCGATTGACGGAACTGATGGAGATGAATCCTACAGTGGCAACGCTCATCGACCTTGCTCAACGAGTTGAGGGGATGGTGCGAAACGCGGGCATCCATGCCGCCGGGGTTATCATCGGTGACGGTCAGCTTGTTAAACATGCGCCGTTGTACAAAGGGGCTGATGGCGAGCAAGTCGTTCAGTACGACATGAAGCACGCCGAAAAAATCGGTTTGATTAAGTTCGACTTCTTGGGTTTGAAAACTCTGACTCACATCAACTTGGCCTTGAAGTTGATCAAGAAGAATCGCAATAAAGTTATTACGACAAAACAAATCCCTATGAACGACACGGCGACATTTGAAATGATGTCGCGTGGAGATACGGCGGGGGTGTTCCAGTTCGAAGGTGAGGGCATCACCGATGCCACTCGTAAAATCCGTCCTTCATCATTTGCGGATATCACGGCGATCACTTCCCTGTATCGTCCGGGTCCGATGGCGAATATTCCCGACTTTACAGACCGTAAACACGGAAAAGCGCCTGTTGAATATCTTTTGGAAGACACTCGCGAGGTCTTGTCAGAGACCTACGGAATCATGGTCTACCAAGAACAAGTTATGGGTATCGCCTCTAAGATTGCCGGATACTCTCTCGGTGAAGCGGATATGCTTCGTCGCGCGATGGGTAAGAAGATCAAAGAGGAGATGGATAAACACCGCGAACGCTTCATGAAAGGGGCGGTGGAACGCGGTCACAACAAAGAGAAATCATCTGATCTTTTCGATTTGATGTACAAGTTTGCGGACTACGGTTTCAATAAATCCCATGCCGCTGCTTACTCGGTTGTTACGCTGCAAACAGCTTGGTTGAAATGTCATTATCCTGCGGAATTTTTCGCAGCACTTCTGTCTACCGAGTTGTCTGATACCGAAAAAATCGTAAAGTACTCGAAGGATGCAGCAAAACGTGGTTTGACGGTAAAGTCACCACACGTGAATTTCTCAGATTATCTTTTCGACGTGCACGGTGATGAAATCTACTTTGGTCTTGGCGCCATCAAAGGTGTCGGACAAAATGCCGTGGAAGCGATCATTGAAGCCCGTGAAAGTCTGCCAGAGAAAAAATTCTCTTCTTTGGATGAATTCTTTAACTCGATCGATCTTCGCCGTGTGAACAAAAAAGTTATCGAATGTTTGATCAAAGCCGGAGCTCTG
>NZ_CAMLDV010000240.1 GCF_946478835.1 uncultured Bdellovibrio sp. | reverse complement strand
CAAGACACTACGAGATTCCAAATAGAGCCGATACGCCTTCGTTGGGTTTGTGACGTCAGTGATTGCCAGCCAGGACAAAAGACTTTAATCTCTGCGTATGGCAAAAAAGACCCAAAAATCCAGCGACGACACGGAACTTAAACATTTTCTCAAAGACTTGAATACAGCCTTTGCGGTTCCAGTTTCGAAAAAGTATGACAGCTTGGTTTTGGCGGAATATCCGTTAGATCAACAATTGCTTTCTCTGAGTCCTATTTACCGTGAAAGTCGTAAGCTCTATTTGTCGATTGATGGTACTTTCGCTCCAAAAGTATGTTCAACGATGCGCTCTTTAAGTGCGCAGGATTTGTTCAAAGATCAAATCGATTACAGTCCGATTCTTTCAGAGACTTTGTGGTTTAAAGATCACTCTCAGGAAGTTGTAGATCCCGTTGCAATGATGACATCCCTTTCTTCCTATAACGAGATCTCTTTGTTTCATGAACAAAATCACCGCATCGTCTGGAGGCTTCTTCCTCCAGCACCGAAAGAGCAGCGTGATTTCTGTCGCTATTTGAATTTCGCGGAAAGCATCGTGGTGACGCTGGATCTTGTCTTGGGCGACGAAGTGGGGCGAAAACTTTCTCCGGTCTTTGAACGTCTTAAGGCTATTTATCGTCCTGGCGGCGAGGATGTGTGGTTTCAGAAATCCACGAAAGAATATCGCCAATATATTCAGGCTCTTCTTTATTCGACTTATCTTGTTTTAGAATTAGTCCACCACGAGGATATTTTAAAAGCCGTGGATTATGTTCTGCCGGATCAAAAAAAGATCAACAAAGATGCAGTAAAAAGAGCTCTTGAATTGAGCGAACTTTTCACAATCAATACCAATCAACAATGGCAGCAACGATTCTGGAAGCAAGCGCAGGAAAGACTCGCTCTTTTACACAAAGGGCACTCTGAAGAAGCGTGGTATTTACCAGAAGACCCACTGGATTTTGAAGAAGAGTTTGTTATCGCCAATCGTGTTTTTGATTATTTTATCTAGAGGTTGAACCATGCGCATTCGTCAAATGGGTTTCTCGCAAAGATTAAAAGCCCACAAAAAAGTTCTGACTCTAGAAACTTTGAAATTTATCGCTGAGTATTTAAAAGATCGCGACGCAAGACTTGCGGCTTTGCGCTCGGGAGTTCCGGAAAACTATGCTTCACGGCAGGGTGCTTGGCTTAAGAAACATCCCATCGTTTTGGTCGCACTGGAGAACGAACTCGACGAGCGGGAAGAGCTGAAACTCAATCGCGCCATTGAAGAAATCAACCGCCAAATGGAGATTTGCAAAGAGCTCTTAGGCTTGCAAGACTACTAAATCAGATTTTTATAACGAAATAAGTCCACCTAGCGACGGAAATTATTTGGAGTGTCTCAGTTTAAGACAAAGACACGGCTTCCGTCGCAAATCGCTTTTAAAAAAGAACTTCAAAACGCCGATAAATGAGTGGCGGGAGTTCTTGCATGACATCTTCTCTTAAAAGTCTATTTGTCGCTTCTATCTTCGGATTAAGTCTTTCAGTACAAGCTAATGAAATCATTGGTGGTCAAGCGCCTGAGATCAAAGCGCATCAACTGAACGAATCGTCTCTTACAGAGTTAAAGAAAAAATGTGATCCGACGGGGATGCTCACAATGCCGACCAAAGCGGTCTGCAATGAAGTCATCGGAAAATCCCTTCTTACGCAAGGAGCTTTTGACTATTGCCAGGGTAAAAGCAATCTAGGAGAATTTGTCGAATGTGTGAAAAACCTAAGCGGCCGCGATTATCCATTTACCTACGTTGAGGCCTGCAAGAAAGTTCATGAAAACAATCTCAGCAGCGTTAAGAAGTGCCTTGATTACCTAGCCCAAGTGGAGTCGAGTTTTGATTCTGAAGGTTTTAAGTTTTGCCTTGAGGCCAATGAGGAAAGACTTCACTATGCAAAACCCTGCATCAATGCCATTCGCGATCGCCAAGTGGATGTGCAAAAAATTAAAAGAGCGTGTATCGATGAACGCTCTATGGGTGAAAAATTTGATGACTGTGTTTTTAGACTGACGGACAAAGCTCCCAGTGTGGCTTCCTGTGTGAAGAAAGCGCCGACATCATCATCGGCACCCGCAAGACCGGGAACTCGCTAACGTCGGGTTATGAACCCGACGTTTCTGTTTCTGCGACAGCAGGGAAGTACGTTCTTTTTGCTTCAATCACATGACCCGCAGGAATTCCTGTTCCAAGCTCTTCAGCGCGTAAAACGCTTTCAGGTAGGTTCAAAGATTTACGAAGTTCATTCATCGTCTCTGGAACAAAAGGATTCAGCATAATCATCAAGTTCTTTAAAACGTAGAAGCACGTGTAAAGAGCATCTTTTCTTTCCGCTTCAGGCGCACGGTCATCGTGCGGCTTGTACTGAGTGAAAAGAGAGTTGATTTGTCGCGCGTAGTTTTCAATTTGCCCGAGCAATGTCGAATAGTCGCCCTTTTGCATTGAGCGCAAATACATTTGTACTAGCTTCACCGTTTCGGCTTCTGCTTTACCAATCAATTTACCTTCAGGGACCTTGCCATCGTATTTCGAGTGACAAGCAGAGATAGGTTTCTCAAATGCCGCATTCATGGGACCTGCTAAGAATTTATTTCTCTCAGCGAAGTGCTCGAAATCAAAGTTTGAAGCTTTCACCGGCAAGCTTAAAAGTGCTAAGAAATAACGAACCTGATCCGGAGAATATCCCATCTCAATCAGTTGATCACCAGTATAGAAATTCCCCGTCGACTTACTCATTTTTTCGCCGTTCACCATCAAGTGGTAGCAGCTTAAGATTTCCGTCATTTGCAAATCGCCTTTTTGTGGCAGTTGCAGCGGATGATCGGTGTGTCCCAACCACATAGCCCCTTGCATGATCACGTAGAAGAACACGTTGTCTTGTCCAAGGAACTGAACAACCGTCGCCTCCGGATCACACCAGAAATCTTTGTATTGTTCTTTCTTGCGACCTGATTGTTCCAGAGCCACTTGCGTGAAAACAATCGGAGCGATCAAAGAATCCGGCCACACATAAAGTGTTTTGCCTTTCATGTCTGGATCAAGCTCCGCTGGAACGGGAATACCCCAAGACACGTCACGAGTGATCGGGCGGTAACCCCATTTATCTGTGACGACAGACGGAATGCCGTGAGATTCAAGAGCAGCTTGAGCCGTTGCCAACTCGGCCTTGTTTTCAAAAAGGCATTCTACTTTTTTTCCAGCCACATAACGTGATTTGTGCTTAGGAAGAGTGTCCTTGATCTCTTTGTATTTTGCCTCATGAACATTTTCAAAGCGGCAGCCGATAAGAACGGTGTTCGTCACTTCTTGAATCACCGCTGAACGCCACGCTTTTGTTTTAGTCTCAATCCATGTTTTCAAAGGATCAGCGACTTT
>NZ_CAMLDV010000239.1 GCF_946478835.1 uncultured Bdellovibrio sp. | reverse complement strand
AGTGGTATGGCGGCGCAAAGAATGCGCATGAATACCATTGCCAGCAACATCGCCAACATTAATACGACCCAGACTCCTGAAGGCGGCCCGTATCGCAGAAAAGACGTGGTCTTTGAAGCGATGCCGGATGCAAAAAACTTTGGTGAGATCATCACGTCAACAGACCCGAAAGGAAACTTTCAACGGGTCCAGGTGACGGATGTTATTTCGGATCGTAAGGCGCCGCTGTTGAAATACGAGCCCGACCATCCTGATGCGAATGCTGACGGATACGTCGCTTATCCTAATATCAACCTTATGGAAGAGATGACCAATATGATACAGGCATCGCGTTCCTATGAGGCGAACGTGACGGCGCTGCAGGCGTCAAAGGATATGGCTCTCAGCGCGCTGGAGATAGGAAGGTAGTGCTGCTTAGCCCTCCAGCTCTGCTGGAGGAAATTTCCTAGACCGCGGCAAAATTTTAGGTTTTTTTGAATTTATTTATATTACAATTTTCATATAGGAGAAGGTGAAGCCATGGAGGGTTTTACTGTATCAAATGCAAACAGGTTTCTCGACACAGGAAGCATTCGTGATTCCAAGTCGTTAAGCATCGAGAGCCCTTCATCAGTTGGTTCGACATCCGATACTGGCAAGAGCTTCGCCGACACCCTAAAAGACGCCGTTGGTAGCGTGAATGAAATGCAGAAGGCTTCAGATAAAGCCATGCAAAATCTCGCGACAGGCAAAACAGACAACGTGGCCGACGTCATGATCGCAGCGGAAAAAGCAGACATCGCTCTCAAAGTGATGGTGCAAGTTCGAAACAAGATCATTGATGCGTACCAAGAAGTCATGAAGATGCAGGTCTGATTCTTTAGTTTTTATTTGAGTTTGGAAGTTTAGGTTAGTTTGGCGGAGGGGTTGTCTTGAATAAAATTTTTGGTGGATTGGTTGTCCAATTTCGCGAGTTCTTTAAAAATTTGGGACCAACCAAAAGACTTTCGGTCGTTGCGGTTACAGTCATTGCTATCGTGGCTTTGCTTACGATGGTTTTCATGGCTTCTGGAAAAGACTACGTTCCTCTTTTCACAAACATCCCTACTGAACAAGTTTCTACAATCGTTGCGAAATTGAACGAAAAAAACATTCCGTTCCAATTGCGCGACGAGGGTAAAACAGTGGCGATTCCCAAAGAACTTTTGCACTCAACACAAATGACGTTGATGTCTGAAATCGGTTCTCCAAAGATGGGATCGATTGGCCTTGAGATCTTCGATAAGCAAGATTTCGGGATGAACTCTTACGCACAAAAAATCAATTATCAAAGAGCCCTTCAAGGTGAGTTGATGAGAGCCATCAACACTTTGACAGCGGTGAAACAATCCAAAGTCATCTTGGCATTGCCAAATAAGAAGACTTTCCTTGAGGAAAGCGGTTCTGCGACGGCGTCTGTTGTTGTTGAACTTCACCAAGGTAAAGAACTCACGCCAGATCAAGTTCGTGGTATCCGTTACCTTGTTGCCAATGCGGTTGAAGGCATGGATGCAGACAAGGTCACAGTTCTTGATGAGCGTGGAAAAGTTCTGACTCGTCAGGAAAATGGTGCCACCGGTGGATCTAATGAATTGTTGGATCTCAAAGCAAAAATCGAAGGCGATCTTGAAAATCGTATCGAAGACATTCTTTCTAAAGTTGTGGGTCACGCGAAAGTCGTGGCAAAGGTCGATGCGACACTCAATCACCGTATTATTTCTTCTGTTGAAGAATCCGTAGATCCCGATAAAACAGCGATTCGCTCTCAACAATCTGAAGAAGAATCTTTGGATGGCGCCCGCACAAATCCTTCCGGTGTTCCGGGCTCACGTTCGAATCTTCCTGGCGCTGAAGATCAAGGAACAGTGGGTTTCAAACAAGACGTTAAAAAAGAAATCAAAACAACAAACTATGAAGTTCCAAAAACTGTGCGCAACATCCGTGAAGCCGCAGGAAACTTGGAGCGCGTGAGTGTCGCGGTTGTGGTTGACGGAATGGCTGTCACAACAACAAAACCAGACGGCACAACGGAAACAAAATACCAACCTCGTACAGCAGAAGAGCTTAAAAAGTACGAAGACTTGGTGAAAAACGCGATTGGTTTCAACTCCGCTCGCGGTGACAGTGTCAGAATTGAAAACATGCAATTCCAACCTGAAGACTTCTCTGAAGCTGACAAGATTCTTACGACTCTTGAGCGCAAGAAGTTGATCCATGCGTTGTTCAAATGGGCATTGCTTGGATTTAGCTTGGCGTTGTTCTTCTTCATCGTGGTTCGTCCTTTCATGCAATGGATTACGGACAGCTTCCAGGACTCCGTGGAAGAAATGCTTCCTCGTACTATTGAGGAACTCGAAGAGCTTCAATCTGTGGATAACACTCTTCCTGGTATGTCGACGGCTCTTCCTGTGTTGCAGGAATCTATCGATCCGGAAAAGGCAGAGAGCGAACTTCTCAAGGACCGCATTATGGCGGCCATGTCTCGCGACGAAGAGAAAGCAGCCAATGCTTTTGGTATGTGGCTTGTTAGGAAGGATAGCTAATGAAACTCCATAAGGCTGATAATATCGAGTATGAAAATCTCAAAGGTTTTGATAAGGCCGCAATCCTTATCAACTACTTGGGCCGTGATGCGGTGAAAGTCCTTCTTCGCCGTATGGACGACGCTGACATTCGTAAGCTCATCAATCAAATGAGCAAACTGCGCGTCGTTCCTGTGCACGTGACAAAACGTGTGCTTGAAGAGTTCTATGAAATGGTTTCTGAAACGGAAGATTATATCTTCTCTGAAAATATCTCTGCCAAAGACACAATCGTCGATGCTCTGGGTGAAGAAAGAGCCCGCGGTATTCTCGGGGGTTTGAATATCACTTCCGGTGGTTCACGCTCGTTGGAATCTTTGGAGATGGTCGATGCGAAATCTTTGGCGACATTCTTGGTCAATGAACATCCGCAAACAGTCGCGGTGATCTTAGCGCACTTAGAGCCAGAGAAAAAAGGCGAGGTTCTAAAACGTCTTCCGGAAGCGCTTCAAGCCGAAGTGGTTCTGCGTATGGCTAACTTAGAACACGTCGATCCGGAGTTAATCGCGGAAATCGACCGCGTCTTGAAAAATCAATTATCGAATACTGCCACTGTTGAACAGGCCGCTTTGGGTGGAGTTCAGCCGGTTGCCGAAATGCTCAACGTTATGGACAAGAACACGGAAACAGCGATCATGTCGCGCCTGGAAGAGAAAGATCCTCTCTTGGCCGAAGAGATTCGCAAACTTATGTTCGTTTTCGACGATATCGTCAAAATCGACGACCGTGGTATCCAGGCACTTCTCAAAGAAGTACCAAACGACAAACTTCTTTTGGCTCTCAAAACAGCCAGCGAAGATATTCGCAACAAGATTCTCAAAAATATCTCAGCTCGTGCGGCGGAGATGTTACGCG
>NZ_CAMLDV010000238.1 GCF_946478835.1 uncultured Bdellovibrio sp. | reverse complement strand
AAGACCACCGTTTTCAAAGTGGATTGTCATCCCGAAGATTACGGGCAGCTCCTAGGGAAACAAGGACGAAACATTGAAGGCATTCGCCGCATTACAGTTGCTATGATGGCTAAGTATGGTTGCCGCGCCATTGTGGAAGTACCTTATATTAAGAAAAATCTGGAATCGTGATTGCTTTACGAATTTTAGTGCTGCGCCATTCTTCTGCGCTGCACTTCTTCTTTATAGAAATTGCGTTCAAAGCGGCGGAACGACTCTACACGAACTTCGGAACCTAAAATATCCTTCATTCGGGCGAGCGTTTCTGTTTCAAGGCCGCGCATTTTTTCAATACCCTCTTTAATAAAATCAGGATGAATCTTTCCTTTTTTCTCCGCCAGCTCTTTCACCAGAGCTGTCGCAGTAGAAAGTACTTGGATCGATTTGTCCTCATCCACTCTCCATGTCTTCAACAGATACTGGGATGCGGATTTATAAAGTTTCTGCTGGAACTGTTGATCTGTGTAGATGTCCGGGAAGTTTCTCGTGTAAATGACCGCATCCGTATAACTGTCTTTAAGCTCTTCGGCTTGAGCAGGATTAAAACGGCGTTTTTCGAGCTCTTCCTGTCTCTTCTTGGCTTCGTTCTGCACTAGAGTTTGCATCGGAGCCTGATCGCCCGACACTTTCTCAACAACCACTTGGCTGACGAAATATGCCAGTGCTCCCATAGCCAGGCCCATGGAAGCCCAACGCAGTTTTTCGCTCTTGCGCTTTTTCATGAGGTCGACAGGTTTGGCAGAGGTCACTGAAGACTGCGACAGCGAGGCAACCCGGCCCTCGACAGCTTCCTTAATATGTTCCTCAACGGACGCAGAAATATTGCGCCATTGAGTTGGCTCCATCAAGAGCACGATCTCTTTTTCAACGGCGGCGTGGATTTCCTTAATTAGGTTTTCTTTTTTACGAATGACGTCATCTAAAAGATCCCGCTCCATCTTTTGCAAGCGTTTGGACATTTCCAGACGCATTTCTTCCAAACGCTCTTCTTCCGTTTTTACCATGGCGGATTTTTCTTTTTCTAACTTTTCATTCAGAAAAATCTTCTGGGCTTCGTATTCTTTAAAGAGATGCGTTTTTTTGGCCTCAATGTCGCGAACATCCATGCTGAGAGCCGCTTGTTTTTCCTGTAAAGAACGAACTGCGTCCTCAAGGGTTTTGTTTTGCTGAGTTAAGGTTTGTAACTGACCACGGTGCTCTTTGACACGGGTCTCTTCCTCAGTAAGGCGTTCTTTAATACGGGTGTCTTCTTTTTCATAGAGCGCTTTTAAACGAACATCCTCAGTGTCATGAAGTTCTTTAAGGCGAGTCGCCTCATCCTCTAAAAGAGTCTTGATTCGTGTTTCTTCGTACTGAATTTTTAACTGCAACTCTGACTCAGTGGCCTTTGTTTCTTCCAATGAATTGATTGAAGCCGTCAACATCTCGCGAGTCGTCGCTAGTTCAGTGCTCACCTTTTCAAGAGCTTCTTTTTCGGATTTTAATTTTTCCTGAGTTTCTTGAGTTTGCAACTGTGCAAATTCCAAGATGCGTGACGCCTCTTCACGAGCTCCACGCAACATTCCATCGGCTTCATTTTGCGCGGCTTGACGACCCTGTTCCAAAGCTTCCGTTTTCATCTTTTCTGCCGCTAAGGTCGCTTCAGAAATAATATCTTCGGTGTCGCGTTTGGCTTTTTCTTTCAGGCCTTGAACATACATGTCGACTTCTTCACGCAGTTCTTGGGCCATATTGCGCGCATCTTGCAAAAGATTGCGGCCTTGTTGTTGGTAATCCGCTAAAATCGCATCGGCCTCTTTATGAGCTTCCGTCATGCGAGTTTGATAAAAATATTCAGCTTGCGCCTGAGCTTCGCGGGCTTTTTGATAAATCGCCTGCACGCGTTTTTCTGCTTGGGTTTCACCCTCTAAAATAATTTGCGCAGCTTTTCTTTTTGCATCATGCAAAGCTTTTTCCGCCTGAAAAGGTGCATTGCTTGGCGGAGGCATAGCGACGGTGTCTTCTAAAACAGGTTCCTCAGCAGATGCCGGTTCCGGCTCAGGAACGGGCTCTGCGACCTCTTCTGTTTTAAGATCAATCACAATAATGTACTCGGAGCGGCCCAATTGAATTTTATCAGTGGAAACAACGTTAACCGGAGTTCCCTGTACAATTTTGGTGCCGTTAACAAAGGTGCCGTTGGAAGAATTTTTATCTTCAATCCAAATTTGGTTCCAACGGCGGCTCACAACAAGGTGAACGCGGCTGACATGGTTGTCATTCAAAGAGATATCACAGTCGATAGATCGGCCGACGGTGAATGAATCTTTATTCACCTCACGGCTGAGCACCTGATCCTTCCTGTGGATAGTGACTGTGAACGTATTCAAAACTAAGCTCCTCGGGCCACGGGCGCCTTCCCAATTTCTTTATTCAGAGCATCCTCTGCCAACGCTTCTACGGCATCACGATGTTCATCAAAAGGTCTTTCATGGGCAGGGAAATTATTGTTATCGCTGCGATACCAAAGAAGGTCTAATGCACTTTCAAAACGATCGACCATCGACACATAAGATCTTTCAGGAGATAAGATCGTATTCGTCACATGTGAAAGCAACGAGAAGATAATACCGACGATAGATGTCTTCATCGCAAAAGAGATTTCATGAAGGAAACGGTCCATGATGTTTTTCGTATTCTCAAGATCTTGCAGATTCATTGTTCCTAGTTCCTGCAAACCACCGGCAATTCCAATGAAAGTTCCCAAGATACCAGCCACGACGAAAAGACCCGGCAAGATTGAAATCAAATCATTGATTCCCACCATGGGCAAAACGCCAAACACACGGTTGAAACAAGGATTATGTTGCAAAGTTGCTTTCGTGATATTGAGAAGTTTTGGATTTCCTTCGTTCCATTTTAAAAACTTCAACTGTTTTAAAATGTCTTTCACCAGCCACGCACATCCCTGGCGCACCAAAAAGACGCGGTCACTAGTGGACATTATTGAATCCGGCTTTCTGCGTTTCATACGGTCGCGGATTTCAAAAACTTCGTAATAAGTTCTTTCCAGGATTTTTTTTGATAAAACATAGAAAGACACGTTCTCCGATTTTCCGGGAACCTCGCCCTCCATATACTGATTTACACGTTTTTCAAATTCCCGCGCAAACCACTCGTGACGACGAACGGTGTAATAAATAATGCTTCTGAAGAACAGCCCCACCAAAAACACGCCCGCCATGCAGTATGGGAGCATTATTATAAAATATTCTGCCAATGCCTTTGTAGTCACAACCCACCCCTATTACTTTTTAGTATCCATGCTGAAACGAATGATAACTCTTTGAGCTTTCTTACAATCATTTTGCTTACAGAACTCCGCCGCTGAAGCGATGTTGCGGTTCTGTACTTTCATCACTTCCAAGAAGCTTCGGCCTGAGACCTTCATCAGCGAAAGAAGCTCTTTTTGGTGATCAAACTTAACGTTTTGTTGATCACGAATAT
>NZ_CAMLDV010000237.1 GCF_946478835.1 uncultured Bdellovibrio sp. | reverse complement strand
AAGGATATTCCTTATCAGCCCAAGAAATAACTTTAAGCTCTTTGATATTGGAATTTCTTTTGGCATCCGTAATCAAACGGCGCAAATCTTGTTTTGCAGTTTCACTCAATTCGGAAGATCCCTTTGCAAATGAAAACTCTGTGACGTAGGGCGCCTCTTCCGCAGCCGCCACTTGTCTTGCAGACTGGCTTGGCGTCGTCTTCATTGCTTCCCGTTTTTCTCTTGTAGAACATCCGATCACAAAAACACCGGAAATAAGTACCATTGCAAAAACCATTTTTGTATTCATCGTAAGCTCCTTATTTGTTTGGAACCTTTACGATAGCTTTGCCATGGCAAAAGACCAGCGCGGGATGCAGATCCTGATAAATGTCACAGAACTTTTGTGTTTTATTAAATATCTTTCGCGCAATCATTCCCCGGCTGGCGTTTTTCTTTCATCCTTCAATTCTTACAAACCAGAAACTAAGGAGAAAATTATGGCGAAGCCTCTCAAAGGAAAACGTATTGCAATTCTAGCGACAGATGGTTTTGAGGAATCTGAACTTTTTGAGCCCAAAAAAGCTCTTGATGATGCAGGGGCTGAGACCTCCGTTGTCTCTCTTAAAAAAGGAAAAATAAAAGGCTGGAGCAAAGGTGATTGGGGAAAATCCATCGCTGTGGATCTCACCTTAGATGAAGCCGATTCTGAAGACTTCGACGCTTTGATGCTTCCTGGAGGAGTGATGAATCCGGATCGTCTGCGTATGGATGAAAGAGCGGTGGAATTTGCCCAAGATTTTGTAGATGCGCAAAAACCAATTGCAGCTCTTTGTCACGGACCGCAACTTTTAATTGAAACAGGAATCTTATCAGGCCGTAAAGTGACTTCGTGGCCTTCTCTTCGCACGGACATTATCAATGCCGGAGGTAAATGGTTTGACGCTGAAGTCGTGACGGATCAGGGACTTGTGACTAGCAGAAAGCCCGACGATATTCCGGCATTCAATAAAAAAATGATCGAAGAGTTCGGTGAAGGTTTGCATGAAGACAGAGACGTGCACGCGCACCCCCATCACTAAGTACGAAACAAACAGAGGTTGCCGTCGTCGAATTCTTCCGGTGAGGACCATCCTTCGCGGCGAGCAACCTCTAAGAGCCACTTGCGGGCATTGCCTTTGGTGGCGATGACAATTTTTTTATGATGACTGATTTCGATCAGTTGCGCGAGGACGTGACCGTACGTTTCTTCACTGAAGGGATCATACATATAATAAATTTCCGCTTCGGGGATCCGGAAGCTTTTCAGCGATAAATCTTGCGTATAAAAATGCACGTGACCTTGCATACCTAGATTTTCAGTCGTGATCGAAGCGACCTCCACGCGATGGGGCACATATTCGTAACCGATAAAATCTATATCTGGACGAAGCAAACCAACGACCAATCCGACGCGTCCATAACCGGAACCCAAATCGATAAAGCGGGCTCCTTCGGGAAGATTTAAGTGATGAAGTGCCAGCGACACTGTCGAGTAGCCTGATTGCACTCCGACACCCGCTCCTTCATACAGGCGTTCGGTTCCCTGCAAATCCGTTTTCATCCCTAGATCAATTTCGTATTTAAGATTAAAGACTTCATCCAAAGCATCAAAAGTTCGGTACATGGAAAGTCCCAGATGCAACCCTTGGGATTTCTTTTCGACTTGAAGTTTATTTTCTAACTCAAAAAGATCTAGCATCAGTTTTAAAGATTTCGTCGCAAAAAGTTTTTGTTCTGAATAAGGACGATCCTTGATAACGGCAATAACTTCTTGCTCTGCGCGCAATGCGTGATCGACGATTTTTTTAAGATTTTTTTCGGAAGATGTCTGGATAAAATTTTGTAGAAACTGAAGAGAAAATAATTCGACTTGAAAGTAGGGGTTTAAAAACTCGGTAAAAGATTTTTCCTGAAGAGATTTATCTTGGCTTTGCAGCCACCGCTCTTCTTTAAGAAAGTTGGCTGCACATCCCAGAAAAGCGCTGTCGACAAAAAACTCGCCCAGCTCGGAAGAGCTGAGTGCCGTCAGCTCTTTCGCAAGATCCAGATTTTCGGGCACCGTAAAGTATTGAAGCAGAACCCGTTGGGGATTTGTCATAAAGAAATGCTATCAAGGTGCGAAGGTTTAGCAAGAGAATAAAAAAATGGGGGAGGTCATCCCTCCCCCGGACTCACGAAGGGAACCACCAAACCTTCGAAGAGTCGCAAACTTAATTTTTAATCAAAACTATCTTAAGAACTTTTTCTGTTTTGCCTCTACTCTAGCAGGCTTTCTAGCAACCGTGATCCAGAGTGCTGACATCACGACTCCTGAGTAGAAGAGGCAGAACATTGCTACGTCATGTAAATCCGTCATGTTCTCTCCTTTTTGCGGCCTTCCTTGGCCTCCCAGAAACCTCGAAGTGCCATCCTAGCGTCTTCTTGTTTCCGTCTTAAGAGCGTCCTTGCTCTTGTTATATAGACTGCCGACTTCCCATTCGGGGTTAAAGAAAAATGCTAAAAATGTGGGCAAAATGGCCTGAAGGAGAGATTTTTTTGTCTATTGCATTATATTGACTCTAGGGATGGGAAATGATTAATTAATACTTCCCTCGGGCCCTAAAAGGTCCTTTTTCACGGTGCGCGCCGGTGGTGGAATTGGTAGACACGTACGTTTGAGGGGCGTATGCGCAAGCGTGGGGGTTCAAGTCCCCCCCGGCGCACCATTATTTTTTCTTGTGGGAGTTTTATGGGCCCATCAGCCAAGAATAAAAATCTTACGGGCCTATACTACACGAAGATCGTTCAATCTCTCAAATACCTTGAATATAGCTACAACCGAACTTTGCAGATGCCTTTAAATCCCTCCAAAATGTCGGATTCAGAGCTTGAAGCTTGGGATAGCTTTACAGCGCGCTTTGCAAGAACCTCAGATATTTTTCTAAGTAAATATATTAAAGCATTTATTTTAGCTGACGATCCGGCTTTTGAAGGTGGATTCGTTGATCAATTAAAACGTGCCGAGAGATTAGGTCTACTTCAAGATGTACCAATGTGGATGGAGATTCGAGAACTTCGAAATGCCACCGTCCATGAATACAGCGATCAGGATTTAGAAAAAATCTTTGAAAAAATCCGCCGATTTTCAACTCTTCTTTTTGAACTAAGAACGAAGCTTCCTCATGCGTCTGAGTTCTAAAGAAGTTTCAGCAATTAAAAACGCCTTTGCCCAACTTTTTCCCAATGCAGGATGCACCATCTATCTCTTCGGCAGCAGAACTCAAGACAATCGCAAAGGTGGAGACATCGATTTATTGGTCGTAACGTCCGATCGATTCAAAGAAGAAATTGTGAATGGTAAATCCCGAATTCGTTTAAAAATCTTTGAAACAATTCCTGAACAGAAAATTGATCTCACAGTCGCTACGCCTGTGGAGTTAGTTACGGATACTTTTCTTCTATCAATTCAAGATGATTTGATAAGACTTTAATTTGTTTAGCACTGCCCATTAAAGACGGGCCAAGCCTTCTGTAGACAGACCAATTCTTCCATTAACAAAATAGATAGATAGATAGATAGATAGATAGATAGATAGATAGATAGATAGATAGATA
>NZ_CAMLDV010000236.1 GCF_946478835.1 uncultured Bdellovibrio sp. | reverse complement strand
GGTCACGGCTTCGGTGAGCAAGCCACCTTCTTCGTAACCCACATATCCCGGAGGCGCTCCGACCAAGCGGGCGACGGCATGTTTTTCCATGTACTCACTCATATCAAAGCGTTCAAAGTGAACTCCCATGATTTGTGCGAGCTGACGGCAGACTTCGGTTTTACCGACACCTGTGGGGCCCGTGAAAAGGAAACTGCCAATCGGCTTGTTCGGTCGACCTAAACCACTGCGCGCAAACTTGATGTTGGCAACAAGGCGGTCGATCGCGTCGTCTTGACCGAAGATAAGAGCTTTGAGTTTCTTATCAAGATCTTTAAGCTGCGTTTTTTCAGTCGAAGAAATACTTGCGATTGGAAGACCCGTCATCTTCGCAATCACTTCTTCAATTTCTGGAGCATCAATTTTAATATCTTCTGCATTTTCATATTTCAAACGGAAGTGAGCTCCGGCCTCATCCAAAACGTCGATGGCTTTGTCGGGCAAAAGTTTTCCGTGAATATGTTTTTGCGAAAGTTCCACAGCCGAACGCAAGGCTTCGTCCGTGAATTGGACTTCGTGATATTCTTCATAAGACTTGCGAAGTCCTTTAAGGATTTTCACGCAATCTTCTTTAGAAGGTTCGTTGACGTCGATTTTTTGAAAGCGACGATTCAAGGCCCGATCTTTTTCAAAGTACTGACGATATTCGCTGTGAGTGGTTGAACCGATACAGCTGATATCACCACTTGCAAGAGCAGGTTTTAATAAGTTCGAGGCATCCATGGAGCCGCCACTTGTTGCTCCGGCTCCGACAATTGTGTGAATTTCATCGATAAATAAAATCGCACCTGGACGTTTTGCGATGTCTTTGACGACCGCTTTAAGACGTCCTTCGAAATCTCCGCGGAATTTAGTTCCGGCAAGCAAGCCTCCTAAATCCAAAGAGTAAATCACAGCGTTTTTTAATTTTTCAGGAACATTTCCTTGCACGATTTTTTGCGCAAGTCCCTCGGCAATAGCTGTTTTACCAACGCCGGGCTCACCAATGAGCAGCGGATTGTTTTTCGTGCGACGGCAAAGAACTTGAATCGTGCGATCCAAAATATCTTCGCGGCCAATCAGAGGATCTAATTTTCCCTGTTTGGCTTTGTCATTTAAGTTCACGCAAAAACTTTCAAGCGGGGAGCCGCGACCTTCTTCGTAAGCTTCGCCTTGATATTCTGAAGGACGGGAAGATGCTGCTGGCGGAATGTCGTGTTCTTTTCCGTCTTTTGTAATGCCGTGAGAAATGTAATTAATGATATCGAACTGAGTAAGTCCCTGCCGCGCCAACGCAAATGTGGCGTGCGAATCTTGTTCATAAAATAACGAAACCAATAAACTTCCTTCACTGATTTGATTGCGTCCTGCGCTTTTCATTTGAATGGCAGCGCGCTGGATCAGTCGGTGGCAGGCCAAAGTAAACTCTGGCGTCCACGACTCAAATCCTCCGTAAGAAGAAAGTTGGTCGTCAGTTATTTGGGGGATACCGACTTTAAGATGATCGCGAAGATCTTGACGAAGTTTTTGGACGTTGACGGCACAGGCCTCTAATATCTCAACCATCACCGGCGATTCGGTGAGGACTAAGAGTATGTGTTCCAACGTCACAAATTCATGATGGTGGCGTTTCGCGAGTTCTGTAGCTTCTGCGAGCTTGCGCTCAAGTTCCCGGCTCATCATGCTTCCTCCTCCAGTGTACTTTTCAGGGGATACTGATTGAGTTGCGCGAACTGGTTGACTTGCATCACTTTCATCTCGGCAATCTCTAGACTGTAGACCCCGGCGACACCTGCACCCTTCTTATGTACATCTAACATGACTTGTGTTGCTTGCTCTTCTGTTTTTGCAAAAAAACGACGCAATACAAGGACGACGAAATCCATTGGGGTATAGTCATCATTGAGAAGAATCACCTTATACATCTTAGGTGTGTCTAATTTCGGGACGATCTGGACGCCCGCTTCCCCCTCAGGATTCGAGAATGGATAGTTGCTGTTATTATTATTGTTATTATCACCCATGCTTTTATTCTACCTTATGACTCAATTTGAGCACTCTTTCGTCTTTAGCAAGTCTAGTCCCTTGTGAAAAGCTGTAGAAAAGTCGAGAATAGAGTATGAACCTAAGTGTGTTTGATGGACGTTAAAGGGAACGGTTTGTGGGTTCATATTTCGAGCACTCTCTTGCATTCATCTTTTAATTTTGACACACTTATGTGGGTAAACAGAAAAAAAGAACCATGGAGGTCTTTAATGTCTTTTTCATCTAGAAATTCTCAGCGCGGTTTCTCGCTCGTTGAGTTGATGGTCGTTGTGGCGATCATCGGCGTGTTGGCAGCGATTGCGGTTCCGTCGATTAATAAATATTTGGCGAAGGCTCGTCAAACTGAAGCGAAAACGCAATTGTCGTCTTTATATACATCAGAAAAAGCTTTCTACGCGGAATATACTGCATATCATGGTATGTTTGGAGCGGTAGGATATGCTCCCCAAGGTGAACTGAGATATAATGTTGGATTCACGACTATTACTTCTGAAGCGGGACCAGCTAACGGATATAACACTACTCCAGTTGCTCCAGGTAACGTAAGAACTGCTTCCGCATATTGCGCGGCGCCGGGTGCGGCAATGGGTGCAACTGGTTGCAGAATGGTTCGTGGTGCAACCAACGTCAATCCGCCAGCAGTACCGGCTTCCGGGACGGTTACTGTAACTACTTTTACTGCGGCAGCTGCAGCACGTATCAGCTCTTCATCGGGAGCGGACGATGTTTGGACAATTGATCAGAATAAAATTTTGACGAACTCAGTAGATGGTATTCGTTAATCGAAAGCTTTTAGGCTTTAGTTGTAATAAATTTCTTTTTCTAATACCAGTTGCTTTAATTCTGACAACAAACTGGTGGTCTTTTTCAAATAAATCAGGAGTGCGAGGGCTGATCTCGCCTCCTGCCTTTTTAAATCATTTTAGTTTTGGATACCAGGAAGTTATCGCTGATTCGATATGGATTAGAGCTATTCAGGATTTTGATTATTGCGAACAACAAAAGTCAGAAAATATCTGTGTTGATAATTCTTGGCTATATAAAATGATTGATACAATAACTGAGTTATCCCCGAAATTCAGAGTTCCGTATGCAGCGGGTGCATTAGCATTGACGGTCATTATCTCTGATATTGAAGGGGCGACAAAAATTTTTGATAAGGGAGTGCAAAGGTTTCCCAACGATTGGGAAATTCAGTATCGAGCTGCTTATCATTATCTGTATGAGGTAAAGGATAGAAAGAGAGCCGCTGAATTGCTGATACAGGCTGGACAGCATGGAGCGCCACCCTGGGTGTTTACGTTAGCTGGCAGACTTTACTCTGATTCGGGCCACATGGAACTAGCAGAGTCTCTTCTCCAAGAAATGATCCGCAACGAACAAGACCCAACTCTCATCAAACGCCTTCAAGATAAAATCAATTCCATGAAAAACGCGGATTCTTCTAAATAGAAGCATTGCGTCCAATCCGAGAATCACTAAATTTTCTAAGGAAGCATTGACGGAAGCTCTGTCGTCACCATATTTTGAATTGCACTCGTACATTCAATGACTTACGGAAGATTATGGCTCAAAGAGACT
>NZ_CAMLDV010000235.1 GCF_946478835.1 uncultured Bdellovibrio sp. | reverse complement strand
TTTCGATCTCTGCCGAAATCGTCCCCAAAGCACCGCCCTTAGCTAAGTTTCCAGAAATTTGGATATAGCGGCCTTTGTTTTGACGATTGATCTGCGAGTAACCAAACGCCTCTTCTCCTTGCGCAATACGCGAAAGAGGAATCATGTTGAAGTTCGCATTCGGAACCAGAGTCGTTGCAAACTGAGTTCTCAAGTCACGGAACATTTCTTCAAAACGCACACGCACTTTATAGTCGATGCCGTTTTCACGGAAGATTGTTTGCTCATTACCTTCGGTGCGGTTACGAAGCTCCCCACCGGCTGTGACTGTGGAAACACCGAGTGCCTCTGATTTTTTTCGGTCAAAGACGACATGGAATTCCGGTTTTCCAGAACGGAAGTTTGTATCCACATCTACCAGACCTGGAATCTTCTTCATTCTTTCAACAAGTTTCACGGCGTAAGCAACAAGCTCTTCTAAGTTTTCCCCTTGAATATTGACGTTCAAAGGCTTTTGACCTGAGTTCACGGCATCAATATCACCAAGGGCCACAATCGCCTGTCCTTCAAACTCTGCAAGTTTTTTACGAAGAGTTTCTTTGTAATCCGTTGTCGACATACTGCGATTTTTTCTTTCAACAAGACGCACGAACAAAGAAGACTTGTTCGCTTCATTGTTGGCATTCCCGACAATCGCAAGAACCATATCGACAGCTTTATCATTATCAAAAATCTTTTCGATTTTTTCCGTGAACGTACTTGTTGCCATCAAAGAAGAACCCACTGGTAACTCGATATTCACCATGAACTCGCCATTATCCGGAGACGGTAAGAATGTTTTAGGAATAAACGCAATCGTCACCAAAGATCCAAAGAAGATCAAAGTTCCCGCCAGAAGAATTTTCTTCGGGTTGTGCAAAGTGTATTTCAATGCGCCTTCATAAATATCTTCAAGCCATGTCTGGAAGCGATCAAAACCTGCCAGCATACGCCCCACAATGCCATCACCTTTGTTGTGTTCGTTCGGGTGAGCCATGTAGGCTGAAAGCATTGGTGCTACCGTGAAGGCGTCAAACAACGAGATCAACATCGTAAATACGACCGTTAAACCGAACTGTTTAAAGAATTGTCCGACGATACCTTGAAGGAAAGAAATCGGACCGAACACCGCGATTACAACTAATGTCGTTGCAATAACGGCCATCGCCACCTCTTTAGTTCCATCTAAAGCGGCATCTTTTGGTTTTTTACCCATTTCCAAGTGACGGAAGATATTTTCCCGCACCACAATCGCGTCATCGATCAAAAGACCTACCGCCAACGAAAGGGCCAAAAGAGTCATCAAGTTGATCGTAAAGCCCATCGCATACATGATCACGAAACCACCGAGCAAGGAGTTCGGAAGCGCCATGGCTGTAATAAATGTCGAACGCGCAGAACCAAGGAAGAAGAAGACCACGATCACGCAAAGAATAATACCGATGATGATAGATTCCTTAACGTCGTAAACGTTCATCTGAATAGGACGAGACGTATCGCGCACCATCGTTACGTGACCTTGGATGTTTTTTTCTTTTAACATCAGGTTCACTTTTTCAATGTTCTTTTTTACGTTCTCAGCAACCGCGACCGTGTTTGCGCCACGCTGCTTGTACACGTTCATCAAAAGAGCTTTTTGTCCCTTGATACGACCCATTGTTTTTTGATCTTCAAGACTGCGCACCACGCGACCCACGTCTTGCACCAAAACCGCTTTATCCGAACCCACGAAATTCACGTTCACTTCAGCGATCTGTTTTAAGGAATCAAACTCCCCGTTTGTACGAAGAGTTGTTTCCGCTTTTGGATTTTCAATTTTTCCAATTGGGATGTCTTTTGAAGTATCCAAAATACGTTGCGACACTTGAAGCATTGAGATTTTGCGATCTTGCAGTTTGTTTTTATCGACAAGAACGTGGATCTCTTGCTTGCGACCACCAAAGATGTCCACTTGTCCGACGTCTTTAATACGTTCAAACTGCGGCTTGATAACTTCATTGGCAAGATCGTACGCTTTTCCGTCGTCCATTTCAGATGTGATTGCTAGTGTTACAATCGGCTGATCGGCCGGATCAAAGCGACGAATCACAGGTTCGTAAATATCCGTGGGAAGATCACGACGGATATTCCCGATACGGTTACGCACCTCTTGCTCGACCTCTTTGATATCCGTTCCTAATTGGAACTCAAGAATGATAACGGCAACGCCATCCAGATTGTTGGACGTCAAAGTTTTAAGACCGGAAATACTTCCGACCTCGTCTTCGATAAGTTTTGAAACTTGCTTTTCCAAATCCAGAGGCGAAGCTCCAGGATAAGTCACCTGCACGAACAAGACCGGGAAGGTCACGTCCGGGAACATATCCACAGGCATTTTCCTTAAAGAGAAAGCCCCCAGAATCAACATCAAGATGACAATACAAGAGATAAAAATCGGTCGTCGAATAGACAGACTTGGTAAATTCATGGTTACTTCTCCTCAACAACGATAAACAATCGTCCTTGAGCCTCCATCTTTCTTTGTTCAGATTTCAATTTGCTTAAATTCAATTCTGCTGTGCCCGCGTCTTCTTCCGCCGTAATAACATTTGCAGTGATAGAACGGCCTTTGTTGAATAAATCCGTTTGGGCTTTCGCCGCTGCCGATTGCAAACGAGAAATTTCCGTCGCGGCTTCAATACGCTTACTCATTTCTGAGTAACGGCGATTGAGTTCAATCCACGAACTTTCGCTTTCAAGCATTTTACGTTCGCTTTGCAATTTGGAAGCAAGAGCTGATTTGCGTGCAGCTTCGCGAGCGGCGTTTTTAGGTCCCATGTCAAATGGATACGTAAGTTTTAGTCCCACTTTTGTTGTTGGGCGTTCAGTGTCTGTCCAATTTTGAGTGGCCTCAGGCATATCCTTTTCAACAGCATTCGTATTGTATGAACCTGAAAGTACAAGATCCGGACGAAGCTGATCTTCTGTCTCACGAGCTTCTAAAGATTTAGCTTTCGCATCGAGTGAAGCCAAGTAGGCATCCAGCGCCATAACACGACGACCACCGTTGCCACCGCCGTCGACCATGGAAGTTAAGGACCGACGTTCCGAAATATTTCCTGTGATTTCAGGTAATGATTTTTCATCCTTATATTCTAAATAATCACGGATATTTCTTTTGGCCGCTGCCATATCATCTTCAGCAGAAATCAACTGTAACTGACGAGCAGATACCAACGCTTGAGCTGACAATAAATCAGCGCGATCACTGATTCCGTCATTCACGCGACGGCGTGTCCAAGCTTCGATACGACGAGCTCTCTCTAATGAGGCCTGACTGATTTTAAGATTATCATTCGAATAGATATAGTCCCAGTAAGCAGCTTCCGCATTGACTAGTAATAACTTCTTCTGCAAATCAAACCGACCTGCCGCTGCGGCAGTAGAAGCTTCTTGACGCTCCCAACGAAGACGAGTGGCATTTCCAAAAAAGTCTTTCCAGAGTGATTGACTTAAACCCACTCCCAACGAACCCACACCGAACTTTTGCAAAGTCCCGGCTTGAGGCCCTTGAATTCCGGTGTTTTCAATTTCGTAGGTGCTTGCGGTAATGCTTGCCATAGTACCCGTCGAAAACTTCTTCCCAAGACGCAATGAATAACT
>NZ_CAMLDV010000234.1 GCF_946478835.1 uncultured Bdellovibrio sp. | reverse complement strand
GATGGCAAACCCGAATTGATCTATACGACGCAAAACACAACCTCCAATCTTTCCATTATGAAAAACCGTTCAGTGAAAGACAGCTTTGGTTTTGATTCGCCCATAGCATTGGCGAGCATAGGAGCTCCTTTTGTTGTTTTGAAACTCCATCATTCTCCTGACGGTCAAAGTGGTAAACCCTGTTTAAACTGTTTAAATTCGTCAAGAGCAGGGCAACATCCGTCATGTAATAAGATTGCTTCGGGCGCAAAACCGCCATAGCCTTTTTTGAAATGAAGGGAGTTTTTATGCCTCATATTCAACTTAATAACGACATGCCTGGTATTATTGGATTGATGGGTTTTAGACCTGAAACCGCAAAGCCTCTGAATGAACTTGCGGAAACTTTACTGGTAGGTCCTTCTTCTTTGACTCGCGGAGAGCGTGAAATGATTGCCTCTTACGTGTCCAATCTTAACAACTGCCAATTTTGTACGCGTTCTCATTCTGCGATTGCGGGAGTTCTTTTAGAGGACAATTTTGATCTTGTTGAACAAGTGAAGACGAATTTTGAAACAGCGCCGATTTCAAGCAAACTTAAATCTTTGCTTAAGATCGCAGGCCAAGTGCAAAAACAAGCGCTGGGTGTTTCTGAAGAGATGATTAAAAATGCGAAAGCTCAAGGTGCCACTGATATCGAAATTCACGATACAGTTCTCATTGCGGCGGCTTTCTGTATGTACAATCGTTATGTAGATGGTCTTCGTGCGACGACTCCGGATGCGACACCGGTTTATCATGATATCGGTCGTAGAATTGCGCAAACTGGCTATCAATTTAAATAGAAGAATAGGATTTAAAATAAAAGGAGTGAGAAATCGCTCCTTTTTTTAGAGATAAACGACTGCCAGAATTGCTTGAATAATTGCGTGACCCACACCGAATGTCAGTCCCACTTTTGTGAGCCAGTTGATGAATCTCCATTTTGGTTCATCAGCGGCATAATAAATTCGGCAGTCTTCGTTGCCGCGAACTTCCAAGAACAAAGCTGCGAAACTAATTTCAAAACACAACATCAAGACGGTGACTCCGCAATACACAAAGGCCATCCAATTGGTCATGTTCTCGGGCCAAAGTTTTGCCGTTGCGATCATTCCTGCAAATAGCAAAATCACGTGGAAGACGTCGTGGGTGATTCCGTAACGGGGTGTCCAGTTAAAGAATTTGTAAATCATAACGAGTTCTAAAGGTCCGCGAATCCACCAAATAAGAGCATGCAAACCAATCAGAATTTTTAAGGAAATATGCAAGTCAGGTAGAGACAAATACACCAGTGGTACCAAGAACCACGAGAAGATTGCATGATAAAGCCACACAGCCTTGGGCCAACTAATAGGGCCACCAACGAAAGCGCCTTTGTTTTGTTTGTAGTAAAACCATATCGAACATAAAAATTGAACGACCAACAATACTGGAAACAAAAAAGCCATTTGTGCCCCTTACACTAATGCCATTTCAAAGCCGTAGTCCTTTTTACTGGCAGGAGTTTCGTCTTCGCTACCCATCACTTCATGAATGGCCATGGCCACGTCATTTGTGATGAAAGAATCCGCCGCTGCTTTTAAGGACGTCTCTTTAAAGTCGCAGAAACTTAAGAAATGATAACCTTTTTTCTCACGAACTTTCCATGCTTCTTTTAAAACTTCTTTAAAGATTTTTACTTTTTCGTCTTGAGAAAGTTTTTGATCAAAAAGAAGATGAGTCACGTAGAGAACCTTCAGTTCTCCCGCAAATTGAAATTTTCCAAAACTTAGAACACGCAAAAAAGAAAAAACAGCGCGAAGATGGAAGGGAACCCTTGTAAGAAGGATGCGCTTGCATTCGCGTGGCGACCACAAAGCACAGGCGGCAACGACGCGGCCTTCGTGGCGAACAATCAAAAAGTCTTTTTTTGAAAGCTGTGGCCACTTCTTCAGGCGCTCGAGAATCTCTTGTGAATACAAATACCCTGCCGTCGTGGAGTCTTCATTCTTTTTATAAAAGTCGATTAAGGTTTCAAGCGACGGATCCTCAGTCACTTCGTATTCAGTCGGTGAAGCAGGTAGGCCGGGCTTTTTCATCATTAAAGTCACCATCGAATAAGGGCAGACACGATGATAGGCAAATCCTGATTTTTTATTGCGCGCAAGACTTCTTTGCGAAAGTTCATTGTCGTCAATCAAGCACGTATAAAAAAGTTCAACGTTTTTAAGTTGATCGATCTCGTTTTTTCTAGCAAAAAATTCGCCATAAATTTTTCGCCAAAGAACGGCGCCTTTGCGATCAAAACCCATACGTAGATCGCCCAGATAACAAACCTCAGAGACCTTCCCATCGACATACCCTTTTCGGAAAAGCATGGTGGCAACTCCTTGGATGTCGCCAGCCACACCTCGATAGATAAGAACCAAGACGCGGGGAGAATGAATTTTTAAAAACGCAAAAAAATCAGGAGCCCGATCATAGGCAATATTCAGCCCACGCCCTTGAATCTGCGTTTGGCTAAAAAAGTTTAAAATCTCCTGATTGTCTTTCTCTGTCGCAACGGTGACGCCAGGATGGGGCTTTAAAAATTCACTTATATCCAAAACTGCTTCTCACTTTTTTTGGCGAAGGTGAAAGTCTCAGGTTTGTCTTCAATTCCATAACGACGGATTTTTTCAATAGCTAAGTGCAATTCATCCGCTTCACTGGAACGAAAAGGAGCCTCGGGGAAAAGTTTTAAATTATCGCCCTGATTTTTCATGATCTCGACATCTTGTTCAATCACTTGGCGTGTATAAAACTGCATCAGTGGTTTTAACAAAAAGGCATAGTTCAAAGTTTTAAAGGCGATGTAAGTGTACACGCGGGATTTCATCGTTGAAACCGGAGTGCACTGAGAGTTAATGATAAACGCGGAAGAACTTCCAAACGTATAATCCACACGCGTGATATTCGGAAAAATAAAACGATCCGTGTGAGTCATTTTTTCATTCAGTGGATTAATCAGGAATCTTGTAAATCCAATAGAGTCCTGCGGTTGGTGATAAGTCACATTCACCTGACCATTTTCCACATCCACCGTCATCGGAACATGAGTCATCTGGCGATCGCGAAACCAGCCCGAATGCACAAAGACCGTGTGTGGAACATCCATAAAGTTTTCCACAAGATTCGTCACTTCGTTTTCAAAGTCCGTGATCATGTAGTAATGACACCATTTGCTTTCTCCATAATTTGGAAAACGCCATGGAGGAGTTTCTGTTTTAGGAGCACCTTCCCCCATCCACACCCAAACCACTCCATCTTGTTCGATGGCTGGATAAGCCCGTTGCTGATGGCGACCTTTGCATTCACCCTTTCCTTCAGACGGAATTTCATTCACAAGACCTTGCGAATCATAGCGCCATCCGTGATAAGGACAGCGCAAGTGTCCGTCATCACAATAACCCAGCGAAAGCTGAGCCCCGCGATGCACGCAACGATCTAAAAGAGCCGCAGGCTTTCCTTGAGGATCTCTAAAAAGAGCAAGGGGAGTGTCATAAATAACTCGCTTGAGCGCAGCCTTTGAAGTCAATTCGTTAGAAAGACAAGCAATGTACCAGTTCTCGATCAAAGCTTTGTCTCGTTCGCGAAGACTTAACATCATAAAAAATTCTCCTGGAGTTCTTTTTCCGAAA
>NZ_CAMLDV010000233.1 GCF_946478835.1 uncultured Bdellovibrio sp. | reverse complement strand
AGAAACATAGGCGCGCAAGCTTTCTTCAGTCATGAAAGCCGCACTGACCCCGGCCGTAAAAACTTTTATTACGGTGTCGCCCAAAAGACCTTTAAGGTCTCCGGGTTGGTCTTTTTCGTCTTTCTTTTGACTGTCATCAGACGCCATAAAGCTGTTTTACTCTCTTGTGATAACTGCTGATCATATTCGGAAGATTCACGCTGACCAATGCATTTGCAATTGGACCGGGAACAAACATACTGAACGTCGCCTCCACAGTGTACGTCGCACGCGTTTTGCCAGCTTCATTTTCAAGCTTCCAAGAACCGACAGAGGTTTTAAAGACGTCACCAGAAGCAAATTCCCAAGTGATGCTTGTTGGAGCATTCTCTGTCATCCACAAATTGTATTTGAAAGATTTGATAACTTGAACGCTGTATTCAACAAGCTTTCTATTGCCTTCGGTTTTTAAAACCGTGCACTTTTTCACTTCCGGAAGAAACTCATGATACTTTTCGTAGTCAGAGATGATTTTAAAAAACTGCTCAGGTGTACAATTGAAAACTTCGGTGGTTGATGCTTTTGCCATAGGCTTTTAGTGTGTCTTTACAGTAACACTGAGTCAATCGCGAGCTGGACCACGGAGTGATTATGTTACATTGATAATTCATGCGGACACCTGACATATTTCATAGGAAGCGCTTGCGGGCCTTCCTCAACGGAAGCAAGCTTCGGGAGAAATATTTTTCGGAGGTGTTTATGAAGGTCGCAAGAATTTATTCTTATGGAAATTCAGATCAAATCAAAATCGAAGAATCACCACAGCCTCAAGTTCACAGTGAAGACATCCTGGTGAAAGTTCACGATGCCGGAGTGAATCCCGTGGACTGGAAAATCCGTGAAGGCTTTATGAAACAAACAAGTCCACACTTCCCTATCACTCTAGGGCAAGATTTTGCTGGAGAAATCGTCGCAGTCGGAGACCAAGTCCGCGATTTCAAAAAGGGCGACAATGTCTTTGGTTTTGCACCGGGCTCGTATGCGGAATACGCTTTGGTCTCTCCCAATAAAATCGCACTGATGCCGAAATCCTTAAATTACGAAGCCGCGGCTTCCATTCCTACGCCGGGATTGACAGCATGGCAGCTTCTTGAAAAAGCCCAACTCAAAGCCAATCAAAATATTCTTATTCATGGTGCTGCAGGTGGAGTTGGCTCTATCGCTTGTCAAATCGCTCTTTGGAAAAAGGCAAATGTGATGGGCACAGCTTCTGCCGATGACGTTTCATATTTAAAAAAATTAGGTGTGCAACGAACGATTGACTATAAAAAAGACCGCTTTGAAGAATTCGCCAAGGACATTGATGTCGTGATCGACCTTGTCGGAGGCGACACGCTGGCGCGCTCTTATCAAGTGATGAAAAAAGGCGGTATTGCTTTATCAACTGTAGGCGCATTTAAAGAAGCCGACGCTGCCAAGTTCGGAGTTCAAGGTGCCAACTTTGTGATGAGTCCTAATGCCAAGGATCTTTCCGAACTTGCTAAACTCTTTGACCAAAAAGTGATTCAAGTTCGTGTGGGCGAAGTGTTACCGCTGAAAGAAGCAAAGCAAGCGCAAGACATCAGTCAAAATGGACATGCTCACGGAAAAGTGATTTTAAAAATTTAGGATTTTTTAAACAGAGCTTCGGCCGCAGCTCTTAAGGCTGCGGCTTTATCGACAGCGCCTGCGCCACCTTTGCGAGGCTGAAAGAAATCACAGAAATTAGCGCGATCTTTTTCGCGCACAACATCGGCAGAAGTTTCGCGGCATTCGTTATAAACTTTCGGATCATAAAACTCACAATTTTTGCAAACATGCACATCCGCACGACAGTGAGGACATTCCTCACGTCGCCCGATATTTCCAGAGAAGGTCATCTCTTTGTTGCAATTAAAACAAATAAGCTTTGTATCCATAATCCCCAGGGAAAAAGGTACCTGGTACCTTTTTAGTGTTTTGGTTTACGCTCAAGATCGTGTTGAGCTTCAATAGTACGGATTGTACCAGTTGCAGAACGCATGACAATAGAATGCGTTTTTGCAATACCATTCCCCAGAAAGCGAACACCTTTGAGCAAAGAACCATCCGTCACGCCGGTTGCGATAAACATCACAGAACCAGAAGCCAGTTCATCAATTGTAAATTTCTTATCTGGATCAGACAGGCCCATGCGTTTTGCGCGGGCTTTTTCTTCTTCGTTTCTGAATTTCAAACGACCTTGGAAGTCTCCGCCCAGGCATTGCATGGCTGCAGCCGAGATCACACCTTCTGGTGCTCCACCGATACCCAAGAGCAAATCAATACCAGAGTCTTCCCACGCTGCTGCCACAGCTGCAGAAACGTCACCATCACCGATCAAGTTAATACGCGCGCCGGTTTTACGAGCTTCCGCAATCAAAGCTTCATGACGAGGACGATTCAAGATCACAACAGTCACTTCGCTGACTGGTTTATTCAAAGCTTGCGCAACCGCTTTGATATTTTCTGTCGCTGATTTATCAATATCAATTTTTCCGCGAGCCGCAGGACCGCAAGCGATTTTATCCATGTAAGTGTCTGGCGCATGCAAGAATTTACCTTGCTCTGCCACTGCGATCACAGAGATCGAGCCCGGTCCACCCGTCGCACAGATCGTTGTTCCTTCCAAAGGATCTAAAGCAATGTCCAATGCCGGAGCGTCTTCTGTTTTGTGACCAACTTTTTCACCGATATAAAGCATCGGAGCTTCGTCACGCTCCCCCTCACCGATCACAACAGTTCCGTCCATGCGAATCACGTCGAAAGCTTTTCTCATGGCATCTACGGCAGCGGCATCGGCTGTTTTTTCTTCTCCACGGCCCACCCAGCGAGCGGAAGCGAGAGCTGCTGCTTCTGTCACACGTACGAATTCTAAAGCCAGGTTTCTGTCCATTGTTCACTCTCCATGGCGGCTTTCATATCAGCCGGTAATCTTAAAAGTTTTAAATCAAGTCCCAACGACACGTGCACTGTTTTCGCCACCGAACAGACTTCGCCGTTTCTTCCTCGCAAACGATATTGAAAGATGATGCGATTGCCTTCGGTTTTTCCCTGCACTTCAATTTCTAAATCATCACCGAAAAAAGTCGGTTTCATGTGCTTCACTTGCGTTTCGTAAACAGCAAAATGACTAGCTGAACCCGGTTTTTGATAATCAATCAGACCTTTTTCATGAGCCCACCCCACCCGCGCTTCTTCATAAAAACGCAAATAGTTGCTGTGATGGACGATCCCCATAAGGTCGGTCTCGTAAAACTGCACTTTGTGACGATGAATAAACATTGATTCTTTCTAGTCTAAACTGATAGGTTGAAGCAACTAAAAGGACAAAAATGGCCGTCACAGAATTTCAAAAAAGTCTTCCTATGCGAATCACCATGAGTCGCATTTTCGCAGTGCCCGTTATTGTGGCAATGATGTGGCCCAACACGCTCTACTGGAATGTGGCTGCGGCTGTCTTTTTTATTTTCGCCTCTGCGACGGATTATTTTGATGGTTATTACGCTCGCAAATACAATGCTGTCAGCAATTTCGGGAAATTCATGGATCCGATTGCCGACAAAATTTTAGTGACGAGTGTTCTGGCGATGCTTTTGGCTCAGGGTAAAATCGATGCCTGGATGGTGATCATTATTCTGGCTCGAGACAACTTTATCGGAGGCATCCGC
>NZ_CAMLDV010000232.1 GCF_946478835.1 uncultured Bdellovibrio sp. | reverse complement strand
CAAATGCACCAAGGCCTGCCGCCATCTCGTCGACTTTGAGATTAATATCATCTTCCGTAAACTTTTTAGATCCAGAAAGCCAGTTGCGAGAGAAAAGCTCCGTTAATCCATTCTGATTTTCTTTTTCGACGCGAACGCCGCCCATAAAAGCTGCCTTCATTGCCACATAAGGCGTGTCTTTTTGATCGCGAATTAAAAGAGTCGCACCGGAAGACAGAACAATTTTTTCTGTCTCCGGAGTGTGTTTCACGGCGTCTGTATTGATGTTGAATTTTTTTGCTGCAAATTTTTCTTTTTCTTTAGAAATCTTTGCTGCAGCCAAAGCCTTCTTAAGATCTTTGGCATAATTCTTAAGAATTTTCTCCGCTTCTTTTTTCTCCATATTAGTCATGAGAGAAATACCAAAAGTGTCCGCTTTAAAATATTTCTTCGCGACTTTTTGAATGTCTTCAGGCTTTAAAGTATAAACTTGCTTCATGTACTTTTTGTAGTAGTCATGATCGCCGTAGTAAAACTCATTGCTTCCGGCTTTTCTTGCAATGTTATCCACAGTCTCCATCGAATAAACTTCGTGACTGGCAAAATTCGTAATCGCTTTTTGCATTTCCGCCGCCGTCGGAGGAGTTTCAATCAAACGAGTCAATTCTGGTGTGATCTTCGCAAGAGCCTGCGCCAGATTTTCTTTTTCAAGATTAAATGAAATCGCAAACAAACCATCTTCTTGCATCGAATAACTGAAAGAACCCACTGAATTTGTCAGAGGTTCCTTGATGCGCAAGCTTTGCATCAAACGAGACGAATCCCCTTGCCCTAAAATCGCCGACATCACTTCAAGAGCCGCGATGTCTTTGTTTTTAACATTAGGAATTCTCCACGTCAGATAGCCCGTTGTTTGTTCAAACTTCGTTTCTTCCACTTTGATACGAATATTTTTTTGAGCTGGTTCTTTGGTGCGAGAGATTTTTTTAAGTTTGAACGGTTCAAAGGCGCCAAACATTTGCTCGACTTTTTTCTTCATCTCTTTAGATTCAAAATCTCCGGCCACAACCAGGAACATATTCGAAGGCACGTAGCGAGATTGATAGTACTCACGAATTTTTTTATAAGAAACCTTGCGCACGACTTTGTCGTACCCAATAACAGGAATTCCATAAGGACTTTTCTTAAAGACATTCGTAAACAACAACTGGGAGGCACGACGGCCCGGGCTGTCCTGACCACGTTTGATTTCTTCAATAACGACTTCGCGCTCATTGTCGATCTCTTTTGGATCAAATGTTGGGAAGCCCATCATTTCACTGATGACGTCCAAAGCGACATCCGAGAATTGTTTTGAAATCGTGACATAAAAAACAGTTTGGTCAAAAGATGTATAAGCATTCAGCTCCCCGCCGGAGCCTTCCACGGTGGCTGCAATTTCACCGACACCGTACTTGCGAGTGCCTTTAAAAACCAAGTGCTCGATAAAGTGAGAAATCCCCTCTTCATTCTTTTTTTCATCCGCGGAGCCTGTTTTCACCCACATTTGAACTGAGACCACCGGAGACTTGTGGCTTTCTAAGAAAAGGACTTTCAGACCGTTTTTTAGTTGAAATTTTTTAGACATACTCTAGATAACTCCCATGGCATTTGGCGTCTACGTTCATATCCCTTATTGCATTCAGCGTTGCACGTATTGTGACTTCGCGACTTACGAGCAAAGCAAAATTTTGCCGCCGGATCAGTACGTCGAATTGCTGTTTAAAGAAATTCGTCAGAAGCATCAGTATTACAAACCGCAAAGTCTCGACACGATCTACTTTGGCGGCGGAACACCGAGCTTGATCCCTGCTCCTCTCATTGTAGCTATTATCAAAGAGCTGGGTAGCTATGGGTACACAACTAGACCCGACACTGAAATCACCATCGAAATAAATCCCGCGACGATCAATGAAGAGAAATTGAAAATCTATTTGGACCACGGAGTAAATCGTTTCTCTGTAGGTGCTCAAACTTTCGATGACCGTTTGTTAAAAATGGTGAACCGTGAGCATAACGCAAAACAGACGCTCGAAACCCTGGACCTTTTGCGAGCCCACAATCTGAATTTCAGTTTTGATATTCTTTTTGCGCTGCCATCACAAACTGTTGAGGGTCTTAAGAACGACGTGAAGATTGCAATCGAACAAGGGGCAAAACATATCAGCCCTTATTGCCTCACGGTTCCAGATGGACATCCACTTTCAAAAGGTCGCCCTATTGATGATGAACAAGTGGAGATGTTTGACATCATCGCCGATGAACTGACGGCAAAGGGTTTTAAGCAATACGAGATTTCCAACTTCGCGATTCCTGGATATGAATCACGACACAATTTGTTGTACTGGGTGGATGAACCTTATTGGGGATTGGGACTCAGTGCGCACTCTTACACAAAGGAATCCGCTTGGGGCACGCGCTATTGGAATATCAATTCCATCGGTGAGTACCAAAAACAAATCCTAGCGTTTGAAGGACAACAATTCACTTCACCAGCCTTGCATTTGCCATCTGCGCAATATGAGGCTCTTGAAATGCATCAAGCGCTTACGGACTTTTGTCATACTTCGATGCGTTTAATGCGCGGACTCAATGTTGAACAATTGGCTCAAAAGTTTCCGGCTCACGTTAGTGAAAAGGTTCAAAGTCTTCTAAAGGGTCTTGAACAAAAAGCATGGGTTCAACATGACAATGGGCATTGGTCGCTCACGCGCGAAGGCCTTGTTTTAAGCAATAAAGTTTTCCAAGAATTGACGTTTTTAGAGGGCGAAATCTAAACAACTTTTATGGCCTAGCCCGCATTGACAATCCCTAATCAATACACAATCTTAAGTATTGCGAAAGGAAGTGTCATGTCTGAAGAAAACAACTCTCAAAACTCCAATCCTCCATCTGGTGAAGGCGCTTCAGAAATTCAAAAGCTTCAAGAACAAGCTGAGAAGTTCAAAAACGATTATCTTTACCTTCGTGCGGAGTTTGAAAACTATAAACGTAACGCCATCAAAGAGCGCTCTGAGCTGACAAAATACGGAGGCGAACGTTTTATCCGCGAGCTTTTAGAGGTTGTTGATAATTTCGAACGCGCTCTTTCTACAAATGTGGGTCCTGAGAACTTCTCAACTTTCAAACAAGGCATTGAAATGACCGCCCAAGAGTTGAGATCTCTTTTGCAACGCAATGCTGTTCAGGAAATCCCTTCTCAAGGTGCGCCGTTTGATCCGGCTGTGCATGAAGCGTTAGGTGCAGAGCCTACAAATGAAGTGCCTCCAGGACATATCGCTCGCGTATTTAAAAAACCTTATAAACTTCACGACAAGGTTATTCGCACAGGACAAGTGATTGTCGCGAAAAAACCAGAGTAAGAGGGTGTTGATTGTCTAAAAAAGACTTCTACTCCATTTTGGGTGTCTCACGAACTGCGACGGCAGACGAGATCAAGAAAGCTTATCGCAAGCTTGCGATGCAGTTTCACCCGGATAAAAATCCCGGCGATAAAAAAGCCGAAGAGAAATTCAAAGAGATCAGCGAAGCCTACGATACATTGAGCGATACAAAAAAACGCGAAATGTATGATCAGTTCGGACACGCCGGAGCCCAACAAGGTTTCGGTGGTGCGGGCGGACCTTTCGGCGGCGCTGGCGGCTTTGGTGGTTTCGGCAGAACACACGGCGCGGGAAACAATGGTGGAGATCCTTTCCAGGACATCTTCGGTGATGTCTTTGGCGAAATTTTTGGAAATGCCCGCGGCCCAGGTGGAGCTGCCGGTGCACGCGCTCGCCGTCAACAAGCCAAGGGCACCGACCTTCGCTACACATTAAATATTTCATTTG
>NZ_CAMLDV010000231.1 GCF_946478835.1 uncultured Bdellovibrio sp. | reverse complement strand
GATTTTCCGGTGGCCGTGGCTCCCACGACAAAAATCACAGGCTTGCGCGGATTCTTCATCAAACGATTCGACCAAAATCTTTTTCAAGTTTGTAGAAAGGATATTCCACGCTCACAGGACGGCCATGCGGGCAGAAACTGCTTAACGGGAACATATCCATATCTCTTAAAAGACTTTTCATTTGGTCAATTCCGAGCGCTTGTCCTGCACGCACAACCGAATGGCAAGCCATCGTTGCGCAAATGTCGCCAACAACGCGCTCCAGAGAATAACTTCCGCCTTGTTCGACGATTTCATTCGCCATTTTATCAAGCACAGTGCTTAGAATAGATTCTTTAATCATCAGTGGCGCAGCTTTCACACCGATCGTGCCGGGGCCAAGAGATTCAATATGAACTCCAAGGCGTTCGATGTCTTTCGCAATTCCTAAAAGAGCTTCGACTTTTTCCGGCGACATATCAATGGCGAGTGGAAATAGGAAATCCTGCACATCAACTTTGCCACCCTTCCACGCGTTCATAAGCTTCTCGAAAACCACGCGTTCATGAGCGGCGTGCTGATCAACGAAAACGATTTTATCGCGCGCTTGAGTCACGATGTAGGTGAGATTCGCTTGCCCCAAAACTTCCAGTGACGACCAATATCCGCGCGGAGCCTCGGGCTCAGCAGATTTCATCGGTGCCATTGGCTGAGTGGCGATTTCTTCACGTGAAGCCGCGGCCTCCGCCAAAGTTTGGTAATCAATTTTTGGTTCGTTGATTGTCGCTTTAGGAAAATTAAATTCTTTTTTCTGAAATTGTGTCGCACTCAAAGAGGCGTCTTGGAAAGCCAGATTTTCTTTGGGCATCGGCGCATTTGCAAAATTCGGAAGACCTTGTGTTGAAGGATAATCCGCCGCTGACACATCGGAAAGTGGCTGCGGAGGACGAGGTCTTTGCGATTCAGCAAGCCAAGGCGCTTGCTCCAATGTGGATCTTAAAGCTCCTGCCACCGCACGGAACGCCAACGAAGGCTCTTGGAATTTCACTTGTGATTTTGTCGGATGAATATTCACATCGACACAATCCGGATCGACTTCAACCCACACGACCGCGATCGGATATTCACCGTGCATAAGAAGACTGCGATAGGCTTCATTCACGGCCGCTTGCAGGCTGCGATCTTGAATCCAGCGATTCTGCGCAAAGAGCCAGATGTTTTTTGCTGTCTTCGCGACATTGTGAGGATCCGCAAACACCGCATAAGCGCGCACGTTTTCGCGAGTCGCTTCGCCTTCAAAGAGTGGTTTGATTTCTAGAATTTGCTCAACACGGTCTTTGCGGTTTTTACAAGCAGGCCAAAAACTCACAAGCTTGCCGTTTTCCTGAATGCGGAATTCAACATCGAAGTGAGAAAGCGCCATGGCTTTGAGAGTTGTTTTAATCGCCGTGTTTTCCGCTGCGTCTGATTTTAAAAACTTCAAACGCGCAGGTGTATTGTCGAAAAGATTTTCGATCAAAATCGTTGTACCTTGCGAGCCGCCGACTTTATCAATGTGCTTCTTACGTCCGTATTCACTAATCAACTGATGAGCTTGTTCATCACCTTCGCGACGAGATGTCAGAGTCAATTTACTGACGGCCGCAATACTCGCCAATGCTTCCCCACGGAATCCGAAAGTGCGAAGCTTCCAAAGATCATCTGTTTTTGAAATTTTACTAGTAGCAAATCTTTCCAGAGCTTTGGGAAGATCTTCCGGCGACATGCCTTTGCCGTTGTCGATCACTTTCACGATACGACCGCCATCAAAGAATTCAACGTGAACTCTTGTAGCGCCAGCATCAATACTATTTTCTACAAGTTCTTTAACGAGGTGGGCAGGACGCTCCACCACTTCGCCAGCGGCAATTTGATCGACGACTTCAGGAGGTAAAACTTGAATAGACATGGAAGGAATCTGCATGAGATTCCCTCCCAAGTCACCTATTGCGCAGCGCGTGCGCACTCTCCCCATGCCTGACATTTAAGCAGTTTCATACGCAGCGCTCTAAACTCAGAAAGCGTTAAATCAAGCTCCATATCAAAACCATATTTAACGCCACCCAACTGAGAGATCGAACGATATTCCGTCGCGGCGTCAAACTGTTCGGCTTTTAAATCCAATTCTGAATAAGAAACGAAATGCATCTTTTGAGGAAATTTCGTCAAATTCCAAATGAAACGCTGTCTTTGCGATACCACTTTATCCAAAGCTTGCTTTAAATTCTTCCAGCACTTTACTTCCGTAACTAGAACTACTTTCTGTGTCGCACGATTGATAACAAGAACATCGAGCTCTCCCAGCGTCATGCCGCCCGCGTCGTATTCAATGCCACTGGCAAGAGAGAAGTCTTTGTCAGGATACTGTGTCGCCAAGGCCAGACGAGCCACTTGTTCACAGATGGCTCCATCCGGTTCAAAGTTCGCACCGGATTGCTTCAAAGCTTCAAAATACGGTTCAATATCTGCGGCAAAAGTAGTTAGAGAAAAAAGAACAAGCAGGAACGACAAAGAAAAAATACGCATCTAAAAAGCCCCCTCAAGCTGACGAGGCTTCGTTTACATCAAAGAAGTCGCATTATAAAGGAAAAACTTAGAATTCCCAGCCAAGATTCAGGCCGAAACCATAGTACTTCACTCGCTCCCAGTAGTATTTTGCGTCTGTGCGCAAAGAAAGACTGCCTAAGCGGAAAGCCATGCCGACATTAAAAACCGCGCCCAGGTTCATATCATCTGCGGAGTAGCTTAATGTCTTTGTGCCGTTCGGAACTTCCAATGTGAAGTGCGAGTATTTAAACATGGGACCGAATCCGTAATAAAACAAATTCGATTTGCTCATCGGACTTACGGTTTGCAAAAGAAAGTTTGAAATAAAAATAAATCCGTCGGCACTTTTTTTCGTCACATCCGTGTAGTAGCTAGGAGCACCAACATGGAACATGATATTGCCTTCAGCGTAAATCTCACCACTGATGATGGTATTAAAACCGTTAAATTTAACACCGTAAAAAGGCAAATACTCTGAGCGCTCTTTCCCCAGGGTATCTTCCGTGAAGTTAATAAAATCGAGCGCAGGTCCACGGTAGCGAGTGGCAAAGAAAGGTTTTTTACGTTCTTCTTTTTTATCAAAAAGTTTTTTCTCTTCCGGAGGAGGCGCCAGCTTCACAACGCCCATCTTCAAATCGGTGTCAGCAATCCAACCGACTGTCCCCGGCTTTAAACGAATTTTATAGAAAGGCCCTTTTTTGCCCGTAGAAATATTGTAAACGCCTCCGCGCTTCAAAGTCTGAATCACCGGAGCATCAAAATCCGCATCTTGATAAATCAAAGCGCCATCAGTAATAACCGTCGCCTGCTGAGCCGCCGCCCACGACAACACAGGAAAAAGAAGTGCTATAAAAAGAAGGCAAAGCCTTTTATTTAAAACGCATGAGCCAAACACGATAGAAGGCCTCAACGACAATCTTTAGCGACATCTTGCTTTGACCAACTCGGCGATCTTCAAAAACAATCGGCGACTCCGCACCTTTAAAACCTTTTTTCATCGCTTTATATTTAAGCTCAATTTGAAAGCTGTAACCGTTAGACTCTACCGTTGAAAGATCAATGCCTTGAAGAACTTCTTTCTTCCAAGCATTAAATCCGCCGGTCCAATCGTTCAAAGGAAAGCCCAAGATCAAGCGCGCATAGATACCACCACCGCGAGAGATGATCTTACGCATAAGACCCCAGTTGACCGTGCGACCGCCCTCAATATAACGAGAACCCACTGCAAAATCATTGGTTTCTAACTTTTTAAGCAACGGTCCTAAATCTTCAGGACGGTGAGAAAAATCCGCATCCATTTCAGTGATGGCTTCATATCCATGATCCATGCCCCAACGAAAGCCCGCAATATAAGCTTTTCACAAGCCCTGCT
>NZ_CAMLDV010000230.1 GCF_946478835.1 uncultured Bdellovibrio sp. | reverse complement strand
GCGATCTTGGTTTCATCAATCTTCAACTCATCTTGTGAAAGTGAAATCTTCACAGCCTCTGTTGGATTCACAAGGGATGCAGAACTAGGCAGACGCAATCCATTCACTGGGTTAATTTGCACATCTGACGTGGAGTAAGATTGCAACAAGAACACCAGCAAGAGGACGAACATGTCCGTCATGGATGTAATATTCAAAGTGAAAGTCGAGTTGTGATTTACTTTTGGTTCAAATCTACGACGACGTGACATATCTTAGCCCTCCATCATATTGGCGAAGATGATCTCTGGAAACATATAGTTCGTTTCTACGTTCTTACCTTGTTTGGTATCGAACACAGGGAACTTGATAGTGTTGTCGCGAGACTGACGAGCTTCATCCATGACTTTGACGACTTCGTTGTAAGGAACTTTGCCATCAGGGTTGAGTTCAATTTTGAAAATCTCTGGGTGTGCTTTTTTAACTGCAACTAATTTTTGGTGTAAAGTCGGGTAATCAAAGGCGCCATTCTTAAGAGGAATATTTTCGACCTGATCTTTACCTTTTTCAGTCACAACGATATTGATACCGTCTTTAGCGTCGACTTCAATCGCCACACTTGTTGGAGTTGGTTGTTGATCCTGGCGTTGAATCGCTTCGCTGACGACTTGCGGAAGTTCTGTTTCGATCACCATCATTTGCACGAAGGCAGAAGAAAGCAGAAGAACCGGAACAAGTTTTACCATCACGGCAAGGAGCGGAGCCAAGTCCAACTCGAACTCACTGTGATGATTAATTTTGATCTTTTTCATGCGTCTCATAAATTATCCCATCCTTGATAAGGTTCCACCGCTCACCCAAAAGCTTCCCTTAGGAAGCTTTTGAACCAGGAGACGGAGGAGTCGCTGTCGGAGCCGTTACGTGATCAGGGAACACGTTTTGGCGAGTCAGGTTAGGGATATGGGCGCTAGTCAAAAGCTCTGCTAGTTTTCCGCACTTCTCAGTCAATTGCTCAAGCAATTGGTTTTGACGGGCCGTCAAGAAAGAGAAGAACACCATCGCTGGAATCGCCACGGCAAGACCCAAAGCTGTCGTATACATCGAAACGGAGATACCATGCGCGAGCAATGTTTGTTTTTGTGCAGGGTCCGCAGTTGCAACCGCTTGGAACGAAAGGATAAGACCGTGGATCGTACCAAGAAGACCCATCAACGTTGCGACGTTGGCAAGCATTGAAAGATAGTGCAGACGTTTTGTGTAAAGCGGCATATTTTCACTCAAAGCAATGTCATGAGCTTGGAAGATCGTATCGTCGTCACGATCTGCTTTCTCGATGATTGTTTTGAATGCGCTCGCCAAAGGTTTTTTCTCAAGCTGTGCACAAAGAAGTAAAGCCTCGTCCATTTTTTTAGCGAGAATAAGATTTTGAATCTTACCCATGAACTCTTCGACATTCATGCCGTAGTCTTTATAAAGTGCGCGTGCGCGTTCTGCCACGAGAACTAGAGCGCCAATTCCCACCAATAGAATACACCAGCCTACGAAGCCAGAATCATTCATGAACTTTAAGAATGCCATTTGTTTCCTCCTTGGAAACGCCACCGCGTGTCCATTTTGTTAACTGAGTCTTGCCTTGGTCTTGCACTTGGAGGAAACGAACTGCGTAATGCAAACCTGATTTTACGTTGAGTCTTTGCTTTGAGAAGTTCTTACGAACAATTTCACAAAGCACGTTGAAGCTCTGAGGATTTGCCTCAGATGTTCTAAAATGAATTAATACTTGTTGTCCGAGTTGCAGCAATGGATCGTTAAGAAGAACCAATGCTCCATTTTCACTCACACTCAAAGTTTGTCCGTCAAAGAAGTTGTGTTCATTGTGAGCATAAATAGGAGTCACAAGATCCACGCGAGGAAATTTACGGTCTTTGAAAGCGCCGGAAAGATGATCTTTTGTTTCGATCAAACGGCACAAACGGTCTTTTGAAAAATCTTGCAGATCGCCTACAAGAGTCCAATTGTCCAAGTGAGAAGCCCATACATAGTTGTAGTCAAAGAGCTCCCCATTTTGGATCATCGTGATCAGGGATCTATATTCGTAGGGACCGTATTTCATTTCCCCACGAAGGATATACCACTGAGCTGTATTTGTCGCTGCTTGTACCCCACCCATACTAAATCCTTTTAGAGTTTAATCGACTTCGGATAGTAGTCGATTTGAATGTTGGCGTTTGCACCAGGCACGGAACTTCCGTGGAAGGTGATCGTCAAGTCAGTTGCATTGTAAGTCCAACCGTTAGTTGCATCTTTGTTGATAACTACACCGTCAACCACAACGCTGATTGTATCTTCTTGAGGTTCACGACTGAGTTTAAACACAGCTGAAAGTTGGATGATAGAGTCAGAGATCAAAGTCAATGTGTCGCCGAAGTTCGAGCACAATGAACCTTTCACACCGCCAGTTAAGTCAGCAAGCTGTGGAAGGCGAGTCGAAATCTTACGTGCGAAACCATCTGTTGAAAGTTGATTTTTACAAGCGGTGTCTGGCACAGAGATCACGCTCACGGAATAGTTTTTACCATTCACTGCTGCATTTGTGAAAGTATCCAGGAAATCCACGTAGCTTTGTACGGTATAGTTTTTAGAAGCATCTTCGAACGCTGATTCAGAGGAGCCTGAGAAGTCTTCTTCGTCGCTCACGATAATAACTGCCAAAAAGGCATCATCACGACGGAAGGCCACATTCCAGGGCTCAAGCAAAGTTTGCTTGAAACTTTCAAACACGCGCTCATCACCATTACCAAGCGTTCCTTGCTTGATGTTTGTTGTGAACACATTGTTCATATTAGGAGTGTTCTTATCCATAACGAACACGCCTGAATGAGTTTCAATCTTTGGATTTGACTGAAGAACCGCGCCATCCCTGATGCGGGCCTTAAGACTGTCTGAATGAAATTGTTTTTCCCAAGCATCCGAAGTTGTTACTGCCATGTGGAAGTCATAGTTGTATTGATTGAAACGATTGATGAACGCTTGGAAGTTGGAAGCCAAATTGTTTTGCGAAGTTTCCATGGAGCCGGAGTTATCGATCACCCACAAGATATCAATCTTCTTAGGAATGAAGACAGCTTGTTGTTTGTAATCATTGGCGTCCGTGAGGAGGGAATAAGAGCTTGAACTCTTGTTGCATCCTGCAAACAGTGCCACAGCTGAAGCCATTACTATTGCTTTGCGTGCGACTTGATTAATCATACGGTTATGCCCTCCTGAGCCCCACCATGCTTTGCGATGAAATCAGTTTCGTTCAAATCCACGAGAAACTGAAATTTGCGATAACTGCCTGATTTTGTTTTTTTATTTTTAAGTAGTCTTATTGTGAGACACGCTAAGTATTTGAAATTATAGAGAGTTGCAGAATCATTCATTTTCAAAAAAATTTTCTTCTGTAGAACCTCTCGACACTTTCCGGAAGATTCTCAAACTCATTACCAGCTAAGTACGCGTACTTTTGGGAAGTTCCTTCTTACTGCCGAACTTCTGGCCACTCCCTAGGACGTGAAGGTGAGTGGGCTCGGGTTTTTCGCGCAAGAAGTTGCGGTGGATTTTTGTATCTTCGAGTGTGTAAGGGAAATTTTCTTCTAAGAACTCTTGGACAGCAGTGATTTTTATACATCATATATACTCACTCACTCTATCTGTCTATTGCTGCTAACAAATGAACTCCAACTTTTCACTTCCATTTGGCAGTGGTGTGCGGAGTTGTTTGCTATTAATAGCAGAAACAATAGCACGAGCGTCCTCCATCCATGAGAAGGCCTTCCTGACGAGCATCGTGCTCGTCAGGGGAGAGTAGCGGGGGAGAATTTAAAATTTTGGAAAAAGGGATCTTCCAAAAATAAAAGAGCAAAAAGCAAATAACAAAAAACAAAAAAATCATCCCTTTATACCTTCCTTTCCTGGCCACGACGGCCAGGAAACAGCCTTCTCAAGGACGGACGGCCCACAAAGATATCCGCACAGCTGTACAAGAAAAAATCCACTTCCATTTGGCAGTAAAAAATAATCCATTGTTCATTTGTTCATTTGTTCATTTGTTCATTTGTTCATTTGTTCATTTGTTCA
>NZ_CAMLDV010000229.1 GCF_946478835.1 uncultured Bdellovibrio sp. | reverse complement strand
AACCCCGATGCTTCTCACAAAATGGCGCAATTAGTACGTGCGTGTGAAGGGCTCTACAATGCGGCTCAGTCTTTCAAGGCTCCGTTTGTTAGTGGTAAAGACAGCATGAAAAATGACTTTATCGGTAAAACAAAATCAGGAGACACCGTCAAAATTTCGGTGCCGCCGACATTGTTAGTGACAGCCATCGGTCAAATTCCTGACGCGCAAAAAACAACTCCGGGATTTTTCCAAAAAGCAGACGATGAAATTTATGTTCTCGGAACTTTGACACAGAGTTTGTGCGGATCCGCTCTCGCACAAGAATTTACCGAAGAACAAACGCTCAACCCTGAATATCCGGATTTGAATGGGAATGCGGCTCTTTATGAAAAAATCTATCAGGGTATTCAAAAAGGATATCTTTCATCCTGTCATGACATCTCAGAAGGCGGTTTGATGGGAGCATTGGCAGAGTCTTGCTTCGGGAATGATCTCGGTGCGGATGTAGATCTCACCGCTCTGACGTGGAATCAATTATGGTCTGAAACAGGGTCCATGTTTATCGTCAGTGTTCCACCAAATCAAAAAACGTCTTTTGAAAATCATTTTAAAGGACATGTTTTGCATTTAGGAAAAGTCACAGACTCCTCTCAGCTTAAGTACAAATTTGCCGGGGAAGAAATGCGAACACCGTTAAAAGACATCCAAACTATTTGGGCTCAAGGAGTGCAAAATGTCTATGAAGCCTAAGTTCTTAGTCCTCTGGGGCGACGGAATTAACTGTGAAAACGAAACTTCGCGCGCGATTGAGCTTGCTGGTGGTGAAGCGTGCAAAGTTCATGTAAATGAACTTTTAAAAAATCCGCAGAGTTCGCAAAACTACCAAGCAATGGTTTTTCCGGGAGGATTTTCTTTTGGCGATCATTTGGGGAGCGGGCAAATCCTGGCTCTGAAATTAGAAAATACTTTGAAAGCGGAATTACAAAATTTCGTAAAAACGAAGCCGGTTTTAGGAATTTGTAACGGCTTTCAAACTTTGGTGCGCTTGGGCCTTCTTCCGGATGCTGATTTTCAAAGAAGCTGTGCTCTAGTAAAAAACGAACAAGGACATTTTATCGACCGTTGGGTGGAGCTGGAAAGAGATGAAAAATCCCCTTGTGTGTGGACGAAAACACTCCCTCAAGATTTTGTACTTCCCATTCGTCACGGTGAAGGCCGTTTCGTCTGCCAGGATGAAAAAACCTTGAACCGTCTTCAGGCAAATCATCAGACCGTTTTAAAATACAAAGAAAACGTGAATGGTGCAGCAGCGCAGATCGCCGGTGTTTGCGATGCTTCCGGTTTGGTATTTGCACTCATGCCGCATCCCGAAGCTGCTCTTCATGATTGGCATCTGCCTTTTGAAGGCAAAGCATGGGGTTTGGAGTTTTTTAAAAGTGCCGTGAATTATTTAAGGAGTGAAAGATGACATCCATTCGCAGAGCTCTTTTGAGCGTCTCTGATAAAACGGGTTTGCTTCCTTTAGCAAAAGCTCTGGCTGCAAAAAACGTAGAACTCATCGCCAGTGGTGGCACAGCAAAAACCTTGATGGAAGCAGGACTTAAAGTCACACCGGTAGAAACTTTAAGTGGCAAAGGTGAAGCCTTTCAAGGCCGCATGAAAACCATCAGCTTTGAAATCGCTTCGTCACTTTTGTTTCGTCGAGAGGACCCGCAAGATATTGAACAAGCCGCTAAGCTTGGTATCAGTCCGATAGATTTGGTCGTTGTGAATTTATATCCATTTCATGAAACTCTAAAAAAACAGGCGGGCTTTGAGGAATGCATTGAGAACATCGATATCGGAGGCCCCACACTTCTACGTGCTGGAGCAAAAAACTTTCGTTCGGTGACAGTTCTTTGCGAACCTTCTCAATACGAAGAATTCCAAAAAGAATTCACAGAGAAAAATGGAACAACAAGTTTTGAGTTCCGTCAAAAATGCGCGGCTCGCGTTTATACCATGACTTCGTTCTATGATTTGGCTATCGCGGGCTTTTTAACTCAAAGCACAGGGGACGCTTTACGCTACGGTGAAAATCCTCATCAAAAAGCCTTTGTCATGAAGGATCCTTTTCAAGAAGGTCTCGCACACGCGCGTTCTCTTCAAGGTAAAGAGATGTCTTACAACAACTATCTGGATTCTGATTTCGCTCTTAAGACTTTGCAAGACGTGCACAATTGGCAGGGGAACAAATCTTTATCCACAGCCGTCGTCGTGAAACATAATACGCCTTGCGGATTGGCGATCGCAGAAACACCACTTCGCGCTTTAGAAAAAGCCTGGAAAGGTGACGAGAAAAGTTCTTTCGGCGGAATCATCGCTCTGAATTTCGCAGTCACAGAAGAAGTCGCCGCTTTCTTTTCAGAAAAGTTTGTCGAAGTGATTTTGGCTCCGTCTTTCGCAGAAGGTGCCCGCGAAAAACTAAAGAAAAACTGCCGAGTGATGGAATTAAATCTGCAAACGAAACCGTCATGGAATGTGCGTTCTATTGAAGGTGGCCTCTTAGTTCAAGAACAAGACACCTTCGATCTTTCACAAAGCAAAGTCGTCACAAAAAATAATTTTGCCGAAGATAAAAAACATCTGGCAGGATTTGCAATGCTTGCCGTGAAAAACCTCAAGAGCAACGCCATTGCTTTGTGCCGCCAAGAAGGTCCTGAGTTTGAGCTTCTCACAATGGGTTCAGGTCAAACCAACCGCATTGATTGCATCGAAAAACTGATCACTTCAAGACTGCAGGATAAAAACATCAAAGACGTGTCCGATGTGGTTTTAGCTTCCGATGCATTTTTTCCCTTTGCTGATTCGGTGCAAGTCGCAGCAAAACTCGGAGTGAAATACATCGTTCAACCAGGAGGCTCAGTCAAAGACAACGAGGTCATCGCCGAAGCCGACAAGCTCGGAATAGCCATGATGTTCACAGGCCGCCGCCACTTTCTTCATTGAGGTACGCCGTACCTTTTTGAAACGCAGCTTGCCACGAATTTGTATTTAAAAAACTGAGGAGATAAAAAATGTCTAAGTCGATTGATTATAAAACTTCCGGAGTCGACGTCCACAAAGCCGATGCCTTTGTAGATCGTATCAAATCACTGGTCCCAACGACCTTTAACGATCAAGTCCTTCAAGGAATCGGTGGATTCGCCGCGGTTTACAAATTGAACGACAAAAAATATCTCGCATCTTGCACGGACGGTGTGGGTACTAAACTCAAACTCGCGCAAAAAGTGGATAAACATCACGGCATCGGTATCGACTTAGTCGCCATGTGCGTGAATGATCTTCTCTGTGTAGGCGCGCGTCCGATGTTTTTCTTAGATTACATGGCCTTCGGAAAACTCGACACGCGCGTCAGTGAGGAACTCATCGCAGGAATGGTCGACGGCTGCAAACAATCCGGCATGGCTTTAATCGGTGGCGAAACAGCCGAAATGCCCGGAGTCTATCAAGACGGAGAATATGATCTCGCAGGTTTTAGTGTCGGGGATCTGGCTCCCGAAGAAATGTTCTCAGAAGAACGCATGAGTGAAGGCGATGTTCTCATTGGTCTTGCTTCGAGCGGATTTCACTCTAACGGCTATTCTCTTTTACGCAAACTTGTAAAAGACGAAGAAACGGAACTCATGAAAGAACTTCTTGAGCCCACAAAAATCTACGTACAAATTTTCGAAGATCTGCGCAAAAAATTCCCAACAGCCTTGCTCGCAACAGCTCACATGACGGGCGGGGGCCTCGACAACATTCCGCGCATGAGCGAAAACTTCGATTACGAAATCAATTACTGGCCGACGACAGCCGAAATGGCTCCGGTCTTTAAAACAATTCTTCAAAGAGTCGATATTTCCAAAGAGGAACTTTTCCGCACATTCAACATGGGGGTGGGCTTTACTCTTCTGATAAAAAAAGACCAAGCAGTTTCCGTTTTAAGTCACCTGCACGAAAACAAAGTCAAAGCCTGGCGCCTAGGAGAAATATGCAAAGGCCACGGCCAAATTGAGATGACAGCAGCCTGGTCGTAATTCGTTTACGCCACCTTAGCTTGAGTCACCTGCGGCAAACGGATTTTAAAACAAGTGTGAGGTGAATCTTCGTCAATGACGATATCGCCATTGTGTGACTGAACGATTCCGTGGGAAATACTTAGGCCCATGCCGGTTCCTTTACCGACTCCTTTTGTCGTGAAAAAAGGATTAAATATCTT
>NZ_CAMLDV010000228.1 GCF_946478835.1 uncultured Bdellovibrio sp. | reverse complement strand
CGGGCCAGCGGCGACCAGTCGGTACGCACCGACTCCAGGCCCTTGTAGACCATCTCCTCGCTGCCATCGGCCCGCAGCACCAGCCCGGCGTAGCGCTTCTTGCTGCCTTCATCGGCACCACGGATGGTGGGCATCAGGAAGCGCCGGTAATGCACCTCGAACTGCAGTTCTAGCGCGCTATCCAGGTTCATCTGCTGGCGCAGGTGTTCGCGCCACCACTGGTTGACCTGGGTTACCAGCTCGCGGCCGATGCGTGCCGCAGCCTCCTCGCCATGGGCGCCCTTGAGCCAGACGAAGGTGGAGTCGGTATCCCCGTAGATCACCTCATAGCCCTTGGCTTCGATCAACGCGCGAGTCTGGCGCATGATCTGGTGGCCGCGCATGGTGATCGACGAAGCCAGGCGCGGGTCGAAGAAACGGCAGCCGCTCGAGCCCAGCACCCCATAGAAGTCCCGGCGTTTGGGGCGGTTATATCTACGATATTCTTACGGCTGTCGCCAAACTGCACGGTTTTACCGTGGAGTTGGAAAGTATCCCCAACACCAGACTTGTTTCTGCTTTGCAGGCGCAAAGAGTGAACTACATTATTGGCCCGCGCTACATGGTTCGCTATCTTCCGGACATTCGTGTTGTGGGGCCTAATCTTGGGGTGAGTTACACGGGAGCTTTGCTTTCTCCAGGCTTAAAAGAGCCTTTGATTGATAACGAGTTTGTGCGCAACAAAAAAGTCGTATTTGCTGACCTTGGCAGTGAATCGGGAAACAGTTTGAGTATCGATGATTCAACAAGAGCGATAAAACTCACGGGCTCAGATGTCGCAGATCGTATGACAAAAATGATCGGTGATCGTCGCGTGGATTTGGCGTTAGGGGATTACAACGTTCTTCGTTATTCTCTGCTTCGACGTGCTCATGTGCCTTTGCAGCTTTTGCCTACGTCGCTCACAGGATTTAATTCTTTAGTGCTGGTGAGCAATCCCAAAGAGCCTGAATTTGGATTTTTGCCACAGCATCTGGAGGCGTGGTTTGAAAAAGCCCGTGCTGGCAACGAGCTTGATAAAATTCTTTCGCGCTACAATCTTAAAGACTGGAAAGTCTTTAATCGTTAGATATTTTTAAGTCGAAATATTTTTAATTAAAAGCCGGATCATTTTTTTAAAACTTTCCATATCTCCGCGAAGGCGCGCCACTTGTAATCCTCCTTGAATGGAGGTGAGAAAAAGATCTGCTGTCGCTTCAATGCTTAAATCTTTTCTTAAGGATTTTTCCTGAACGCCTTGCTTGAGGGTATCAATCATCCATTGGCGTTGAATATGATGAAACTCGATCAGGCGTTTTTTCATATTGTTTGGAAGGGTGTTAAAGTCAGCACAGAGCACACCAGCCGGACAGATCTTTTTATGGTCTAAACCCATCTTGCAAAAAACATTCAGCATTTGCTCTAGTTTTTTTTCAGCAGACAGAGTCGAGACCTTTGTCGTCCATCGTTCATAAGCATCTTCATAGTCTTTGAGTAATGCTAAACCCATATCTTCTTTTGACGCGAAATAGTAATGAAGGCTCGCTTTTTTAATGCCGAGCTCATCGGCGATTGTTTGAAAACTAAATCCATTAAATCCAAGTGTTTGCAGGTAATGGCGGCCGAGATCAATGGCACGCGTTTTCGTGTCGTTTTTGGGATACATGAACATTCCTTGCTTTAGTTATCGTCCTGTTTTATTATCTACCTATTGGTAGGTAGATTTCAAGAACTTCCTGTAAGCTGATAAAAAGGATATGTATATGAGCAATAATAAGACAATGAGACCCGTTGCGATTTTAGGTGGCTCCCGAACTCCTTTCACAAAGTCGTTTACGCATTATTCAAGAACGTCGAATAAAGACCTGATGAAGGCGACGTTAAAAGACCTTGTGGCGAAAACAAATCTTCAGGGTGAGCGTCTAGGGGATGTTTCGTTGGGAGCGGTGATGAAAAACGCTTCGGATTGGAATCTTTCGCGTGAATCTTTATTAAGTTCAGGTCTAGATCCACACACGCCTGGTTATGATGTGCAAAGAGCCTGCGGGACAGGGTTAGAGACAGCAGCGCAGATCGCTTTGAAAATCGCTTCAGGTCAAATTGAAAGCGGCATTGCAGGTGGTACGGATACAAACAGTGATATCGCGGGCGTTCTTCCGCATGAATTTTCATGGATCATGATGGAAGCACAAAAAGAACCGTCGCTGCTTGCGAAAATTAAAAAGTTTGCGGAAATAAAACCCGAGTATCTAAAACCTCGTTTCCCCAATGTGCAGGAGCCTCGCACGGGTCTTTCTATGGGCCAGCACTGTGAATTGATGGTGAAGGACTGGAAGATCACTCGTGAAGCGCAAGATGAATTGGCGTATCACAGTCACATGAATGCGGCTCGCGCTTATGAAGCGGGTTTTTACAATGATTTGGTTTTTGAATTTAAAGGCCTTAAGAAAGACACTTTCGTTCGTGCCGATACGACAATCGAAAAGCTTGCGAAATTAAAACCGGCTTTTGATTTTACAGGCACGGGAACTTTGACTGCAGGAAACAGCACGCCGTTAACGGATGGTGCTTCTGCTGTTCTTCTTGGCAGTGAGGATTTTGCCCAGAAGCACAATCTCCCGGTCCTTGCTTATTTGCGTGATGCGGAATACGCAGCCGTGGATTATGTGAATGGTGAAGGTCTTCTGATGGCTCCAGCTATCGCCGTAGGACGCCTTTTAAAACGTAACAATCTGACTTTGCAGGATTTTGATTTTTACGAAATCCACGAAGCGTTCGCAGGACAAGTTCTTTGCACATTGAAAGCTTGGGAATCCGATGAATACTGCCAGAAAAACTTCGGCAGCAAGGCGTTGGGCTCTGTTGATAGATCAAAAATGAATGTCAACGGCGGAAGCTTGGCTTTAGGTCATCCGTTTGCAGCGACAGGTGGAAGAATTCTTGCCAGCCTTGCGAAAATGCTTTCGCAAAAAGGTTCTGGCCGCGGATTGATCTCGATCTGTACTGCGGGCGGAATGGGTGTTGTTGCTATTGTAGAAAGATAGTTTTATGGAACCTTCGCTCAGGCAGAAATTGTGGTTTCTTTTTATTCGTTATTTCTCGTGGGTGCTTCCGAAACAAAGTGCTTACTGGGCGGAAGATCTTTTTCTAACTCCGACAAGGGTTCCGCGACCTGAGTCGGAGAGGTCTTGGTTTGAGTCTTCAAAAAAATACACTCTTGCTGGCGGTATTGCCGCGTTTGAATGGGGGCCTTCAACAGGTCCCCTCGTTGTTCTTGTGCACGGCTGGAGCGGGCGAGGCACGCAGATGGGAGCTTTTGCAGAGCCTTTGATGGAAAAAGGCTACCGCGTGGTGGCCCTTGATGGCCCTGCTCATGGAAGTTCTGAAGGTGAGCGTACCAATGTTGGTGATTATGCAAAATTTCTTATTCGCGCTCAAAAAGAATTGGGACCTTTTAAAGCGGTGATCGCCCATTCGTTTGGCGCAGGTTGTTCGGTGCTTGCGGCTTCTTGGGGATTGCAAGTTGAAAAATTGGTTTTGGTCGCAGGACCTTCCCGTTACGAAGTCGTGGTCGACGATTATTTAAAATTTATTTCCATTAGTCCTTTAGCGCAGAAATATTTTTTGCAAAGTCTCGCACAAAAAGTCGGACTCACGGCAAAAGAGCTCAACGTCGGCAATATCGGAAGCAAGTTACAGACTCCAGCTTTGATCGTGCATGACAAAGAAGACAAAGAGGTCGGTTACGCCGCCGCACTTGAAATAAAAGAAGCGTGGCCACACGCCCACCTTTTGACAACATCCAATTTAGGACATCGCCGTATTCTTAAAGATCCGAAAGTCACACAACAAGTCGCTGAATTTATTGATCCCCGCTAAGTTCGTGATAGGATTTTTATATGAACTCCTATTGGCAGTTTTTAAGTGGTCACAGAGATGATATTCACCAGATTTCTTTTTCTGGTCCTGAAAAAATTCTTCCTTCGGTTTTTGATGTCTCAGGTTTTGCAAGCGAGGTGATTGCAATAGCGAACCTCGCCGCTGCTGAATTAAAAGCGGCGCGAATGAATTCCACAAAAATTTCCTCTGTTAAAGTGGACCGTGTGGAGGCCTGCGCAGCCTTTCGCTCTGAAGTTCTTTTAAAAGGCCAGGGTTGGGAAATTCCGGCAGCATGGGATCCGATTGCAGGGGATTACATGACGGCCAATGGC
>NZ_CAMLDV010000227.1 GCF_946478835.1 uncultured Bdellovibrio sp. | reverse complement strand
TGGTGGTCACCGCGCACAGTTGATGGCTGGTTATCAAAAATATCTAGATCGCGCGCAAGGTCTTCAGAAAGACAAAGAGTTGGGACAAGCTTCGTTGTTTGACCTAGGTCCTTCGACCGAAACCAAAGTCTCTTTGGAGGAAACAAAACCGTGGTCACGCACAGCTTCGCTTTCTTATGAAAAAGAAGTTTTGGGTTTCTACTTAAGTGACCATCCATTGAAAGGTTTTGATACTTTGTCAGAGCTTTGGACTTCCTGCAAAGTGGCCGATCTTCCGGCGCAGATGCCGGCTCCAGGATCTCCTGAAGCGGAAGCAATGAAAGCAGCCAAAAAAGACTGGAAGAATCGTGATGCGGGCAAAAAACGCGTCGTGGTGGCAGGTCTTATTACCGAGCTTCGTGAGTTGATTACGAAAAAAGGTACGCGCATGGCCTTTGGAAAGGTCGAAGACCTTACTGGAAGCTGTGAGCTTGTGATTTTCCCGGATTCTTTTGCGCGCTTTGAAATGCAGCTTCGCGATGAAAGGCCGGTCTTGATCGGCGGAGGTCTTGAGGTCGAAGAAGGTAACGCCAAAATCATGGTCGATACGGTGTCTCCGATGGAAGACATCCTTAAGAAGACAAAACGTATGGTTTTGCGTCTAGATAAAATTGATCCTAACGACTATCCAAGATTACAATCGTTGATGAAGGATTATCCAGGCACAACGACAGTCAGCTTGGAAATTGAAGTTCCTGAAGTGAACCGCAAGGTATTAATGGAAATGACAGATGCACCGGGAATCAGTGTGAATAATGATTTCTTTGAAGGTGTGCATTCCCTATTTGGCCGTACTGATTTTATTGAGTTGAGGAGTTAGTTGAAATGAAATTAGCTTTGATGGTTGCAGCAGCATGTGTGTTCTTTTTAAATGGTCCAGCAAAAGCTCAACAAACCGAACTTGTGGATAGAACCTTTTCGGGTGTCTCTAAAGAAAAAACTCCACAGGGAGCCCGTAAAGACATTCAGGATCAGGCGGCCGTGAAAGTGTCTGAAGACATTATCAAGGAACTGATTGGTGAAGAAAGATTTCTTAAGAACAAGTCTTTAATCACTTCAAAGGTTATTAAAAACTCTGCGCGCTATATTCCATTCGTGAAGCCTTCACCGATCAATCAAGAAGGTGAAGAGTTTAAAATGTCTGTGGCATTGAAAGTGTCTTTAAGAGACCTAAAGCAAATGCTTCAGGAAAATTCATTGTTAAATGAAAACGACGCCATTCCTGTGGTTTTGCCAGTGATTAGTTGGGTGGACCGTGTACAGGGGCGCAGTTACCGCTGGTGGTTGCCTTTAGATAAAAACCAACAGGGTTTCTTGGTGAAAGAAGGTCGTTTGTTGGAAGAATCTCTTCGCAACTCTTTCCAAAAAAATAATTTTTATGTGATTAAACCGATTGAATCAGGTCTTGGAATGAATGTTCCGGCTGATTTTCAGAATGAAAAAATCGCGAGCGGTGAAGATGCGCAATTCTTTGCACAGTATTTCAATGCGCCTGTGTTGATTGATGGTCAGGTGCTTCTGAATAAAGGTGAACGCGGTAACAACTACCGTATTGAAATTCGTCTGACAGCGACTCAAGTCAGCAATGGTCGCGCTATTGCCGATGTGTCTCGTCGTTTTGATACAGAAGCCGGTTCTTTGGAAAGTGCTGTTGATAAAAAACTTCGCGAGGTGATTGAAACGACAGCGAATGATCTGGCTTCGCAAGTCCTTGAAGCATGGCAAAGAGGTTCTTTAGGAACATCAGTGATTCGTTTGACAGTGCGTGGCCGCAATGCGCTTCCGATGATGGAAGGTCTTAAAGAGAAAATCCGTTCTCAAATCACTCAAGTGAAAAATATTCGTGAGCGTTTGGTCAGTTCTGAGGCTGTGAGTTTTGAAGTGGATACGTCTATCGCAGCACCGGAGCTTTTGGCCAAGCTTGAGGCCTTGGATATTGAAGGCAAGAAGCTTTCTAAGATCTCTGAACAAAGTGACGAGATCGTTCTTAAGTGGGCACAATAGGAGGTGCGATCGTGAAAGGTTTCGTTTTAGCTCTTTCTCTTTTATCGTTGGTTTCCTGTACAACCTTTGATCGCAGCCAGCCGACGATGCGTCGTGAAATTAAGGATGTGAGTTATGAGGCACGTAAAGACGATTCCTCTCCACGCAAGCGTTTGATGGTTCTTCCGTTCCTGGATTCTTCTGACAAACGTCCGCAAGAGTTTAGAGACAAAGCCCGTTCGGCATTTATTGCGGATTTAAATCGCACAGGTGAAGTCATCGCGTTGGATAGTAAGGAATTGAACCTGGATCTTTCTAAGATGATGGAAGCAGGTCAGTACAAACTTCAGGATGTAGCCAAAGCGGCGCAAGCGATGGGTGTGAACGCAGTTCTTGAAGGAAAGATTCAAGATATTCGTATTAAACGCAAGGCCGACAATGTCGGTGTTGTTCGTCATCTCACGACAGCGTTTGAAGTCGTAGCTCAAGTTCGTGTTGTAACTGGACGCTCGGGTCGTGAAGTTTTCAACACAGTAAAAACGGTTACAGTGGAAGAACAAGGTGTTCGCGTTGCCGAAAGAGTTGAAACAGATAAATTCTTAGCGAACAATCCTGAGATGGTTGAGATCATCGTTAAAGATGCATTCTTGGATTTCACTCCCCAGGTTCTAGCCTCTTTGGATAAAGTTTCATGGGAAGGCCGCATTGCTGCGATCAACGGCGACCGTATTTATCTCAATGTCGGTCGTGTCTCCGGTTTGCAGGTCGGTGATCTCTTAAAGGTTACAGAAGATGGTGATGATGTGTACGATCCGGAAAGTGGCAGTCATATCGGCCGAGTTCCAGGTCGCTTAAAAGGAACTTTGGAAGTGATCAGCTATTTTGGAAATGACGGCGCCATCGCTGTAATCCACTCTGGTTCCGGCTTTCGCGAAAACGATCGCGTTGAGTTGTACTAAGACATTTTTAGTTTGTGGGGGACGTCATGGAACTTCCCCGAACAATGTTAATGAATCGTAATATTTCAGAGCGACATTGATAATTAGTCATCCTTCGATAATACTATTTCGAGTGAAATCTCTAGTCGCTTTCTTCATCTTATTTTTCTCTTTTATTTTTTCGAATCCAGTCTTTGCTAAAACTTGGAAAGTTCCAGTGCTCTACTGGAGTATGAAGATTGAAGGCCAAGTAGCCATGCGCAAAGGTTTCGAAGAAGAAATTTCGCTGTTCAATAAAAAAGGCAAAGATAAAATTGAATTGATTTCTTATGTAGCTGGCGAAGGACGAAAAGGAATTCTCAATCAGGTGTCTCAGCTTGATGAAGCCTTGAAAAAATCCCCGCAAGCCCTGGTAATTCAACCCACAGATAACTCCGCACTTGCCAGAGGGCTGCAAGAAGCCAATGGCGCGGGTGTTCCGGTGTTTGCCTATGACCAGTATATTGTAAACGGTCAGCTCACTTCTTTTGCAACGAGCGATAATTATTCCGGTGGTAAAGACAATGGCGAGTATATCGACTCTCTTTACGACAAGAATCATGAAATCCGCATCGTCGTCTTTGAATATCCCAAGGTGTCGTCAACGACCGAGCGAGTGGATGGATTTTTTGATGCTCTTCGAAACCGCAGTCGAAAGTTTAAAGTTTTAAAACGTTATGAGGCTGTAGATCCAGAGTCTGGAGAAAAAGCCGCTAAAGCGTTTCTTAAAGATTTTCCGACAAAGGGGAGTGTGGATGTGATCTTCACCGTGAATGACGGTGGCGGACTTCCTATCGTAAAACGATTGTTTGAGAAAAAACGAAACGAAATTTTGCACGCGACCTTTGATGGAGATCCACAGTCGATCGAGAATATTAAAAACAAACGTCTTACGGTGATTGATTCCGCGCAGTTTTGTGCCGAGCTTGGCAGGGAAACAGCGCGTTCGTTAGTTGCCTATTTGGGGAAAGAACCTGTTTCAGAAAAAAAGCTCGTTCCCACTTATCCTGTGACAGAAAAAAACATCAATGCCTATCCAGGTTGGATGGGGCGTCCTGTGCAGAAAGTGGCGGCGACTTCGCCCATCGGAGCTAATAAAGAATTGAAAAATCTGCGTGAGCCTTCAGATATCAAAGAGCGCGGTTCTTTAAATATTCGCATCGGTGTGGCTCCTCTTTGTCCGTATCTTTGTGAAAAGGGTCCCGGCGTTTGGGGCGGTTATATCTACGATATTCTTACGGCTGTCGCCAAAC
>NZ_CAMLDV010000226.1 GCF_946478835.1 uncultured Bdellovibrio sp. | reverse complement strand
CCATGGACATTCAACTCAGTGGCTTGCTCTGTCTTTCCCCAAAGAACTGTTTCAAGGCGAGGCCCCTTACGAACGCTCCAAGAAATATTTCCCGCGATACCTTCCGCATCTAAAAACTGATCCACGGTTTTAGCACTGCTCACTAAAAACAATTCTTCGCCGCCTTGCTGAGTGTACTTGCGATACACATCATAATCCTGCGACGTCATCGTCATGGTGCGCGCGCCTTCAGGATTTTTTACAAGTTTAAAACTTGAAACGCCTGAGCTTTCATAAAGCAGTTCCCCCGCTGCAGCCAAAGCCGCAATAGCCGAAAGAACAATAAAAAAGGTCAGGGCCTTTGATGTGCGAAGAAACTTTTTTGTTTTCATTTGCAGAAAACTAACAAAGCTTCTTCGCGGTGTTGAAGTTACAACGCCTTCATTACGGAGTATTAAAACTTAGCGCGTGCTTTGACTCTATTCCCACTCAATGGTGCCAGGGGGTTTGCTGGTCACATCGTAAACGACACGATTCACGCCTTTAACTTTGTTAGTTATCAAATTTGAAATTTCTCTTAAGAATTGAAATTCAAATGGATACCAATCCGCTGTCATCCCATCACTGGACGTCACGGCTCTTAAAGCAAGCACGTGATCGTAGGTTCTTGAGTCCCCTTGCACACCCACTGTTTTTACCGGAAGTAAAACACAGAAAGCCTGCCAGATGTTTTCATAAAGTCCACGACGACGAAGTTCAGAAATAAATACATCATCGCACTCTTTAAGAATGTGCAGTTTCTCTTTTGTCACTTCGCCAAGGACACGAATTGCAAGTCCCGGCCCTGGGAAAGGATGACGCCAGAGCATTTCTTTTGGAAGACCCAGCTGCGCTCCTAAAGCACGCACTTCATCTTTAAAGAGTTCACGCACCGGCTCGACAAGCCCCAGTTTCATTTTTTCTGGAAGCCCTCCGACGTTGTGATGCGACTTAATCGTCACACTGCCACCGACGGAAGAGACACTTTCAATCACATCTGGATAAAGTGTTCCTTGCGCCAGCCATTTGATTGGAAGCATGTGATCGTAACTTTTATCAAAAACCTCGATAAACACGCGACCGATGGTTTTTCTTTTTTCTTCCGGATCTGTTTTTCCTGCAAGAGCGGATAAAAATTCTTCGGAAGCATCCACGCCACGCACATTCAAACCGATCTTGCGATAATTTTCTAAAACAGTTTCGTATTCGTTCTTACGAAGAAGACCGTTATCAACAAAAACGCAATGAACACGATCCGCACCCAAAGCTTTGGTCAAAAGTGTCGCAACCACCGTGGAATCAACACCACCGCTTAAGCCGACAAGAACGTGATCCGTAGGACCGACTTTTTCTTGCGCTTCTTTGATCAATAAATCTTTGATATGGGGCGCATCCCAATTTGCAGCCGCTCCACACATATCTTGCGCAAAGTATTTTAATAAATCATTTCCATGATCTGTGTGCGCAACTTCAGGATGAAATTGAAGAGCCAAAACATTGGGACCCTTCATCGCCGCCGGATGATTTCCGTCCGAGTTCGCAATAATTTGAAAACCTTCGGGAACTTTTTCCACCACATCGCCGTGACTCATCCAGACTTTTTGTTTTTCAGGAACACCCTTTATAACTGAGGTCCAGGTTACATAGTTGAGACCGTACTCACGATGATCCGCACGAGAAACCTTACCACCCAATTGATGAGTCAGAAGTTGCATCCCATAACAGACACCAAGAAGAGGACTTATGTTACGAAGTTCAGCGACATCTCTACGAGGAGAACCTTCTTCATAAACAGAATTAGGTCCGCCACTTAAAATGATTCCATACGGATTTTTTTTGCGAATTTCTTCCGTCGCGTATTTGTAAGAATGAATTTCTGAATAGAAACCCAGTTCACGCAAACGACGGGCAATCAGTTGTGTAAATTGAGAACCGAAATCGAGAATAATAAAACCGCGCATGGATTAGCTCTCCAAACGATAGTTAGGAGCTTCTTTCGTGATACTCACGTCATGCACGTGCGATTCACGAAGACCCATCGCCGTGATTTGCACGAACTTCGCTTTTGATTGAAGCTCATCGATATTGCGCGCGCCCAAATAACCCATGCCGGATTTCACACCGCCCACAAGTTGATGAATAACTGCGGAAGCAGCCCCTTTGTAAGCCACTTTTCCTTCGATACCTTCTGGAACCAGCTTTTCATTTTCTTCGATATCCATCTGGCCGTAGCGATCCTTCGAACCGCGAGACATCGCACCGATACTTCCCATGCCGCGGTAGACTTTATATGTACGGCCTTGGAAAAGAATCGTTTCACCTGGAGACTCTTCCGCACCCGCAAGAAGGTTTCCGATCATTACTGAGTTCGCACCCAATGCCAAAGCCTTCGTGATATCACCGGAATATTTAATACCGCCATCGGCGATGATTGTTTTTCCGCGAGCCTTTGCTGCTTTCGCACAATCAATCACCGCAGAAATCTGCGGCATCCCCACACCAGCCACCACACGTGTCGTACAAATACTTCCAGGTCCGACACCGACTTTAACAACTTCAGCACCCGCATCCATCAAGGCATTTGTGCCATCCGCCGTCACCACGTTACCAGCAACGATGATGATGTCTTTATGTTTCTGCGCGATATGCTTTACCATCTCAATCACGTTTTTAGAATGACCGTGAGCCGTATCCACGCAAAGAACATCCACGCCGGCTGCTACCAAGGCTTCTGCTCTCTCTTTAGAGTCTGCACCGACACCCACTGCGGCACCTACAAAAAGACGACCATGTTCATCTTTCGTCGCTTGCGGATAGTTTTTTGCTTTTTCGATATCTTTGATTGTGATGAGACCTTTGAGTTTTCCTTTTGCATCCACCACAGGCAATTTTTCGATACGGTGTTTTTGCAAAATCTTTTTAGCTTCCTCAAGAGTCGTTCCCATTTTCGCTGTGACAAGATTTTCTTTTGTCATCAAGTTACGAATCGGCTGATCGAAGTTTTCTTCAAAACGCAAATCGCGATTTGTGAGAATCCCCATCAGTATTCCATCAATCGTGATCGGCACACCACTGATCGAATATTTTTCCATAAGGTCGACAGCCTCTTGCACCAAATGATCCGGACCCAACGTGATCGGATCTAAAATCATTCCGGCTTCGTATTTTTTTACTTTTTCAACTTCAAGAGCTTGTTTGTCGATATCGAGATTTTTGTGAATGATTCCCAAGCCGCCGTTTTGCGCCATCACTCGCGCGATACGATTTTCTGTGACCGTGTCCATCGCCGCAGAAATAATCGGTGTGTTTAGATATTTTTCTCGGGCAAACAAAGATCGAGGCACGACTTCAGTCGGCGTGATTTCAGAATATTGTGGAAGAAGAAGAATATCGTCAAAAGTTAAGGCATAAGGCACTTGGCGTTCCATAAACTCACTCCTGGCAGGGTTTCCCCATTCTGAGATGAATCGCCTCAGAGTTCAAGCACTCAGTCTTGGTACCAGGTTTTGTAGAGCAAATAATTATCCGCGGATTTCTCAAGAAGATCGACTTCCTCGTCTGTGAGCGATCTTTTGACTTTGCCAGGACGCCCCACAACCAGACTGCGTGGAGGAATCTGAGTTCCCTCAGTTAAAAGAGTGCCAGCTCCAATTAAACAATGTTCGCCGACCTTCACGCCGTCCATCAAGATGGAGCCCATGCCGACCAAAGTGCCCCGACCGATTTCGCAACCGTGCAACATAACCAAATGCCCAATAGTCACGCGATCATGAAGCGTCGTTCCCCATTTTCCATATGTGCCGTGAATCACACTTCCGTCCTGAACATTGACCTCTTTGCCAATACGAATCGGCATCACGTCACCGCGAATGACCACGTTGTACCAAATCGAAGATCCTTCGCCGACTTCAACATCGCTGATAAGACGCGCATTATCTGCAATAAAAACATTTTCAGCGACAACCGGAGACATACCACGGGCACGAACAAAGACATCACTCATAAAAACCTCTTCCCCCAAAAGGTACGCCGTACCTTTTTGTATTGCAACGCAAGATTTAACGTAAACTTCGCACGTTGTTTCGTGCGGCATGTGCATGATGCTTTACGTGATGATTTTCTTCATATTCTGCGAGAATCTGTTCGATCTGCGGTCGTTCTTTCATTCCGTCAGCAAATCCGATTTCAATGAGCTGCTTGCAATAGGTCGGAGTAAAAAGAAGATAACTGAGCATCTCGCTAGACTCTTCCAAAGATCCCGGTCC
>NZ_CAMLDV010000225.1 GCF_946478835.1 uncultured Bdellovibrio sp. | reverse complement strand
TGAAAGCCCATGGTACAAAAAAGCGAGGATATTCCACCTCTTTTGTCGAAGCGTAACAACCGGAACTCACTTGATTGTAAACACCGAAGGCATCGATAAACACCCACTCGTCGGGAGTTTGCGGGCTCGGCACCGTGAGCATAAAGTGCAAGTGGTTGTTGGCTCTGATTTTATCAAAAGGAGTTCCGTCATTATTAAGTCCGTTACCAGCTCCGCCCGCTCCAGTATTTCCGGATTTTCCAATGTATTGACCCATCCTCACCCAGTCACCGACGTTCACGGCAATGGTGTCTGATTCCTGACCCCAAAAAAGTTTTAAAGGAGTGTACTTGGCATAACGGGCATACTTCGCCCAATTGTCATTGGCGTTTTTATCCGGTGGCACCATCGCCCTCGCTGATTTTACATCGTGAGAAAATCCATCGCGCAGATGCATATAGATCGTGCGGTACTTCGTACCATCGTGAGCCGTGTGTTCAATGATCACCGTATTACCAAACCAATCATCCCAAAGTTTTGTAACCACTCTTCCCGGAGCCGCCGCCAAAACATCAAAGGAAACATCTTTTCCCAATTGAACAGTGTCTCGCCACGAATCAAGGCCCGAGTGCTCGCCACCATTGTTGTAGTGCCACCCTTGTCCTAGTGAAACCTCAGCTCCATCATAGGGAAGAAGAAAAACCATGCGGGGAATTTGCTGCTTTGCCCAGTTTCGAGCGGCTTCTTCAGATCCAAAAACCGGTTTTGGGCCCTTGTAGTTGATATTCTTTTTCGCGTAGCCATCGTAAATCGTGTAGTAACAACAATTCGAAGCTACAATAGCTTCTACGCACAAAGCATTGGGACGAAGGTAGTTTTGTTCATTGTGCGACTGTGAGCGCGCCTTCGGAGCATACAGCGAATGATCTTCCAAAATTTTATCGGGTCCTGAATAAATTCGAACTTCTTGAGACGCTGTCTTATTAAAAGCCCAAGTTCCCGTCGCTAAAAACAAAACCATGCCCGTTAACACTCGATAAAAGTGCATAAATCCCCCTAGGAAAGTTTACGATAGGAGGAGTCTTTTCGTGTGACTACAATGTTTTAATTGCTTTTCACCAAGGTATTATCGTTCCTCACGCAAAATGCTGAGTGCGCTTTCCCTCACGATATCCAAACTTGCCAAGAAAGAAATCAAAAGACTTAATCCCGTAATTAAGACAACGGACACAAGCGGCTGCCCCCATGAAAGTGTGAAATCACTTTCAAAGATAAACATGTTCAGCGAAAAACTGACGACAATGCTTAAAAGCGAACCAGTAAGAGCCGCGAGAAACGACAGGAATGAAAACTCGGCCAAAATAAAACTCGCCACTTCACCCCAGGAAGCTCCCAGGATTTTTAACATATTGAGTTCCCAGCGACGCAGCTTGATCTGACTGCGCACAATCGAGAACAAAACGATGTAGCCAGTTAAAAGAGCAAGAGCCGCCATAAGTTCCAGCGACCAACTCATTCTTTCACCCATGCTTAAAACATCATCCACCGTGCGCACAACATCGACGACAGACACGTTTGAAAATTCTTTGGCGATTTCATTTTGCAAAAGAGTGCGTTTTTCGTCTTTCAAAGATGGAATTGCCGCAATAAATGTTTTCGGAGCTTCGTTTAGAACTCCGTTTTGCACAAGAATGAAGAAGTTCGGCTGAAAGCTTGTCCATTTCACTTTGCGAAGATTGATGATCTCACCTTCAACTTCGACACCCTGAACGTCAAAGACCAGAACATCACCGATTTTAAATCCCATGCGCTCCGCAAAACGGACTTCAACAGAAAGTTCCGCGCGTTTTTGCTTTTCAGGATTAAAATCGCCGGAAAAAGGGCGACCTTCCACGATGTTTTCCGTGCCTGATAAATCCTGACGATAGGAAAGATTCACGCCACGATTTCTAAATCGGGCATCACGTTCTTCTTCACGCGTTTTAAAGCCTTGAGTTTCAAGTTTACGTTCATAATCCTGACCATTCACCTTTAAGATGCGCGCGCGAACAAGAGGAGAAAGCCCCAGAGGCTTCACATTGTTTGCTTCTAAGATTTTTTCAACACCAGGAAGCTGTTCATCCTGAATATCAAACATGAAAAGAGACGGAATCTTAGAACGGCCTTCCACTTGGAATTCAGCTTGAAGAGAATTTTTAAGCTGCGGAAGAATATTGATTAATAAAGCTCCTAAACCCAACGCCACAAAAATAGCTAGGCTCGCGCCAGCTCTGCGGGAGAGACTTAAGAAACTGAACTTAAGAAACCAACGACGGAATCCCGTAATAAAGCCCGCAAGCTTCACTGTCAGATAGCCAATCACCAGCAATGCAACAATAACTGCAACCATGGCACCTACAAAGAGGCTCCCGATTTTCCAGGAGTGTGCCTGATACACAGAAAGGAAGTAAAACAAAACAAGCGAAGGCAAAAACGGCCAGAAGCGACGAGGACCTTCGCCGACAGAAAATTTTTCTTCGCTAAAAAGTTTCGCTGCTTTTAAATCAAAAATCTTAACCAGGAAAGGAAGACTCACAACAAAGCTTCCGAAGACCGCCATAAAAAGACAAACCAAGAACGCTTCTAAATTCACATGAGGCTGCAAGTTAAATGGTGTAAAGCTTGCCAGAAGTTTGCTTAAAAGTGGCAAAACTAAATTACTGAATATCAAAGTAGGAAGCGTCGCGATCAACCCCAACAATGAAGCTTGCACAATATAGACGCCGACTGCCTGACTGCTTTGCAATCCCAATGTTCTTAGAATGGCAATTTCCTTCATGCGTGTTGAAAGAAACAGACGGTAGATATAAGCAGCTCCCAAGGCTGACATAAATAATGCAATGATCGATACCAGTCCCAGGTAATCAGAAAGATACCCTAACTGGCGACCCGAATCTTCGCCAGCGGAAGAAGGGGTTGCCACATTGATAGCGGGATCTTGCAAAGCCTTATAGAGATTATCCTGAACAACATCTTCTTGCACATTTGCAGGAAACTTAAAAAGATGCGCTAAAGAAAATGTACTTCCATATTGCATAAGTCCTGATTGCGGAAGTAAGTCACGGTTGATAAAAATCCGCGGCGCAATGCTCATCGCTCTAAAAGTTTGTGTGGCGTCTTTTTCAATCAAGTCAGAAATTTTGAGATCCAAATTTCCAACTTTAACTTGGTCGCCGACATCCAGACCCAATTGCGATTTTAACTCTGGATAAATCCAAACCTTGGGCGCACTCAATATTTCTTTTTCAGCGCCACTATTGATTATTTTTCCCGATTGAAGAACCAACTCGCCATAAAAGGGATATGATTTATCAATGGCTTTTACTAAAACAAGACGAGAACCCTTCGCAGAACTGAGCATCGCAAAGAATTCATAAATCTTGGACTCTTCCGTTCCTGCAGGCAAAGCCGCTTGCATTTTCTTTTGTTCGTCTTCCGTGAGTTCTCGTCGGGAGGCCACTGCCATATCGGCAGACAAAATGGATTTCGCATTGGCTTTGATTTGTGATTCTAGGGCGGTGTTAAACGCCTGCAAAGATACGAATCCTGTTAAACCCAAACTTAAGTTGAAAATAAAAAAGAGACCAAATCGCCAGCTTCGCAAAAGCTCACGAACCGCCAGACGCAAAAGCATTAGACTTCCCTCAGGTGGCCTTCTTCAAGGCGCAAGATGCGTTCACATTTTTTTGCTAAGACTTCACTGTGAGTTACAAGAATGGTTGTGATCTTATGCTTGCGAACAATATCAAAGAAGACATCCATCACCTTATCACCCGTCTGCGTATCCAGGTTTCCACTGGGTTCATCGGCTAATAAAATTTTAGGTTTCACTACCAAGGCTCTGGCAATGGCGACACGTTGACATTCTCCTCCGCTTAGCTGGCTTGGGAAATGATTCAAGCGGTGTCCTAATCCTAGTTCTTTCAATGCTTCTTCCGCACGCTCGCGCGGATTTTCAAGTTTTAAAATCTCAAGGGCGAGCATCACGTTTTCTAAAGCAGTCAGGTGCGCAATCAAGTGATACTGCTGAAAAACGATGGCGATATTTTGTGCGCGAAACAAGGTCATCTCTTGCTCCGTGAGCGGCAACAAATTGACTTTATCCACAAGAATTTCCCCACCGTCAGCGCGCTCAAGGCCTGCCAACAAGGAAAGCAGCGTGGATTTGCCACTGCCGGATTGACCTACAATCGATACGACTTGTCCTGGCTCAATCGTCACGTCCAAACCTTTTAGAACTTGGATTTCAGTTTCGCCCTGACGAAAGCTCTTACGAACGCTGCTTAAAACA
>NZ_CAMLDV010000224.1 GCF_946478835.1 uncultured Bdellovibrio sp. | reverse complement strand
GGGGCACAACAAGAGATCGTCAATGCGGCTCGAAGACTCGAAGCCGAAGGAAAGATCTTGATTGCAAGAGGTGGTTCGGAAGATGCAATGGTCTAATTCTAGCAGAGCAGCTAAGTCTGTCCTTCCTAAGGAAGTGGCAGAAAAGACAGTCTTGGATTTCGTGCCCGTTCGTTTTGACCTGGGCACACCCGAGCAGGCTTTGAATTATCTTGCTGAAAAAAGCAAAGGCTCTGACTTCCGTATGAACGACGCGGTTCGCGTGCAAACGGGAATTGATGAAGTCGAAAAAGTCAGCGAAGAGGAAAAAGTCGAAGCCGCCGCTTTGGAGAAGCTCAAAGAGATTCAAGAAGGCGCTTACAAAGAAGCTTACAATCTGGGTTTGGAAGAAGGCCGTAAAGAGGCTTTTGAAGCGGTTTCTACGGAAATCGCCGAGCGTATGCAAACCTTGGACACTCTTTTAAATACAATCAAGGACATGAAAACTGAAATGGCTTCTTTCAACGAAGCGCATTTGGTTCAGTTGGCTTTCCGTATGGCCTCTCGTTTAGCGAAAGCGGAGCTGGAAGGTAATAACGAAGCGATGATACAAATTCTTCGTGATGCCGTGAGCCTTTCGCAAGACGAAGAGAATATTACGGTGCACGTTTCCCAATCTCAGTTTGAGTTCCTTGAGGAACTAAAAAAAGAAACAGGCCGTGAATTTGAATTCGTAAAACGCATCCGTTTTGAACCGAATCAGGAAATTTCAGACGGTGGTTGTATCGTTGAAACGAATTACGGTGAAGTCGATGCGCGTATTGAACAACGTATCGAACAGCTTTGGACCACTCTTGCTGAAAATATGCCCAAAGTAAAAAACAGGATTGCTGGTTAATGAACGAGCTTGAACTGAATCTGGATAAATACGCCAACGTTATTGACTCCATTCACTTAACTCGCGATAGCGGGAAGGTGACGGAAGTCAATGGCATGCTTATCAAAGGCTATCTTCCAGGGGCCAGTGTCGGTAGCATCGTGAAAATCAATCCGAGCGGCATGGAAAAGTCCTTTCTTGCTGAAGTCGTCGGTTTTAAAGACAAACATGTATTGATGATGGCTCTGAATGACATGAGAGGCGTGGCTTTGGGTTCCAAAATCACTCTGGCTCGTCAAATCGCCACGGTCCGTGCCGGAGATGAACTCTTAGGCCGTGTGGTGGATGGTTTGGGCCGTCCTTTGGATGACAAAGGTGAAGTTGAACATTTCCGCGAAGTTCCTCTTTATAGTGAAGTTCGCAATCCTCTGGCAAGACGACCTATTCGCGAACCTATTGATTTAGGTATCAGAGCTATCAATGGCGCATTAACCGCAGGTCTTGGCCAGCGTGTCGCAATTATGGCGGGTTCTGGAGTTGGTAAATCCGTTTTATTAGGGATGATGGCGAGAAATACCAATGCTGACGTCAACGTGATTGCGATGATTGGTGAACGTGGCCGTGAGGTCCGTGAGTTTATCGAGCATGATTTGGGTCCGGAGGGGATGGCAAGATCTGTCGTTGTCTGTGTAACGAGTGATCAAAGTCCTTTGCTTCGTATGCGTGGTGCTTACGTTGCCACAGCCTTGGCAGAGTATTTCTGTTCTCAAGGTAAAAACGTTCTTTTGATGATGGACTCTGTAACACGTTTTGCAATGGCGCAAAGGGAGATCGGTCTTAGCACCGGTGAACCTCCTTCACAAAAAGGTTACACGCCAAGTGTATTTGCGACGTTGCCAAAATTGTTGGAACGCGCCGGATCTTTTGAAGGCGAAGGCAGTATCACAGGATTCTACACAACTCTCGTTGAAGGTGATGATATGAACGATCCTATCGGGGACTCTGTTCGTTCCATCGTCGACGGACACATTGTTCTGAGTCGTTCTTTGGCACAAAAGGGACATTTCCCTGCGATTGATATCATGCAAAGTGCAAGTCGTGTGATGCGGGCTGTGACATCTTCTGAACACGCAAAACTGGCGCAAAAACTGCGCGAGACTTTGGCTGTTTATAAAGATGCAGAAGATTTGATTAACATTGGTGCGTATAAACCGGGATCAAATCCAAAAATCGATAAAGCGGTAAAAGTGATTGATCAGGTCAACGACTTCCTCAAACAAAGAGTCGAAGATCCTACGACATTTACGCAGACCGTTCGCTATATGCAGCAAATCCTGGTTAATGCTTAGCGCGGAGCGCACAGTGTGCAGGGCCCGGAACTGGAGTAGTCCTTAATGAAATTCAAATTCCCTCTCCAAAAAGTTCTCGAGCACCGCAAAATCAAAGAAAACTTAGCTCAAAAAGATTTTCAAGAGGCCATGATGCTTCTCAATGAAGAAATGGCTCGCCTTGATCACATGGAAGGGCAAAAAACCAATGCCCACGCGCAGGCAGGTGCTTTCGCCAGTCAGGGGGGAGCCCAAGGTCCAGCTCTTTCGCAGATCCATGAGTTCCTAAAAGGCCAGGAAATCCGCATCCACAGGCAAAAGCAAAAACTTCAAGAAATCGAGAAATTGGTCGAGTCCAAGAGAGAAATTTTGCGACAATGCGCGCTCGAATATAAAATTATGGAGAAGATGCGAGAAAACAAGTTTGAGGAATACAAACAGGATCGACTCGCTCAGGACCAAAAAGAGATGGATGAACAAAGCATCCTGCGCTTTAAAGCCGTGAAGGAATAAGATGAAAAGCGGATATGATCAATTTTTTCAGAATGCACGCAAGGTCGCCGATCAACAAGGCGGCGTGAAGTTTAAGAAAAATCCTTCAGCAACGCGTTTGCATCTTGATCTTGCCTCTGAAGACGTTGAACAACAAATCCGCCGCCGCATGAAAATGAGCGCTCCTAAAAAAAGAAAAAAAGCTTCTGTGCCGTGGAAAATGGTGGGCGTTTCTTTTATGGGACTTCTTGTTGCGGTGTGGGGATTTCAGAATCACGACGAAGTAGAAAATCTTATTAAGCGTGTAGAAATTCAAATGACAGGTGAAGCTGTTGCGCAAAATCCGGAAAAGCCAGCACCGGCTCCTGCAGCACAAGAGCAAGTCAATGCAGAAGCAGCGGCGGAAGCTCCAGCGACAATGAGTTCTGCAGAAATTGATCACCTTAAAAAACTCAACGAAAGAAAAAAAGAACTCGATGCGCGTGAAGAAGAACTCAATCGCATGGAGAGTGAACTGCAAGTTCAAAAAGTGGATCTTGAAAAACGTTTGAAAGAGCTTGAAGAAATGAGAACGAAAATTTCTTCGATGCTCGAAGATCGCGTCAAGGCTGATGACCAGAAAGTCGATACCTTGGTACAGATGTACTCGAATATGAAGCCACCACAAGCGGCTAAAGTCTTTGAGACGATGGACGAGGATTTGGCAGTTGAAATACTTGGTCGTATGAAAAAGAAGAATGCTGCTGATATTATGAATTTATTAAAGCCAGAAAAGGCTCAGGTGTTATCTGAGATGTTTGCTGGCTATAAGCGACGTTCGCCCGCTTCTACAAAGTAATTGGCGAATAAGAAATAAAACTTTTTCCAAGGAAGGAGGAAGGTTTGTTACAAAGTATAGTCGGCCCTCCCATGGTGGGTGCGACCGATTTGAAATCGCCGCCGGATAAAACGGTGGATAAGGATTTCAAAGGTTCCGGCTCCGAATCTTCATTCGGAAAGGCTCTCGAAGACAAAATAACTTCGAAGAACCCGAAAGAAGTGAAAGATTCACCGCAACGCGAGATGAAGCCCAAAGATCAAGATGATCCAAAGCCTCAGCAAGCAGAAGCGAAGAAGACGGAAGAGGTCAGCAAACCCGACGGGAAGATTAGTAAAAAGGCGACGGTTCGACAGAAGGCAATTCAGGAATTCATGGACTCTTTCGAGAGTGAATTCGAAATATCCCCCACACGACTTGTGGAGGCGATGGCCCAGCTGGACGACAAACAACTCGCCCAATCTCCCGAAACAACAGCGAATGCTGTTATTGAGCAATTAGGTTTGAGTGATGAAGACGCAGACAAAGCGCAAGCGATGTATGTGGCTTTGCTAACTCAATTGAACCAAATGCCACAACAGCAACAACCAAAACCTGCGTCAGAAATGGCTGTGGGTGCGGGTATGTCTCAACAACATATGCAAGCGCGTATTGCGGCGGCTCAAGGCAAACAAGATGCCATGGGTGCTTCTGTCGATCGCTTGAATAAAAGTTTTTGGATGAGACAAGAACCGCAGATGGCTCCCACTGGTGGAATGCCTTCGTTGGATGCGTCGTTAGCACAAAGAATGATGATGGATGATTCTTCTTCGATGGCAGACATCGCTCAAG
>NZ_CAMLDV010000223.1 GCF_946478835.1 uncultured Bdellovibrio sp. | reverse complement strand
GGTGCAGCCACAGAACGAGTGCTTACAGGTTCCGCCACTGGCGTTACGTCTTTCATCGCATCACGTTGCACTGGCGGTGGAGTCAGATCCAAATTCGGAGGCACTGGTGTTGGCGTTAAATCATCCGTCATATGAATAACATCAGTGCGCGTGATCGCCGTGTGTTGGGCGATCGACTGAGTCATTGTCTGTTCAGAATGAGAATCTTGTTCTTCGCGGATGTTTTTAACGATATCCATGAAAAGTTTGTTTTCGCGGATATAACTCCAGCGGCCTTCCGGCTGACGAACTTCATCGATGATCGAGATTTGTTTTGTACGAAGATGTTCCGTGACTTCAGCTAACGTAAACGGACCGAGAATCCTTGTTGAGGATTTAACCAACCAATTTTTCTCGGTGCTGCCTACATCCGCTGTCATACTTAAAATGGTGCCTTCGTTAAGAGAAGTTTAAGATCGTCGTTCGTAAGGAAAAGTCCCGCGCCCAAATAACCGGATCTTGCATTCGCTTTATCGAAGGCATCATTGATACCGCCGGTAATATAGATACCGCGATACAAAGTATAAGAAAGAGAGCTTCGGACATTTGTTTTACTAAAGTCGAAAGCTTCCATCGTGAATTTCAATTTGCGACGGAAGAAGAAGTAATCAATACCAAATCCACCCGAGTTTTCAATCAAACCACCTTTAAGCGTAAGATCCCAAAAGTTCTTCGCAAAGAGCACCGTGAATTTGATTTTGTTCTGATAAGTTTTAACTTCCGTATAATCAGAAGGAGCGCCACCGCCCGTTCCTGTCACCTGTGTACGAGTCGTTTCAACAACACCGGCCGGGTCATCCACCACCGCGATATAGTAATAACGATCTAGACCCGGTTGGATTTGCACACCGATATATGATTTTGTTTTTCCAACATCACCTAAGTATTCCGCTCTGAAATCAAAGGCGGTTTGAATTCTTGTCGCGGTATCGAGCATTCCACTGAGACCGTCAATGGCCGAAGACACGTTTTCGGCCGTTTGCTCGTCGCTGACAAGTTTACCGATAGCGCCTTCACCTTTATTGATTTTAGAAGTGATCTCGTCCAGGTTTTTAACTGAATTCGACAAGCGCTTCCAAGTTTCTTTCAAACCTGTTTCGCTCTTATCATTCATAACTTCTTTAAGAGATGTCGTGATGCTGTGAACGTCGTCAACGATGTCACCGATTTTATCTTTGTTCTCGGTTGTCATCTGGGCCAGATCGCCCGTGAGTGTTTCGATATTCTTAACGATACGACCTAAGATATGTTTACGGGTTCCATCTTCGGAAGTCGCCTCTTGAAGATTTTTGGCAACTTCTTTCAATGATGTCGTCACTTCGGAAACTTGAGTCATCAAGTTATCCAGAGACCCACCGTCTTTCACAGTTAAGATCTGCGCGTTGTCTTCTAAAGGAGGATCTGTTGGTGAGCCCGGATAAACTTCGACGTGCTTGTCACCCAAGATCCCCTGTGCTTTCACTTCCACCGACGCTGATGTCGTTAGAGCCACATCGGATTTAACAGTGATATCAATACGGGCTTTGCCATCTTGAAGTGTGATGTTTTTAATCACACCGACTGGGATACCTGCGGAACGAACTGCGGAGTTTTTAACAAGACCACCGGCATTGGGAAGAAGAAACCAGGCTTTTTTTGAACGACCAAGATAGGATGGATCATCGCTCACTCGCATGGACATGATAGCGATCAAAGATCCCACCACGATCACTAAGACACCTACTTTAAACTCTGCAGCGCGAAGCCAATTCATTGATGTTTCATCCCTTTATTCACGAATTTCTTTACCAGCTCGATGTCCGTGTTAAAGAAATCCTCTGGAGTACCAAATAATAGAACCCGGCCACTATCCAACATCGCAATATGGTCGGCAATCCTAAACGCGGCGGCTAAGTCATGGGACACCATGATAGACGTCGTGCCTTCTCTTAATTTATGCGTACTCAGAATCAAATTATCCACCATTTCCGTCAGAATGGGATCTAAACCCGTGGTCGGCTCATCATAGATCAAGATTTCTGGATCTAGGGCGAGAGCTCGAGCTAGACCGGTTCTCTTCTGCATTCCCCCGGAAATCTGGCTTGGTAGTTTGTTAAAATGTTTGGCCTCCAAACCGACTTGCAGAAGTTTTTCTTCCGCTATACGAAGGACCTGGGCCTCTTTCAAATCACGACGATGTTCAAAAAGAGGAAAACAAACATTTTCTAGAACCGTCATATCGTCAAACAACGCTGCCGATTGAAAAAGCACTCCGAAGTTGCAGCGAAATTTGGTCAGTTCGTCTTCAGACAATTTACTGATGTCCGTTCCTAAAACTTCCACCGTGCCTGAAGTCGGCTTGAAAAGACCGAGCAAGTGTTTCAGCATCACGCTTTTTCCCGTCCCGGAAAAACCAATGATCGCCGTCAAACTTCCTTTGGGAATTTCCAAGTTGATCCCCTTAAGGATGAACTCTTTTCCCCCATCGAAAGATTTTTTCACGTCACGAAGTGAGACTGCGGATTCAACACTCATCACGAAATTCCCATCACGTTGTAGTAGAAACGAATCAAGTTGGTTACGAAGTAATCAAGAATAATGATGCCGACCATGCTTTGCACGACGCCTTGGTTTGTGGCATCACCCACACCTTTTGCTCCGCCCGTCGTATTAAAACCACGGAAAGTGCAAATCACCGCGAAGTAAATTCCAAAGACCATGCCTTTGAAAAGACCTTCGTTGATGTGTTTGACCTCGATAAAATCCGCGATCTTTTGCCAGAATACGGCTTCATCCAACTGCACGAGTTTCACGCAAAGGAAGTAACTTCCCAGCATCGCGACGAAATCAAAAACGGCGACCAGCAAAGGCATGCAAATCACAGCTGCCACAATACGTGGAGAGATCAAATACTGTTTTGTATTCACACCCATCACGTCAAGCGCATCGATTTGTTCATTTACGCGCATGGTTCCCAAACGTGCCGCCATTGCTCCACCTGCGCGTGCAGCAACAATAAGACCTGTCAAAACCGGGCCCAATTCACGTGTGATACCCAGAGCCACTGTAGGGCCCACCATGTTCACAGCATTGAAAAGTTTAAAGCCCAAATAAAGTTGGAACGATAGAGCCAACCCAGTGAAAATTCCTGTCAGACAAATAATACCGATGGATTGATTGCCGACGAATTCCATATGACGAATGATTTCAGGAAAGCGTGAAGGCTTTGCGAAAATCAAACGCACACTTTCGTTAAAAAATAAAACCACGCGCCCAGTTTCAGTGATCACACCGCGGGTCATTTTCAAGGCAAAGGCGCCGACTCCCGAAATAAAGCTGAATATATTGTGTGATGCAGTTTCCACTACGCCTTCTCCCCGGTATAAATACGCGGCACTCTTTCACCGACACTTGTGAGCATTTCCCAAGTGATGGTTTTTGCCTGTTGAGCGAGCTCTTCAGGTGAAAGAAAATTTCCATCGGACCCAAAACCAAATAGTGTGACTTCTTGGTCTTTAAAATCTTTGAGATCTTTTCCCTGCACCACATCTGTCACATCCAACATCAGATAGTCCATACAAATATTTCCAACCACTGGTACGCGTTGCCCTGCAAAGAGCACATGTCCTTGATTAGAAAGAATTCGATGATATCCATCTGCATAACCAATAGGTACAACGGCAATCACAGAGTCTCTTTGCGCTTTCCATGTTCCACTGTAGGAAACAGTTTCTCCGGCTTTGATTTGACGGTATGTTCCCACTTGCGATTTCAAACTCATCACAGGTTTTAAATCACAGATGTTTTTGTCCGCTAATGGATTATAGCCATAAATCATCAGGCCCGGTCGCATTCCCCACTCTTGCAATACCAAAGGATGGTTCTGCGGAAGTCCTTTTTTTTGTAAAGCAAGCAAACTCAGAATTCCGGCGCTGTTGAGGGAATGACTGAAGATATTGAACGGTTTAAAAACTTCGCTCACGTGATGAAGCTTATGAAGTTGTTCAGCACTGTGCCCGTTTTCAGAAACGGCGTCTTCACCATTAAACAAATGAGTCACAAGAGCTTTCAAACGTATTTTTTTATTTTGCCACAAACGCTCAAAAAGTTTTTGCGCTTCTTCTGGACGGAACCCCAAACGATTCATGCCCGTATCAAATTTTAAATGAATACCCACAGGTGAAGCTGCAACAGCTTCAAGGTGCTCGATATGTTCCCAAGTGCTCACCACCGGCGTCATACCGTATTGAATAATTTTTTCTGCACCTTCGCGATCAAAGCCGCGGAAGATTAAGATCTCGGCCTTCACTCCGGAATCACGAAGCAAAAGACCTTCTTCGATCAAACACACGCCCAGGTGTTTGATTCCTTTT
>NZ_CAMLDV010000222.1 GCF_946478835.1 uncultured Bdellovibrio sp. | reverse complement strand
ATTATCGCTATCGCTCCATTGCTTGTGATTTATTTTGGCTTCGGCGCTCCCACATTGATCGCTTCAAGCTTTAGTGATTCTGTCTTACCGATCATTGCAAACACACTGATGGGTCTAGAGAGTGCTAGTGAATCGCAAAGAGACCTCTTCCGCGTTTATCACGCCAGTCGCCTTCAGACATTGATCAAACTTAAACTTCCAAGTGCTTATTCCTATATTTATTCAGGACTTAAAATCTCTGCCGGTCTTTCCATCATTGGTGCGATCGCTGGAGAATTTGTAGGTGGCGGCGGACTTGGCGCAATGATCGACTCTGCACGCACACAGCAAAGAGTAGACATCGTCTTTGGAGCTTTATTATTGTTATCCCTCATGGGATTGCTATTTATGGGTGTTCTTACGGGAGCACATAAACTCATCACATGGCGACGCCCTTTTGCATCTTCGTCCCAGGAATAAAGGATTTAAAATGAAAAGTTGGATTCTTTCTTTAGTTTTTCTTTTGGTTTCACCTGCTTTTGCACAAATCCCGACTCAAGTCACACTGGCTTTAAATTGGAAAGCGGAGCCTGAGTTTGGCGGTTTCTATGCGGCCGCTCTTCAAGGAATCTATAAAAAACACGGACTTGATGTAAAAATCTTAGAAGGTGGTTCAGGAACTCCGACAGTGCAAATGCTTGCGAACAACAAGGTTGAATTTGCAATCGTAAGTGCTGATGAAATCATTCTTTCTCAAGACAGAAATGCAAAGAACAAGGTCAAAGGTCTTTTTGCTGTTTACCAAACAGCTCCGTACATTGTAATGACCCACGCTGAAAAGAACTTCAAATCTTTGAAAGATGTTTTTGCCAGCGAAGGCATTCTTTCCATGCAGTCAGGTCTTCCCTATTATCAATTCCTGGTACAAAAGTTTGGAAAACCCAAAGTGAAAGTGGTCCCTTATACTGGTGGTGTGAGCAATTTCCTCAACAACAAAGACTTCTCTCAACAAGGCTTTATCACTACAGAACCCCTGAGTGCAGAAAAAGCCGGCGCGAAAGTGAAGAACTTCTTAATCGCCGACGAAGGTTTTAATCCGTATTTAGTTGTGATTGGTGCAACAGAAGAAACTTTAAATAAGAAACCAGAGCTTGTAAAAAAACTTGTCGAGGCTTCTCGTGAAGGTTGGGCTGCTTACTTAAAAGACCCTAAAGCCACGAATCAATACATGGCGACGTTGAATAAGTCTTTAGATTTAGAGACATTCAATAAAGCGGCAGAAGTACAAAAACCTTTGATCGAAACAAAAGAAACTTTGGGATCTATGACAGCGACTCGCTGGGAGGCTTTGGTTCAGCAACTTAAAGATCTTAAACTCATCAAGAGCACTCCGAAAGCCCAAGATCTTTTCGCGAATTACTAACGACGGCAGTTATCCAAAAATACGGTTCGTGGTTTCACCATGCTATCCATGGTTTGAAAATCGCGAGCCGAGCCTTTGCCCGTTTTATAATTGATCTGCACAGACTGCTTAGAGAAAACCATTCCCAAGCGTTTCTTGGAAGATTCCAAGTGCAAACCTTCGTCATCGTTTTGTTTTACGACTTCATCTTTATCCACGTTGATAAAAATCGAGGGTGTGTCTTTATACTGACCTTCAATAATTATGTTCCCACGATCTGTCAGTGAAACCTTGTACGTTTCAACAGAAGCCATAGTGGGCTTTAAAGAGCCACGACAAGTAACAACGACCTCATTTGCAAGCGCCTCTGTTGTGAACAGAATTAAGCTAAAAAAGGCGATTAAATTCATCATAACTTCCTCACACGTCCTGAGATAACACCGCCTTTATTACAAGCCTTGTGCCGACGTGAATTTTGCTCAGATGAAATTAAATGAATTTATAAGAGATTTTTTAGCGAGAGCCATGAAGTTTTCACAGCCCTCGCCAACAAACGACACTTTAACCCGCCTTGCGAAAACCAAACTCACGGGGAGCTTGTTTTTGTTTTGCAGCCCAGTGATGCTCGACTCTTTCGATGAATGTTAAAATGTTTTCTGCGATCTCTTCAGGTTGCTCAATCACAAGTGCATATCCTGCATGGTGAATGGTTTTAAATTCTGCGTTTGGAATGGCTTTAACCATGCGGCGGTAAGCTTCCAAATTCGTAGGCGAATCTTCATCACCGGCAATCACTAAAACCGCGCAGCTGATTTTTGAAAGATCTTTTGTTACGTCACTGCGATGATAAATTTGCGTGGCGGCATCAAGACTTTCGGGTTTTAATTTTCCCAGATGATTGATCCATTTTTCACGGCGAGTGACTTGAATAGGATCTTTGGTATTGCGGAAAGTAGAGCCAAACCACATTTCAGAAAAAGACTTCGCACTCGATTTCATCCCGTTTTTCTTTGCATTGGTGATGAATGTGTCCATGTCGCGAACTGTTTCATCACTTTCCGCCTCTGCCGTTGCTCCCATTAACGTACAACTTTTTAAAAGATCCGAGCGATGAATCGCTAAATGCAATCCCACAAAAGAACCAAGACAGTTCCCAACAAAATGACAAGGACCTAGATTTAATTTTTCGATTAAAGCAGCGACATCTTTGGCGGAATGCTCAAGACTGGTGCTCGGTGCTCCTGCGGATTTTCCTAAACCGCGATGATCATAAACAACGACTCTATAATCGTCAGAGAACATACGAATGAGAGGCTCATAAACTGAAGTGTCTGTATAAAGAAGTGGACTGAGTACAATTGCCGGAGCCTCTTTGGGACCGTGCTCTTCATAGTAGTATTCGGTACCGTTAACTTTGAGAGTTGCCATAACTACCCCCTTTTGCTTCCAGCCCCAGACTACTCCCTCTAGAGGCCGTCACAAGGGAGCCCCGACCAAAACAGACCTTGACCAACCGCCCCATTTCTACTACAACGGTTTCCCCCACATATATCACTCTATTTAAGGTCCTTAGTGGGGTGTTTAGGAGTTTTTTATGAAAATCAATCTGACTGAAATCCCCGAAGAAGGCCGAGCGTACCACTGGAATTCACAAACAGCAGAGCTCAACTCCGTTTTAGCGGATTTGATCGGAAAAACTCCCCACGAAGCTGAGTTTTTTATTAAACCGTTGAATTCCAGAGACTTCGAACTTGTCGGAACAATGAAAACCAAGCTTCCTGAGCAATGCGCTCGCTGCGGGATTGATTTCGCATTCCCTGTAGATACAAAGTTCCATGAATTCCTAATCCCCAAACAAGATCATCCTCGCGGCAGTAAATATTCCAAGGTCAATCACGTCAGTGACCTTCCCGAGAACGGTCCTGACGTTTCTGAATATGAGGGAAATTTGTTTGATATTGGGGAATATCTTCATGAGGTCGTCGCTCTTGCTGCGCCTTTTAATCCAGCAGGCCCTGAAGATGAAAATGGCGACTGCTCAATTTGCAAGATTCCTGTGAAAGGACGCAGCTTTAGCTACGACGAGCAGATGCCTGAGGATAAGCCTCAGAATCCTTTCGCTGTTTTAAAGAATATCAAAATCAACTAACCCCAATTAAAGGGTTGATTTTTATCATTCTTTGGTTAAATTAACGTGCTTCGATTATAAATGACTCAAAAAGAGGTTTGAAATGCCAACTCCTAAGAAGAAAACATCTCGTGCTAAACGTGATATGCGCCGTTCACATGACGGTTTGTCTACTCCAGCAGTATCTGTAGAAAAAAAGACTGGCGAATTGACTCGTCCACACCGTGCGCACAAAGGTGCTGACGGCGCTTTGTACTACAAAGGCAAACAAATCAGCGCAGCTAAGTAATCTCTTACAGAACGGTTGACTCCATGGCAGGAATGTTTCGATCTCGCGTATCAGGGATAGGCTCGTATCTACCAGAGAAGGTTCTCACGAACCAAGATCTCGAAAAAATGGTAGAGACGAGCGATCAGTGGATTGTTGAAAGAACTGGGATCGAACGCCGCCATATCGCAGCTGAAGGTGAAGCCACATCGGACCTTTGCCTTCAAGCTTCTCGCAGAGCTCTTGAAGACGCAGGATTAAAACCCGAAGACATTGATATGATTGTTGTTGGTACTGTTTCTGGTGACCGCCAGATGCCGTCGACAGCATGTTATCTGCAAAGCAAGCTCGGTTGCCGCAACATCGTTGCGTTTGATTTGAATGCCGCTTGCTCTGGTTTTATCTATGGCGCTTCTATTGCCGATCAATTCATTCGCACAGGAATGTATAAGCACGTTCTTGTTGTCGGCGCGGAAGTTCTTCATCGTTTCGTCAATTACCAAGATCGTGAAACTTGTATTTTGTTTGGTGACGCCGCTGGTGCATGGGTTCTTTCTCGTGCTCAAGAGGGCGAGAAAAACGTGATTGAGAGCACTCACCTTCACGCCGATGGTGATCTTGCGGATCTTCTCACTTTGCCGGGTGGCGGAAGTGCGATGCAACAATCTCAAT
>NZ_CAMLDV010000221.1 GCF_946478835.1 uncultured Bdellovibrio sp. | reverse complement strand
GCCAATGGCTGGATTCGTCTGCACACCAATTACAGTTATCATCTTCAAGCGGTTTTAAAGGTTCTTCAAGTTTCCGCAAATCGCGAAGAGGTTTCAGCCAAAGTGGCTTCCTTAAATTCCGAAGAACTTGAAAAATCTGTTGTCGAGGCCGGTGGGTGTGCGGCGGTTCTGCGTGATTATCAAAGTTGGCAGACGCATTCTCATGGCGAATACGCGACACAGGAACTTCCGATTTCTTTAGAAAAAATGTCGACGCACCAGAAAGCGACCTTTGGCGCGGTTTCCTCCTCAGAAAAGCCTCTTTCTGGAATTCGCGTGCTAGATCTTACACGTGTGATTGCAGGGCCTGAATGCACAAGGTTTCTCAGTTCTCAGGGAGCCGACGTTTTAAGAATTGATCCACCCGGGTTTACGGAGGTTGCAGCTCTTCTTCCTGAAACCACAGTGGGAAAGCGTTGCGCGTTTTTGGATATTTCAACTTCTGATGGAAAAAAGGTTTTCGAAGGTCTTTTAAAAGAAGCTCATGTGCTGGTGCATGGACTTCGTCCGGGAGCTTTGGACAAACTTGGTTTTACCAAAGAACGTTTGCTGCAGATAAATTCTTCTTTGATAATTGCCACTATGAACGCTTATGGATGGCATGGTCCCTGGAAACACCGTCGCGGCTTCGACAGCCTTGTGCAGATGAGCACGGGAATTGCCGCTGCCGGAGCACAAGCCAAGAACTCTCCCAAACCATATCCTCTTCCGGCTCAGGCTTTAGATCACGGCGTCGGATTTTTGCTTGCTGCGGGTGTTTGTCGGGCTCTTACGGAACTTTATAAAAATCGGACAAACTGTTTTGTGAAGGGTTCCTTGGTGGGTGCTGCCAACGTCCTTTTAAAAGGACCAGGTGGGAATATTCATTCTCCCTTACCTGAAGCCTCGTATTTTGAATCCGCGATGATTGACGACATAACTTATTGGGGGCCAGTAAGACGAGTTCGGCCGCCGGGGGAAATCGACGGAGAAAAAGGGCAATGGAGAATTCCTGCAGCTCCACTGGGAACTGCTAAGGCTGAGTTTTAAATTTTTGATTTAAAAAAATGGTGCGAATAACTGGACTCGAACCAGTGACCTCTTCCATGTCAAGGAAGCGCGCTACCAACTACGCTATATCCGCACAAGAGATAAAAAACTAACACCGATCATTCGGTGCGGCAATCATAGATGCGGAGGGTCAGGGGTGTCTGATCGCCAAGAAATAAGAGATGATCTTAAGACTTTGGAGGACGCCATGATCGATTTCTACACAGCCAGCACTCCCAATGGACGCAAAATCGCTTTGATGTTGGAGGAGCTTGAAGTTCCTTATACAGAACACAAAGTGGATCTTTCTAAAAATGAACAAAAATCGCCTGAGTTTTTAGAGATGAATCCCAACGGTAGAATCCCGGTGATTGTGGATCGCCATGGTCCTTACGATCATAAGACCACGGTTTTTGAAAGTGGCGCCATTCTTTATTATCTCGCCGAGAAATACGGAAGCTTTATCGGTCACAGTCTTGAGGAAAAAGCGCACACCCTGCAATGGGTGATGTTTCAGATGTCAGCAATCGGTCCGATGTTTGGGAATTACTATTACGGCGTGAATACGATGAAGCCTGCAAATCCAGGATTCATTGAACGCTTTGAAAAAGAGTGCATTCGCCTTGTCGGAGTCATGGAGCTTCAGCTTCAAAAAAACGAATATCTTGCTGGAAGCACCTACACGATTGCGGATATCGCGACGTACCCGTGGATCGTAGGATTCACAAAATCAAAGCCGGAATGGTTTGAATCTAAACCTTCAGTTCTTCGCTGGGTTCAGAAGGTGAGTGAGCGTCCTGCGGTGAAGAAGGTTCTGCCTTAAGATTTTTAAAATCCCAAAGGTTTTGATCCATCATCTGGCTGGGTTTCACATTGGACATCGCTGTTTGAATGGAAGCATAAATGTTGGGGATCTCTTTTTCGAGATCTCGAACAAGTTTTTTCACTCTTTGACGTTTTAATCCATCTTGAGAGCCGCAAAGATTGCAGGGAATGACTGGGAATGCCCAGATCGCGGCAAGTTCTTCGATTTCTCTCTCTGAAACATAAGACAAGGGACGAACTAAAATATTTCTTCCATCGTCAGAAAGAAGTTTCGGAGGCATGCTCGCCGTTGTTCCGACATAGAAAAGATTTAAAAGAGCCGTATGAACGACGTCATCACGATGATGTCCCAGAGCCAATTTTGTAAATCCATTGTCATAAGCAAAATCATACAAAATCGCGCGACGAAGACGGGAACAAAGCGAACAATAAGTTCCACCTTGCACTTTTTCTTTCACAATTGAATATGTGTCTTTTTCAATAACGTGAAGTTTGATGCCAAGACCTTCAACCCAGGATTTGAATTTCGCAGCATCAAATCCCGGTTGTTTTTGATCCAGGATCGCGGCTTCCAGATGAAATCTTCTTTCCGAGCGGCGCTGAATTTCTGTGAGCAAAGCCAAGAGAACACTCGAATCCTTGCCGCCAGAAACACAAACCATGATCTTGTCTCCGTCTTCAATCATATTAAAGTCGTTCAAGGCTTGGACGATCTGTTTGCGAATTTTAATGGCTAAAGGGTTTTCGAAATCTATTTTCATGTCGGCTCCACAGGCAGAGCACTTCTATCTGAAATCTCAAAGGTTTGTCGAGCTAATTTAAGACCCGCTGAGCGCAAAGCCTCAACACCACGGACATAAACCTTATCACCAATATTGAATTGCGATCCGTAATTGTCGATAAAATAAATAATTTTCACTTCAATCCAATGTTCATTGGTGTCACTTACATAAGCCCAAGGCGCTGGAATACCGCGAATTTCGCCGATTCCGGCGACGGTGCGTTCGAGAATCTGTTTTGCCAGCTCGACATTCTCCCCGTAAGCCAAACGGAAGATCTGACGACGAACAATCGGATTTTCAGGCGGGGAGAAGTTGGAAATCGTAGCATTGGCCATAAAACGATTTGGCAGAGTGATCAACTCATCTGAAAAACCCACCAGTGTTGTTGAGCGCCAAGTAATCTCGCGCACTTGTCCCGTGGTTTTTTGAATTCCACTCACAACTTCAAGCCAGTCCCCGATTTCAAAGTTGCGATCAACCTGCAAAGAGATTCCGGCAAAAAGATTTCCCAGAGTGTCTTGCAACGCCAAACCCAGAATCACGGAAGCCGCCGCCGATGTCGCAAGAAGCGGCCCCACCTCAAGTCCAAAGACATGAGTGATACCCCAGAATAAAAGCACAATGGAGAGAATCAAAGAAAAGATATTCACCAGAAGCAAAGGCACACCGTGCTTCATAGAACCTAAAAACAAGTACTGAAGAATGATCAAGCGCGAGGTTTTAACAAAAACAACGTTACCCCAGATGAAAGTCACCAGTGCCACATAAGGTGTGACCTTGGCGAGGGTTCCTAGTTGTGGTTCGGAAGTTTGTAAGAAGATAAAAACCAGAAATAAAAAGCTCAGAACGACGTAATGGCGAAGCAAAGTTCTAAAATGATTGCGCAGACTGCGATGTCTTTCCTCGCTCGCTTCACGCAGGAAGAACTTATAAAACACCCAAGTGATGGCGATCAAACAGCCCAAAAGTATGAAGGGTTCTAGCTCTAAAAGCCCATAGAGTGCCTGAATTTTGATAAACTTTTCTGCCATGGTATTTGGGTCCTCTTAAAGTCCTATTATAGTGACTATTTTTTAGTCTAGTCGAGTCTAAAATTTGTGAGGAGTGTAATCTGTGTCCTCGAAGCTGCCGATAAAGACAGCATGAAAAAACACAGTTTATACTTTGCTTTAGGGATGATGATGACGGCTTGCGCTCCGCAAGGATACGAAGCTGCAAACAACATTGCTTCACAAACGGTGCAAGACATCGCGTGTAAGGACAAGGAATTAGAAACAAAGCTCTGGGATGGCCTTAAAACTTATCTTTTGGAGCAGAAATCCATTCCCACGGCCGATACCATGAAGCAGGCCATGCATGACCAAGTGGATAAGTTGGCGGAGCAAAATCCGCAACTGACATCCGGTGATGTGAAGCGTCTTTCCAAAGACCTTGATCAGTTGGTGGATTCACTTTTATCCGAAGCACCACAAGGCGAGCGCGTTGAAACGCCAGAACAGCTTTTGATTCTTTTGTCGGCGATCGACGTCGGAGACCGCACAACGGTTTTCCGTTCCTACATGCAAGACAAAGTACGTGGCAATTTCAACCAGCTTCAAAAAACGGTTCAATCATTTGAACTTAATTGCCCGGCTCCCTCCGGCGATAGCAACACAACAGCCGGTGTAACGCCAACACAGCCGGAACCGAACCGTGATTATGAATATCACAAACAACAAGCTTTAAATTCGGGAACGCCGTTGTCGGTCTTTGGTGGTCGTTGGGCTTTTGCGACGGCTTATCAAAGTTGCCAAAGCATCCAACTTCCGTCGATGAATGATCAAACTCCTGAAGTGCAAGGTATTAGCATCGTCGGCAAACACTCCGATG
>NZ_CAMLDV010000220.1 GCF_946478835.1 uncultured Bdellovibrio sp. | reverse complement strand
TTCAAGGCTTCCGCAATAAAAACGCAATGGGCGGCCGTGATCATCACACGATTCGAAACCAGATTCCCATTACAGTAACCGGGCATTTCTTCCTTGGCTTTCGGATCGTAAGACGTCGCACTGTAAAATACAGCTGATTCCAACTCCGGTGTTTCTGCAGGAATTGCATTCGTTAGCGCAAAAGATTGTGCGCTCCACAATAGAACAAAAAAGAGTCCCCTCATACTCCCCTCCCTCTTAAGATGGAGACCTATTGCAGGGTTTATGGAGTGTCACCAAAAATACGGATGACGCACAGAGATTTTGAGGACAGCTATTTCAAATCCAAATAATACCGGCGGTCTTTGGAAGAAAATTTTTCGATGGAATAACGAAGCATCGTTCTTGGCATCTTGGATGCATACTTCTCGAGGAACCCGCGGAGTTCTTTTTCACTCACACGTTTTCCCAATTCTCTTAGCATCCAGCCGCTCGCTTTATGAATAAGGTCGTGCTCGTCTTTTAAAAGAATCTTGGCGATACGAAGGGTCTCTTTGCATTCGCCCTTCTTGATAAAATGAAAAGTTGAGAGCATTGCAATACGACGCTCCCACAGGCTTTTTGATTTTGCGAGTTTTTGCAGAACTTTTCGGTCTTTGTCATAAAGATAACCGCCAACAATGTATTCAGCGGATGTATCGACAAGATCCCAGTTGTTAATATATTTGGTATTCTTCAGATAAAGTTTATAAATCTGAAACTTCTCACGCTCATCGCCTTTGAGGAAACGATTGGATAAAATAATCAAGGCAATCAAGCGCTCTTCGTGAATTTCGGATTTTAAAAGCGCTTCAAGATCTTTAAGAGGAGTTGCAAAATATTTTTTTGCAAAGGCCCGTGATTGAGGAACTGTGAGACCAATAAAGACATCCCCTTCTCCATACTCACCCGGCCCCGTCTTAAAAAATCTTTTAAGATTTTTGGCACGAGTGGCATCGGCAGATTTACGAATGTCTTTTTGAATTTCTTTGACCATAGGAAAAAGGTACCAGGTACCTTTTTCCTTAACAAGGGATGAGTTTTTCTAAAACTTCTGCGCTAGGTTCGCGGTCCCACAGTGACAATACATAACCGCCTCCGCCGGAGCCTGTTGGTTTCACTGCCAAGGCACCGTGTTCACGCAGCCATTCGATGTGTTTTGCTGGTGCTCCTTCATTGAGGCTCCATTGGTCAAAACACTGACCGGCTAGGTCAATGGCTTCTGCTAAGACTGGAAGACCTTCTTTGGCGTCCATTTTTAAAGCGCGTTCGGCTATCTCAACAGCCTTACCCATTTTCGCGTCGATTTTTTCACCAAGACTTGGATTTTTAAGAAGCAAGTCCTTCACCTTGTTCACGGCATCAACAGTGACACCTCTTTTACCAGAGTAGGAAATGTACCAATGAGGCTTCCACGCCGTTTGCAAAGGTTTGCGTTCGCCATTGCGGACAAAATAAAGACCTTCACCAGATAGAGCGACGGCGATATCAACACCACTGCTTTCGCCATGGAAAAGATTTTCCAAAGTGCGAGCGAATTCGTAGTACTCTTCTTCTTTGACGTAACCTAAAAAACCCAACCAACGAGTTAAAGCGACACAAAGAGCGGCCGAAGCTCCCATTCCTGCGCCTACAGGAATTGAAGATTCAAGAAGCAAGGTTCCTTTAAGATCACCACGAGAGATTTTTTTTAGTTCACACGCTTTTTCTAAAACGCCCCAAACTAGTAATTGCAAATCTTTACCATGATCACCGATCAAACGAAGTTCCAAAGGATTTTCGTTTTGAGAATAGCTAAGTTCTAGATTGCGCGATTGAATGGGAAAAACCAACGCAGGCACCCCACGCAAAACCGCGTGCTCCCCAGCGAGAATCCATTTTCCAAAAGCTTTGCAGGTGAAGTTAATGGACATTTTCTTTTACGCCTTCAAATGCCAAGATTTTGAAATTCTTTTTAAAATGCTCGCGGTACTCTTCAAAAGTTTTCTTTTGGTCGTATCTGAAAAGCATGTGCACATTGGCACCTGCATCCATGGTCACCAAAGGACCATCTTGCCATCTGTTCCAGAATTTTTGACAGTCTTCCAAAACGGCTTTTGAACCGTCGGTCATGTAACTAAACGGCGGCTGACTTGTTTCAAATAAACGATGCATATCAATGAACTCATCCCACACGATTTGGCGAGCCATATGCCAGTCGTTAAACTGCAAAGCTTGAGATAAATCCGCCAAACGAAGCTCCGCACGCTCGGGACGCCCGTGGAATCTTGGGCTTGTTGTAACAAGCTTGTGCGCCTCTGAACTTGAGACTTCCTTTTTTGATGCTTCAACCACAACGACAATATGATGAAGATGAGTCACTGGAAGATTCATGGGTTGCGCGTATTCTTCTTTCCACAAAGCCCAAGGACTGTACAAAGAGCGAGAAGAAGACCCCGATCCTTGACGAGAAAGTTCAGACAAAACTTTTTTGTCATTTCCCCAAGATTGAGGGTTGATCTTTTGAAACATCTCAGAGGCCGCTAACGTGAGCGCTGCAAAACTAGAAGCCGAACTTGCAAGACCGCAGTCGGAAGGAAAGTTATTCGCGGATTCAATAAGGAAATTTTGAGTAACGCCCCATTTAGATTTCAGATTTTGCAGATGCTTAATAAAACGCTGCTGCCCTTTTTCAGAAAGTTCGATCTTTTCTAAATCTTCGCGCACCAAAGGCTTCCACTGATCTTGATTGCCTTCGATTTCCGTCAAACGCACAAAGGTTCTAAGATTCTCAAGAGTGTAAGACAAAGACGCATTCGTCGGCTTATTGCCTGAGCCTTCGATTTTCCCCATGTACTTAATAAGCGCAATGTTTGACGGAGCTGAAACTAAAACTTGATTCATAACGAGCCTCGAACCTGAAGTCCTGAAGAGATTTTTCCAGAAGAAGAAAGAATAGAAAGAGAGTGCTGAGAGCAATAATCGTGAAGGGACTGATGTTCGCCACGGCAAGAACAACGTCTGCTCCCAACGCTCCACAACCTTTAACGGCTTTAACACCTTTTAAAACTTTGAGTTTTTCTAAAAGCTCTAAAGTTTCGTCGCAAGTGAATCCTAAATCTTTTAAAGCCGCCGCATAGGAATTCACGCCATCAACGAACAATTCACTTTGCCGTTTATCGAAAGCATCACGGATGAGCGTAAAACTTTTTTCTAAAGAGCTGCTGTCAAAGTCTGCCAATTTTTTTAGATGTTCGTGAGTTGCGACTTTGTTACCTGTGTGGATTAAGAAAAACTCTAAATCCTCAAACGGCCAACTTTTAACCGAGATCAAACCCTGGCGTTTATCAAAGAACGTCAAAGCACCTTTAAGCTGTCCGACAAGATCAGCTCCACTAGGTCTGCGACCCACACCATCCCAAGCGACTTCATAGTACGCTTCTAGAAGATGTTTAAAATCCAAGATCTTTTCCATATCTTGGTGGTGAGCCTCTTTATGAAGGCATAAAGCATAGACACCTAAAAACTGCGCCGTCGAAGCACCAAAGCCTCCACGTCCCGCATAAGCATCTTTGAAATTGAGGTCGAATTGCAGAAAATAATCTTCATGCTTTTGCATAAAGCGGCCCGCCGGAGATTCTTTGTGAATCGTGCCTTTGCTGCCTGCACCTTTAGTCACTTCCAACTCAAAACAAGGTTGAGAAAGAAAAACTAATGCTGGCCCTCCGTGAAGGGCCAGATACTCACCGGCTAGAAATGTTTTTCCTGGAATTGAATAGACCAAAGACATGGCCGCACCCTTAAGAGTGATGTTGCGGCGTCGAAGAAGCTCTTTGTGTTGAACGAAGCTCTTTAAGAACGTCGATCGCGTTGCTTAAAGAAATGCGCTTACGAACAGCCAAGATCTCTTCTAATTTCTTTTGAACAAGAGGAATTTCTTTTTCTTCAGCTCCCGCACCCAAAGCCAGATTCTTCGTATGAAGTTTCATATGGCCTTCGATGATTCCAACTGTCGTTAAAGCTTTCAAAGCACCCAAGTTTTGCACAAGGCCGACAGCTGCAATCACACGAGAAAGTTCATTGGCTGAAGTCGTTCCGAGCATCTTCATGCACATCATTGCTGTCGGATGAAGAGTTGTCACACCACCCACAGTGCCCACGATCAACGGAGCTTCAAAGATCCCTTTAAGTCCACCTTCACCATCACGGAACCAACGAGTGATCGAGCGATATTGACCATCGCGAGCGGCGTAAGCATGAATGCCCGCTTCAACTGCGCGCCAGTCATTACCAGTCGCAATCAAAATAGGATCGATACCGTTAAGAACGCCTTTATTGTTTGTGGCTGCACGATATGGGTCTTGCTGCGCAAACAAAGACGCTTCTTCAATCTTTTCAGCCAACTCAGGGTCAATATCTGTGATATGAACCGTCGCACGAGTGATTTTAGAATCCACAAGATTTGAAAGGATGCACATTGTGACCTTTTCACCTGTGAAAGTCTCAATCGGTTCTTTCAAGAATTCACAAACTTGGTTCATGATGTTTGCACCCATAGCATCGCAAGGGTCCATCAAAACGTGAACCACCGCCATGTCAGAGCCATCGCCGCGAGGAACACGGCG
>NZ_CAMLDV010000219.1 GCF_946478835.1 uncultured Bdellovibrio sp. | reverse complement strand
CATTTTTGTGGCGATAGCGAAGTACATGCTTTCACACCAAGCGCGTTGTTCAAGACTCAAAACGCCGTATGTGAAAAGTTGCAATGTCTCTTGCTTAGCCTGCTCAAGGTCATTGAAACATTCGTTGATATTGTCCTTATTTACCTTTTCAAAGATGTACTGCATGTCTTGCATGATCGAAGGATCTGTCTTCGCCGCAGGACGAGGCGGTTCGTGACGGTGAAGGTCGTTAATACCCATGACGTTGAAAACAAGAACGGAGTGATGCGCCACCAAGAAGCGGCCAGACTCTGTCACGATGCTTGGATGAGGAACACCTTTTTCATCACAAAGAGTTTGCAAAACAGACACGATGTCGTTCGCATATTCTTGCTCAGAGTAGTTGATCGAGCTGTCAGAGTGGCCAGAACCATCGTAGTCAACACCAAGGCCGCCACCGACGTCGATGTATTTAAGGCCTGCGCCCATTTTGTGAAGTTCCGTATAGAAACGAGCGCCTTCTTTCAAAGAAGACTTGATCGATTGAATTTGCGGAACTTGAGAACCGATGTGGTAGTGAAGAAGTTCAAGGCAATCAAGCATGCCTTCCTTTTTCAAGAACTCCACACCTTCAACAATCTCAGTTGCCGTCAAACCAAACTTCGAGCGAGCGCCTGAAGAATCAACCCATTTACCCGCGCCTTGAGTATTTAGTTTTGCGCGGAAACCGATTTTTGGACGGGCGTTGAATTTCTTCGCTACGTCCACGATCATTTTCAATTCTTCTTTACGATCGACAACGATGATCGTGTTTCTTCCCAATTTTTGAGAAAGGATCGCTGTTTCGATGTATTCAGCATCTTTAAAGCCGTTGCAGATGATCAACGCATTTTCTGTGTTCATCAAAGCGAGAACGACAAGAAGTTCTGGTTTTGAACCGGCTTCAAGGCCCATGTGAAAGCCTTTACCGTATTTCACAAGCTCTTGAACAAGGTGGCGCTGTTGGTTCACTTTGATTGGGTAAACGCCGCGATACTCACCTTTGTAGCCGTGATCTGCGAAAGCTTTTTGAAAGCAGTTATTCAAAAGCTCAACACGAGCTTTGATGATGTCAGGAAAGCGGATCATGATAGGAACGCGAATACCGCGGTCCAAAAGATCTTGAGTTAAATCAAACAAGTCAACAGACGGACCGTTTGCTCCCATTGGAGTGACGGAGACATTACCTGCTCCGTTGATTCTGAAATAACCGTTGCCCCAGTTGTTGATCCCATAAAGCTCAGCGCTCTTTTCAGGACTCCAATTAGACATCTCTTTTGGCCCTCGCAGTGGGGGGCCCGGTTTAAAGGACCCCAAGTTCTTGTTCGGGGTCCTTTTCGGTAAAAGAACCCAATTATTTAACGATTAAATTCAAAATTCTTCCGGCTTTATAAATCACCTTGTCGGGATTTTTTCCAGCCAAAACTGAGGAAACTGCAGAAACAGCTTTCGCCGCAGCCAACGCTTCGTCTTCAGAAGCCGTCGGGCTAATCTCGATCGTGCCGCGCATTTTTCCATTCACTTGCACGCCGATTGTTACAGTGTCATCAGCGACGAGGGTACTATCATATTTTGGCCATGGAGCCAAAGAGCAAAGTCCCTCTCCGCCCATTTTTTCCCACAATTCTTCCGCCAAGTGCGGAGCAAACGGAGCCAAAATCTGGACGAGTGGTTTTAAAGCCATTTCCGAGCGGCATTCTGCCTTGTAAAGCTCATTCACGAGGATCATCATCGCGCTGATGGCCGTGTTAAAGCTCATCGTCTCGATGTCTTCTGTGACTTTTTTAATCGTTTTATGAACTAATTTCTGAACCTCTGCCGGAGCTGCCTCTTTTGTCGCAATCGTTTGGCCATCGTCGTTCACGACAAGACGGGAAATACGATCCAAGAAACGCTTCACGCCATCAATGCCCGTCGGAGCCCAAGGTTTGTCCTTGTCCACCGGACCCATGAAGCTGATAAAGGTTCTCATCGCATCGGCACCATGAGTTTTCGCAATGTCTTCCGGAGAAATCACGTTTCCACGGGATTTCGACATTTTCTCGCCATCCGGTCCCAAGATCATTCCTTGGTGAAGCAACTTTTGGAAAGGCTCATCGTGAGTCACAAGACCGCAATCAAAAAGAACCTTCATCCAGAAGCGAGAGTAAAGCAAATGCCCTACTGTGTGCTCAGGTCCACCGACGTAAAGATCGACCGGCATCCAATATTTTTCAGCGTCAGGGCTGAACGGAGCCTTGTCATTTTGTGGATCAATGTAACGCAAGAAGTACCAAGAAGAACCCGCCGCACCCGGCATCGTGTCTGTCTCGCGACGACCGCCGTTTTTGTACTGAACCCACTCGGCATTGCGAGCCAAAGGAGCTTCCCCAGAGTCCGAAGGCTCATAGTCGGCAACTTCAGGCAAAATCACTGGAAGTTCATTCACAGGGACTCCGCGAGAGCCATCTGCATAGTGAACAATCGGGAACGGCTCACCCCAGTAACGTTGGCGGCTGAACAACCAGTCGCGCAACTTGTACTGAACTTCGCGCACGCCCAATTTGTGGCTTTCTAAATGAGAAAGCATCTTTTTGATCGCATCAGATTTAGAAAGACCGTTTAAGAAATCAGAATTAACTAAAGTGCCTTCGCCTTCAAAGGGAAGAGTGTCGCCACCTTCCAAAACACGTTTGATCGGGAGATGGAACTTCGTCGCAAACTCGTGATCACGAGCATCGTGACCAGGAACTGCCATGATCGCACCTGTGCCGTAATCCATCAAAACGTAGTCTGCAATCCAAACAGGAATTTTATCGCCTGTGATTGGGTGAATTGCGTGAGCACCCGTAAAGACGCCTGTTTTCTCAGTCGTGGCTTTACGTTCCACTTCCGATTTGCGAGAAGTTGCCGTTACATATTCCTCAACATTGCGATGTTGTTCTTTCGTTGTGATTTTTTTCACAAGCTCATGTTCAGGAGCCATCACCATGAAAGTCACACCGAACAAAGTATCAGGACGGGTCGTGAAGACCTCAAAAGTTTCAGAGTGACCATCCAACTTGAATGTCACGCGAGCACCTTCGCTTTTTCCAATCCAGTTGCGTTGCGCTTCTTTTGTTCTTTCCGGCCAGTCGACTTTATCAAGATCATTCAACAAGCGCTCAGCGTAGTCCGTGATCTTAAGCATCCACTGCTTCATCGGAACACGAATAACAGGATGACCACCGCGCTCTGATTTTCCGTCGATGACTTCATCGTTCGCCAAAACCGTTTTCAAAGCCGGGCACCAGTTCACAGGAACTTCTTTTTGATAAGCAAGCCCTTGTTCGTAAAGTTTCAAGAAAATAAATTGAGTCCACCTGTAGTAGCTAGGCTCACAAGTAGAAATCTCGCGACTCCAATCAAAACTAAAACCAAAAGATTTTAAAGTTTTGCGGAAACTCTCAATAGCTTTTTGAGTTGTGATCGCAGGGTGAATACCTGTTTGAATCGCATACTGCTCCGCAGGCAAACCAAAAGCATCATACCCCATCGGATGAAGAACATTGAACCCTTTCGCACGCTTGTAGCGAGAAACAATATCGCCGGGAGTGTAAGAAGCCATGTGCCCAATATGAAGCCCCGAACCAGAAGGATACGGAAACATGTCGAGAGCATAATACTTCGGTTTAGAACTATTCGTCTCAGCATGAAACGCTTTTTTCTCTTCCCATTTCTGCTGCCACTTCGCTTCAATCTCGGTGAAGTTCAAACTCATAAATTCATCCTTACTAAAACAAGAAAAACACTTCTTACTTGAATATCGAAAAAGCAATACAAGTGCAATTTATTAGCGCTCAAACAATACTAACGCACACTAATATTCCTCCTAAGATTTCCCACCCAAAAACCATCTTAGCTAGGAGGCGCCAAACGAAGGCCTTCTTCGGTGGCTCAATTGTAGAAACCGAATTCTGTTCAGAAGTCTTTTTTTGCACGGAGCTTCGTGGGTTGGCTTGGGGGTTGGAACTTAGGGCTGCCGCAAGTTCCACAGCAAGCCGAAAGCCCAGTTACAAAAAAATAACAAAAACGAGCGAGGACTGTTCGAAGCGCCAGCCCTAAGTTCCAACCCACAAGTCAACCCGACCGAGGTCCCCGTCCAGAAACCAGTCCATAGATCAGAAATAGCCTAAACAAATGGAGCAAATTAACCGAAGAGAAGAGCTGAAGTTACACTGGTATGTAGTATGAGTTTTGAAGGCACAAAACAACCCAAGAGTCGCCGTATTCTAGTAATCGACGACGATAAAGACAGCTTAGAGATTCTTTTGGAACCTCTGAGATGGGAAGGCTATGACGCTCGTGGAGTCACTTCGGATACCGAAGCCCACAAGTTGATCGAGTCATGGATTCCTCATGTCGTTATTTTGGATTGGATGGCGCCGTCGATGGCGGGGCTCAAAGTTTTGAGAGCCGTGCGTGAGCGTCTTTCTCACGTGTCTTGCGTCTTCGTGTCAGAAAACTCCAGCACCGAGGCGATCATTGAAGCCCTGGATGCCGGAGCTGACGATTACATCGTAAAACCTTTCGTTCCTCTTGAATTATTAGCACGCATTCGTACGCAATTGCGCATCCGCGATTTGCACGAACA
>NZ_CAMLDV010000218.1 GCF_946478835.1 uncultured Bdellovibrio sp. | reverse complement strand
TGCGCGTAGGAAGATGATCGCACCCAAAGCCGCAAGCAGAAGGGCCCCGCCTAGGAGCATGGCTTTATTGCTCCCTTTGCTTTCCGTGCCGTCCCCTTGAAGCATATCCGCTGGCATGGCCGAGCTGATCGGTGCACCCAAGGTTTCAGAACCAGGGCGGATTGGACCAAGGTCCGGTTTTGCCAAAAGATTTTTTGAAGCGATCACGCGCAAACTCATCACGGCTTTAAAGAAATCTTGGCTGTATTTAGTGTAGTACTGCTTGTGCGCACTGAAGGTCACAAGGATCGCGATTTTATCTTTGATCGTTGCAAGATAACGAGTGAAGTAGTTAGGAACTTCCGATCCTAAGTGCAAAGAATCCACCCATGTTTGGTCGTTGATCTGCACGCTTTTCGCTTTATAAACGATTTTAGACTCTGTCGTGCCGCCACCGCGAAGGTTCACGGAGATCGGCGAGTTTAAGTGAGATTCGTAAAGAGCGAATGTATCTGTCGGTCCCACTTCTTTGGCTGTAAGAATGATGATGGCCTCTTTAGATTCTTTCGTTTGTTCACTTCGGCAGACCCATTCGGTTTGCTCCAAGTTGCACTTCCAAGTTTCAGGCATCTCGAATGCGATGTAAGCATTACGAAAGACTTTTGCATGGGCGCTAAAACTGAGTAGAATAACGGCGAGTGATGCGAACAAACTATACTTCATGCGGACCTCTTGCTGGGTTTGTTTATTAAGTATAATAACAAAGTTCCTTCGGATCAAAGAGCAAAAGGAGAAATTTCCGGTGAAGAACCTTTATCAGCTGACCACCTTTGTAACAGTCATCAGTGAGGGCAGCATGACAGCTGCGGCTGATAAGCTTTATCTGACTCAGCCTGCGGTTTCCCAGCAAATTCGGAATCTGGAGGAAGATCTAGGAGTGGAGCTTTTGGTGCGCGGTGTACGCCAAATTAAAGCGACTCCTCAAGGGGAAGTCCTCTACGAGTACGCCAAAAAGATTATCAATCTGACACAACAAGCGGAAATTGCCATCAAATCCATCGGCAATCAAATGAAGGGACAGCTTCGAATTGGGACATTGAACTCACTCGGTCTTCACTTGATGAGTCCGATTGTGGGTCGACTTATGCGCCACAATCCGGATCTGATGTTGAAGATTGATTACGAACGTGGTGACGAGTTGATCAAAGGTTTTAAAAAAGGTCACTACGATATCTTGATTCTACCGGACGTGAAGGTGGAGTTTTCTGCGGAGCTTGAAAACTGCGAGCAAAAATTCCTGGTGAAGGAAGAAATGTGGCTGGTGGGTTCAAGCAAAGATGAAAAAATGCCTCAGCAGATCACGATGAAAGATATCAGCGCCTTTCCATTGGTGAATTTCACAGATGAGTTTCCGGGCTTTAGTGGTCTAGTGAACAGCAAGTTGCAAGCTTTGGGTTTGCAAGTCGCTTCGATTTTTGAATCAGCCAATGTGGGAACTTTAAAGCGCGTGATCGAAGCGGGTTTAGGTTGGGGATTTTTGCCAGCGCACTCAATCAAGAAACAAGTGCGGTCCGGACGTTTGAACCGCGTTTACGTGAAGGACCTTCACTATGAAATCGATCTGATGTTCTATTATAAAAAGAACTCCGACAATAAAGCTTTGGTCGAGATCTTTTATCAAACCATGGCTCAACAGGAGAAAGGTTAGTTTTCATCTATCTAGACCTAATTTAATCACTCCTTCTTCCGAAAAGACACGAGTAGATCTTGTCTTAATGTGAAGAAGGAATGTTAATGAAGAAGTACTATTCAATTCAAGTGAAGCTCGCTGTTCCCATTATTCTCATCGCTTTATTGGTGTTGGGAACAATGACGTTCTTGATGGCTCGTAACGGTCACGAGACGGCCAAAAAAGGTGCGACAGACAAAACAGTGGCAACGGCGCGTGCTTATGCGACTGAAATGCGTTTGGAAGTGGAGCATGGTTTGGACATCGCTCGCAATATGGCGCACATTCTTGAAGCTTACAAAAAAGTGGGCTACACGGGCCGTGAAAATATCAATGAAGCTCTTCACGAGATTTTAGTTAAAAATAAATTTCTTATCGGTACATGGACGGGGTGGGAGCCCAATGCGTGGGATGGCAAAGACGCCCAATACGCAAACACCAAAGGCAACGATGCTTCAGGGCGTTTTGTTCCTTATATGAACTGGGAGGGCGGCAAAGCCTCTTTAACTCCGTTGATTGGTTATACGAATCCCGGTGAAGGCGATTACTATTTAGTTCCAAAAAGCCGTCAAAAAGAAACCATGGTTGAGCCCTATCTTTATCCCATTGATGGCGTGCAAGTGTTGATGACATCTGCCGTAGTTCCTATTGTGATTGAAGGAAAATTCTATGGTGTGGCCGGCGTCGATCTTCCTTTGAAGGAAATCCAAAAGAAGGCGGCTTCGATTAAGCCATTTGAGACATCTGAAGCTTTCCTGGTTACGGCAAAGGGAAACTACGTTTCTCATCCAGATGAAAAACTGATCACAAAAGAAGCTCAGTATCCATTTGAGGCGGATAAATTTAAAGAAGCCGTTAAAAAAGGTGAAGAGATCCAAATCACGGGTATCGATCCAAAAGACAACAATGAGTATCTTTATGTTGTAACTCCGTTGGCTGTTGGAAACACTGAGGAGCCATGGGCTTTGATTGTGCGCACACCAACAAAAACCGTTTTGGCGGAAGCGAATTCAATGGTGTGGACGCAAGTGGTGATCGCATTGACGGGAATCCTCTTCCTTCTTGCGGCCGTGATCTTGATTGCTCGTTATATTTCTAAATCGGTCAGTGCCTTGTCTAAAAAATTACAAAGTTCCGGTGACCAAGTGTCTTCAGCAATTCAACAGCTGTCGATTGCAGGTCAATCGTTGTCGCAATCATCCAGTGAGTCTGCGGCGTCCTTAGAAGAAACTGTGGCGGCTCTTGAAGAGATGACGTCCATGGTGAAAATGAATTCTGATAACGCGAAACAAGCAGCCTCTTTGTCGTCAGCGTCTTCTGATGTTGCCGTTCAAGGTGAAAAAGAAATGCAGGAGCTTTTGTCTTCAATGAATGAAATCTCTGATTCTTCTAAGAAGATCGAAGAGATCATCAACGTGATTGACGATATCGCGTTCCAGACAAATCTTCTAGCATTGAACGCTTCCGTTGAAGCCGCTCGTGCCGGTGAGCACGGTAAAGGTTTCGCCGTTGTTGCGGAAGCCGTTCGTTCTTTGGCGCAGAGATCCGCATCAGCTGCAAAAGATATCACGGGCCTTATTAAAGAATCCGTAGAAAAAATCGAACGCGGCACTATGAAGTCGGCAAAATCCGGCGACATGCTAAAAAATATCGTTCAGTCAGTGAAGAAAGTTTCTGACTTGAACAATGAAATTGCCGTGGCCAGCGAAGAACAATCCACAGGCATTGCGCAAATCGGTAAAGCGATGAATCAGTTGGATCAATCCGTTCAGTCTAATGCAGCGTCTTCGGAAGAAATCGCAGGCACGGCGGATGAGATCAACACTCAAGCGCAGATTATGAAAACTGTGGTCGATGAGTTGAATCTTGTTGTGTATGGAGATTCAGGTCAACACGCACACGGTGAAACAGTTCCATTCCCAGCCCGTGAACAGGAACACGCGGACCGAAAAGCGGCTTAAATTTCAAATATATCTTTTCTTAAAGGCTTGTGCAGATTTGATTTTGCACAAGCCTTTTTTATTGCCACTCCACCTCGGAAATCTAGTGACGACTGTCGCGGTCGTTTGAAGGCGGAATTTTACTGCAGATGTAACCGCAGTGACGAAAGCAAAAATCCTCTTTGCTCCAACAGTATTTTTTCGCCACCACATAACCACGTGGGCATTGCGGGCGCTCAAAGCTCGCGGTCGTCATAAGCGGTTCAATCACGGCGTTGGCAGGGAGCTGTTCCATAGACGAAACAGTGTCCGTAGCGAAGGCAGCGCTTGTAAATGAAAGTGTCATGAGAATCATCAAAGCTAATTTCTTCATAAGGTCTCCTTTTTTTTGGAGATTAGAAAGTGCAAGGAGGGTTTTCCATTTCTTTTGGGAATCCCTGCGACAAAACAAGAAGGTCATTGCAAGTATCCGAAAGGCAGTGGTAATCAGTTTTAAAACCATGTCATGAATTTTCAAAAGAGGGACTTATGAAAACGTGTTTGACGATTCTTATTTCAATCCTAGCGACTTCCTCGGCGTTTGCAGCGTCAGATTCTGTCGGCGTTTTCTATCGCCCTGAAAAGGTAAATGTTCTGATCAATGAAAATCACAACCGCTCTATGCGTTTGGCAGAGATGATGGACGTTTTAGGTCTTGGCGGCAAAGCCACTTTGATATCTTCTGATGGAAGCATCAAAATGGATTGTGGTGTTGGCGAAGAAGGCTCCGGTTGCACTTTTAGATTTCTACCGTCAGCTCACGTAACAATTGGTCATAAAAATGTAGAAGCCGTTGTGACGGCGGAAGATTTGAAACTGCCACAAGCTCCCAACTTTGAAATGGTTTTTGAAAGCTCCATGGCAGATCGTTTTGTGATGCAAGTTTCTAATGGAAAAGTCTATTTCTTCGCCAATAAACGTGGCGGGGAAAAGAACTAAAAGATCACGCTGTCCGGCAATCCCAAGCGAGCGGCGATAATACGAACAATC
>NZ_CAMLDV010000217.1 GCF_946478835.1 uncultured Bdellovibrio sp. | reverse complement strand
TGACATCGACGACACCCTGACAGATGAAGGTCATCTAGGTCCTGAAGCTTACGAGGCTTTATGGAAACTTCATGACTCTGGAATCCACGTGATTCCGGTAACAGGGCGTCCTGCCGGTTGGTGCGAAATGATTGCGCGCGTCTGGCCCGTCAGCGGCATTGTCGGAGAAAACGGCGGATTTTATTTCCGCTACCATGGAAAAAAAATGCACCGCTATTTCTTTTTTGATGAGAAAACGCAAAAAGAAAATCGCTTAAAGCTTCAGCAGTTGGAAAAAGAAATTCTTCAAAAAGTTCCGGGCTGCGATCTTGCCAGTGATCAATTTTGTCGTTTGATGGATCTTGCCATTGATTTCTGCGAAGACGTCCCCGCTCTGCCACGCAGTGAAGTGCAGAAGATTGTCGACATTTTCCATTCCCACGGGGCTCAAGCAAAGGTCAGTTCGATTCACGTGAATGGTTGGTTTGGAAGTTATGACAAACTCACGATGTCTTTGCGCTTCCTAGAAAAAGAATTTGGCGTGAGTGCAGAAGACGCAAAAAAAGTCTGTGGCTTTAGTGGAGATTCTCCCAATGACGAACCAATGTTCACCTACTTTCCTCACAGTTTTGCTGTCGCGAATATTCAAAACTTTATTGATCAGATTAAGAACAAACCGACGTACGTGACAAAAGAGCGCGGTGGTTTGGGATTTACCGAGATTGCCGCTGCGATTTTGAAAAAATAAAAAAGCACATGCGTTCGCATAAATCTTTGTAGCGAGCATTCTGTTGTTATTAGAACGGCGATGAGATTTTTTGTCGCTTCGTTTTGAGATTACCACTTTTACATAATAAACGAGAAAAGCGTCGTAAGCTTTTTGAACTGAACAACGATCAGTCATTCTTATGTTATCTCAGCTCTAGTGAAAATTTTTTGAACACTTAGTTTTTTAAAACTGTCAGAAGCGTGAACAGCGCAAAATTTATTTTTTTCACCCGGTTTTTATTTTCAAAATTTAGAACTAACCTGATTTCGGATCTCAATGAGGAGGGAACCACATGAACAAACAGGTTATCGTTTCAGCATTGTTAGCGATTGGGTTTCTTGCAGGATGCAATAATAACTTAGCTCCACTAAAAGCAACTAACGACGGTTCACAAGAGGCGGCTTCAACAGCTCCGGTTGTGAATAACTCTGAAGCACAAAAGATGCTTAATAATATTGAAGCGGCTTTGAAGGAACATTCTGTTGATAGCAACGTGGCCGCTAAAATCACGAATCAAAAACTTTCATCAGGATTGATGTTAGATAGTTCACAGATCAGTATGATCTTAGGAATGGCGGGTTCTGCTTTAAATGGCGCAGGCCTTGGCAATAGTAATGATCTAAGCGCTATCATCCCTGTCCTTATTGGTGGCGCTACTCAGGGTGCAGGCAACATTGGATTACCGAGCACACAACTCAGTGATTTGTTGGGAATCATTGGTAACGGCTCTTTGAGTTCGATTTTAAATTCTACAACAGGCACAGGCGGCGGGCTTCCAACAGGTTTAATTCAAACTTTGACAGGTTCTTTGTTTCAAAATCTTCCAGTAGCTGGAGTGACTTCAGGAAACATCTCTCAAGTCGCTGGCTCACTGATTAGTTCATTGACTGGCAACCTTGGCAATACAGGTCTTGGCGGTACAGATCTTTCAAGCATCATTCAAAGTATTTCGTCTGGCGCGACACTTGGAATTGGTAAGTCTGGTTTTAATTCTTCACTATTGACGAGCATCCTCGGTCAAATCGGTATGGGCTCCGTGACAGGAATTTCTGGAATCAATCTTCCTGGTGGTATGAACACTTCAATGCTTCAAACATTGTTGGGTGCTTTCACTTCAGGCTCTAACTTCGGTTTGGGACAGCTTGCAGGTTCACAGGTAATCAACAACTCGATGATCTCAACTTTGCTTGGCAGTTTGACTCAAGGTCAATCAGCGGCTCTTCCTTCAACGGGTATGGGTACGTCACAACAACAAATGATGATGACGTTCATGCAGATGTTGTTGGCTAATCTAGGAAAACACTAATCTAAAATAAAAAAAGCACTGACCTATTAAAGTCAGTGCTTTTTATTTTTGAGTAGCTCCGTGTTTACGGAATCATCGGCGGATGATAACTCAAAGTTTCTCCCAGCGCCCAGAGCATAAAGATCACTAACGGCGCATGCACCACAAGCTGTGTCACTGTGTAGCCCACGATATCACGGGCTTTCAGTCCTAAAACTCCAAGTAATGCCATCATAAAGAATGGATTGATTAAGTTCGGCAATGCCTCTGCAGCGTTGTAAACCATCACCGTCCAACCCAAATGAACTTTAAGTTCATTTGCTGCTTGCATAAGATAAGGAGCTTCAATGATCCACTTTCCACCACCTGATGGAATGAAGAAGCCTAGAATCGCCGAATAAACTCCCATCAATGCAGAGAAAGTATCTTTTGTAGAAATAGAAACAAAGAAATCCGAAATGTGATGAGACAAAGCTTGTCCATCCGGTCCCGGTGCTTTTGTGAGAATATAAGCGATACTTCCGTAAAGCGGAAACTGAATCAAAACTCCTGCGGCCGAAGGAACAGCTTTACTCACGGAGTGTAAAAATCTTTTGGGTCTCCAGGTTAAAAGCATTCCTAGCATCAAGAATAAAAAGTTGTACGTGTTCAAATTCGAAATCGCCAGGATGACGTCCTTGTTCTTAAATTCCATCCCTAGCCACCAAAAGCCAAGAATGACAACAAGGATTGTGAGAACAGGTGTGTACTCTAACCATTCTCCGGGTTGCTTTGGTTTTTCGATGGCACTTTCAACGTCGTCGTGCACTTCAATACCAAGATCACTGGCAGTGACCGCGCGATCTTTTGTGGGTGCTGAAAGGTAAGCAATTACAACAGACACCACCGTCAAAACTACTAACATCAAAATCGACTGCGGAAGAAAAATAGTGTCACTAAATGGAATCACACCGGTAATTGGCAGAAGAGATTTTGGAATGCTATCCACGTTAGCTTGCAGTTGCGCTGCTGAAGAACTTAAACCCAATGCCCAAGTTGCTCCAAGCCCCAGATATCCCGCGGCTCCCGCAGCTCGATAATCCACTCGCAAATCTTTTCTACGCGCCAAGGCTCTGACGTAAAGACCGCCAAAAACCAAACTGAAAGCCCAATTTAGAAGTGACGCCAAGATTGTGAAAAGCGCGATGTAAGCAACAGCACTTCTTTCTGAGCGCGGAATTTTCGCAAGCCAGTTGATCAGCTTACCTGCCGGAGGCGACGAAGCCACAACATATCCCGAAATAATTACGATCGCCATTTGCATGGTAAATGGAATCAAACTCCAAAATCCATCACCAAAAGAAGTTGCAATGGCCTCAGGAGAAATCCCCGCAAGAAGAGCACCAAATGTGACGAAGACCACTGCCAGGACCGCGAAGATATAAGAATCAGGAAACCAACGCTCAGCCCAGTTCGTAACTGAGGACGCCATTCTTTCTAAAAAGCCCATAAGCATTTACCCCCGTCACAAAATCATAGAAGCTGTTTCAAACTGAGACAACTGAGTTTTCACTGATAGCCACTCCCCGTCCCCTGTCTCCTTCTTAAACAGCAAATGTCCCCATAAACGCATTAAACGCAGGCACGGCCCTCGCATATCAATGTTTTGGATAAAACCAAAAGGAGAGAGAAATGAAAAAACAAATCAAATTGGCAATGGCTGCGATGATTCTTTTCGGATCAGTTAATGCAATGGCAGATATTGACGACGATATTTATAACGAGATTCAACGCACTAAAATCGAAACTTTTGCTGAGAGTTTCGATATCAGATCAGATATTGAAAATATTAAAAAGGAAACAGACAAACTGATTGATATCTTAGGAACAAGCGGTCCTGAAGGAAGTCTTCAAGAATCAGGTTTGGGCCAACTGAGTGACATCGCTCAACGCAACTTCGAGAAGTCTCAGCAGACTGAAAACATCGATGACCTGCATGAGCTTTTGGACTCATCAAACCAAGTTAAGGCAGCCCTAAAGCAAATCAAGGCTCACTACAACATTAAATAATATGAGTAACAGGCCTCGGAATATCATTTTATTCCTTACTCTTTGGGTAAATTTATTTACCGGGGCCTGCTCATTTAAAAAAGATACTGCAAAGCCCGATTTATCAGGGGCACCAATTCTTCAAACTGAAATTCAAAAACAAAGATTTTTTTGCGACAATACAAAGATTAGTGGCGAAATTTCTCGTTCTAACATTTTAACCCTCAGTTCAAGTTCTCAACCTCAGGACATCTGCGAGGTTTGGGGTTATCTATCAAATTTGAAAACAGAAGATAGGGTCGATTCAGATCTTCAAATCTTCGAAAATTTCACTAGTTCCATCAATGCTTATTTGAAAAAAGAAAAGACTGACTTTTCCTTTGAGAAGCTCTCAAAAAGCATCACAAAACGTAATTCTTTTAAATAATAAAACCAATAACTTTGAAAATAACATTCTCCTCCTTGATTACGCAAAAGACGCCTTAGACATGCTCTTTATCGAATCCAACGAAATGTCATTGAATCAGTTCAATGACTACTGGAAAAAATTAGAATCTAGAGTTAATAAGTCTGAAATTTGCAACGAACAAGTTATAGAGAAAATTATAAAAATAAAAACAATT
>NZ_CAMLDV010000216.1 GCF_946478835.1 uncultured Bdellovibrio sp. | reverse complement strand
AAGTTTTGAAATATGACGGAACGAAGTGGGCTCCTGCCGCGGATTCAAATGCTGGCGGTACAGTTACTAATATTGCGACTGGTACGGGTTTAAGTGGTGGTCCTATCACAACTACCGGAACGATCTCACTTGCTAATACTGCTGTGACGGCGGGTTCTTATGGTTCAACGACTCAGGTGGGAACTTTTACAGTCGATACTCAAGGACGTTTAACTGCGGCTTCGAATTCTGCAATTGCATTTCCTGTGACTTCTGTTGCAACTAAAACTGGTGCAGTGACACTTGATTATGGTGATATCAACAGTGCCGCTTCAAAATATCTCACTTACAAACCTAACAATGTAGCTTGTACTGATGGACAAGTTTTAAAATGGATTGCTGCAAATTCTCGTTGGGAGTGCGCGAGCGATACAGATACCAATGCCGGTGGTACCGTCACGAATATCGCAACGGGTACTGGATTAAGTGGTGGACCAATTACTTCTACCGGAACTATTTCTTTAGCAAACACGGCTGTAACTGCGGGATCTTATACTCGCGCAAATATCACGGTCGATGCTCAAGGTCGTTTGACTGCTGCAAGCAATGGTGCGGCGGTAAATCTCGCAACTGAAGTCACTGGCACTTTACCAATTGCAAATGGTGGCACAGGACAAACTACTGTCACAGCTGCTTTCAATGGTCTTTCTCCAAGCACAACAAAAGGTGACTTGATTGTTCACGATGGTACGAATGATATTCGTTTGCCTGTCGGTACAAACGGACAGGTATTGTCTGCTAACTCAGCGCAAGCTTCCGGTCTTCAGTGGATCACTCCAACGAACGGAACTGTGACTAATGTTACAGGAACAGCTCCAATTGTTGTGGCAACGGGATCAACAACTCCCGCAATTTCAATTAACGATGCAACAACTTCAGCAAAAGGCGCTGTGCAAATCGGAGCTGGTATCGCAGTCACTTCCGGAACTATTAGTGCTGATCCAGCAAACTTCCCTTCTGCTGTGCCGGTTTCCAAGGGCGGTACAGGTGTCACGTCGCTGACAGCGAATAGACTTCTTGCCAGCGATGGCACCGGCTCAACAATCACTACATTCACTTGCGCTGTCGGACAGCTTGTGACTTTCGATGCGGCTGGCGTGATGGGATGCACGAACTACTCTGCTTCAGGAGTTTTTGCAAATGGTGGAAATAGTTTTGGAGCCAATGCCACACTTGGAACAAACGACGCTTACTCGCTAGCATTTAAAACAAGTGGATCAACGCGCATGACGATTTTATCCGGAGGAAACGTGGGTATCGGAGTTACCAATCCCACGGCACCGCTTGATATAAGCTTCTCCGCTCTATCAAGTGGAATTCAATCAACCAATACTGACGCCACAGGCTCATCTTCTGTAACTCTGAATGCGGGAACAAATAAAGTTTATCTGGGAGTCTGGGGGCAATCCGCCGGATCAGGCATGACCTACCTTCAATCAAATGCCGCTAACACATTGGATATCAGCACATTCCAAGCGCAACCACTGACTTTTTCTACAAACAAATCAGCAGGTGGAAGCACCGAACGCATGAGAATCACATCCAGTGGTTACATCGGCATCGGAACAGCAGCGCCCACTTATCCTATGCACATTGTCTCCAATTTATTAACTGGGCAAGCATCCACGCTATATATCACTTCGACAAATACGACGTCCTCGGCGAATACTTCCATTAATACGTCGGGGTTTTATAAGTATACAGACAACAGCACTGCGAACTCGAGTTCCAACCAAGTTCTTCGTGCAGAGTATGTCCGTTCTGCTACGGCAACAGGAACTCCGACATCATTCGATGCTCAGATCACAGCGGCCAACGCCAATATCAACGGCAATGCTCCGTACATTCTTAAAGGCGTCAACATCGAAGCCCCCGTCGTAGCCAGCGGAGTAACACTGGATACGTGGCAAGGTCTTTCAATCTCTGCTCCAACGGGCGCAGGCACAATTACAAACAGATATGCCTTAGTCACAGCGATGAACGCAGGTAACGTCGGGATCGGGACCACCACACCCACCAGCAAACTGCATGTAGCAAGCACCGTGCGCATCGATGACGCCGCCGTTCCCCTCACCTTCAGCGAAACCGACCAAGGCGCCGTTCCTGGAAAATACTGGCGCGTCCCTCTTGATGGAGCACAACTGCGCTTTGACGCCGATCAATCAGGAACAGGTTCATTCTCAACGTATGTCTCTCCATTAGCACTTTCTCCAAATGGAAAAGTCGGAATGGGAACGCTAACACCAGCAGCACAATTGCACATCACATCCGGAACCGGCTACGCCTCTTTGATGTTGGGTAACGACGGAGGCTCGAACAACATCCACATGACCCACGAAACAGACGGAACCTTCGCCCTCTTCAACGGAACCTTCGGAGCGGGCGTCACGTTAATGTCCATCACCAACGTAGGAAACATGTGGATCAAAGGAACACTAAGCCAAGCCTCAGATGCGCGCTTAAAAAAAGACATCCACACCATGGACAACCAATTGGATAAAGTCCTACAAATCCGCCCCGTAACCTACAACTGGAAAGACCAAGAAAAATACGACAAAAAACAACAAGTAGGTTTGATCGCCCAAGAAGTAGAAAAAATCTATCCGGAAGTAGTCCAAAACAACAGAGACGGCTACAAATCCGTAAGCTACTCAAACCTCATAGCCCCCGTCATCGCCGCCCTCAAAGAATTCTACAACAAGTGGCAAGACCAAAACGAAAAAGTAGACCGCTCAATAGCATCCATCCAAGAAGAAAATCTACAATTAAAAAAAGAAACCGAAAAACTCAAAGCCGACAACGCCGAAATGAAAAAGCGCTTAGAGCAAATAGAAAAAGCATTGAGCTCTAATCCAAAGCAAAAACACTAATCTTTAAATGATCGGATAAAAAAGCGAACTGCGTGGGATTTGCTGGAGGTGTAAGCCTGCTGGCAGTTCTGCGCAGTCAGACCTCCGCGCCGACACGAAGTCGTACCCCAGCGCGGCGCGGGGGGAGGCCGTGTCTGACGGAGCGGAACTGCCAGCAGGCATACACCTCCAGCAAATCCGCCCACCAGACGTCGTGTATTAAACCATCTTAAACCGAACACGTTTTGGACCAGCATTCTCGCCCAAACGTTTCTTACGATCTTCTTCGTACTCAGAGAAGTTCCCCGGGAAGAACTCAATCTTAGACTCCCCTTCGAAAGCCATGATATGCGTACAAACACGATCCAAGAACCAACGGTCATGCGAAATCACCACAGCAGATCCACCGAACTCAAGAAGAGCTTCCTCAAGAGCACGCATTGTATTCACATCAAGGTCATTCGTCGGCTCATCCAGAAGCAAAAGGTTCGCACCTTCTTTAAGGATCTTCGCCATGTTCACACGGTTTCTTTCACCACCTGACAACTGACCAACTTTTTTCTGTTGGTCTGTTCCAGAGAAGTTAAACCAAGAAACGTACTGACGCGCATTGATCTCGCGTGTTCCTAACTGAACGACATCAGCGCCGCCAGAAAGTTCTTCATAGATTGTTTTGTTCGGATCCAACGTCTCACGTGTTTGATCCACGTACGCAATCTTCACAGTATCTCCGACTTTGAAAGTTCCAGAATCTGGCTTTTCTTTTCCAGTGATCATGCGGAACAAAGTCGATTTACCCACACCGTTCGGTCCAATTACGCCGACGATCGCGCCGCGAGGAATTGTGAAGCTCACATCGTCCAAAAGAACTTTGTGCTCGTAGGCCTTCGTGATGCCTTTAGCTTCAACAACGATATCGCCCAAACGAGGTCCTGGCGGAATGTAGATAGACATCTCTTGGATTTTTTCAGGAGATGCTTCCTTAATTAGATTTTCGTAGTTAGAGATACGAGCTTTCGATTTCGCTTGGCGAGCTTTCGCGCCTTGACGAATCCAATCCAACTCGCGCTCCAAAGTCTTCGCTTTGCGAGCTTGGTCTTTTGCTTCGTTCGCCATGCGCTTGTCTTTTTGTTCAAGCCAAGATGTGTAGTTCCCTTTCCAAGGAATACCTTCACCGCGATCCAATTCCAAAATCCAACCAGCCACATTATCCAAGAAATAACGATCATGCGTAACCGCGATCACAGTTCCCGGGAATTTTGAAAGATATTGTTCAAGCCATGCTACAGATTCCGCGTCCAGGTGATTCGTCGGCTCATCAAGCAATAAAATATCTGGCTCTGACATAATCAATCTTGCCAAAGCGACACGACGTTTTTCACCACCTGACAAGTTTGTCACAGGCAAATCGCCATCTGGACAACGAAGAGCGTCCATCACGATTTCAATTTTTTGATCCACATCCCAAGCGCCCAACGCTTCTAATTTTTCCTGGATAGCGCCTTGTTTTTCGATGAGTTTGTTCATCTCATCGGGATCTAAATCAGGATCGCTGAATTTGTCGTTGATCGCGTTATATTCTTTCATGAGCTTTGGAAGTTCGCCCATACCGGCAAAAATATTTTCTTTCACCGTCATTGTATTATCGAGTTGTGGTTCTTGCTCGAAGTAACCGACTTTCATTGTCTTCGATGGGAAGGCTTCACCAAGAAAATCTTTGTCTACGCCTGCCATAATTCTGAGCAAAGTGGATTTTCCAGAGCCGTTCAGGCCCAAAACTCCGATTTTCGCTCCGTAGAAGTAAGAAAGATAAATATCCTTCAAAACGTATCTTTGTGGAGGATATACTTTACTTACGCCC
>NZ_CAMLDV010000215.1 GCF_946478835.1 uncultured Bdellovibrio sp. | reverse complement strand
TTTTAAAGGCCTCACTGTTTTAGACAATGTTTTGGTCGCAGGTCATCAGCATATGCACTACGGTCTTTTTGATACGCTTTTGCAAACACCGCGCTTTAGAAAAGCCGAAAGTGATTTACAAGACAAAGCGATGAGCCTTCTTAAGATTTTTCATCTGGATGAAAAGGCTCATAAACCTGCGAGTGCTTTGCCTTATGGTGAACAAAGAAAATTGGAAATCGTGCGTGCGCTGGCAACCGATCCGAAAATTATTTTGCTTGATGAGCCGGCTGCGGGCATGAATCACTCTGAAACTCATCATTTGATGGAAACGATCGCAAAGATTCGTGAGCAGTTCAAATTGACTGTTTTGTTGATTGAGCACGATATGAAACTCGTCATGGGTATTTGTGAAAATATCATTGTTCTTGATCACGGAGTGAAAATCGAAGAAGGAACTCCGCAGAAAGTGCAAAGCTCCCAAAAAGTAATTGAAGCCTATCTGGGCGTCGAGGAGAAAGAATGAGTTCTCCATTATTGATTGTTGAAAATCTCGAAGTTTTTTATGGCTCGATTCAAGCTTTAAAAGGAATCAGCTTTTCTGTGGATGAAGGCGAAGTGGTTTCGTTGATCGGTGCGAATGGCGCTGGCAAAACGACGACTTTGCGTGCGATCTCGGGTCTGGTTCCTAACTCAGGACAGATTTCTTTTAACGGACAAAATCTGAATGTAGTGCCGACGTTTAAACGTGTTGGATTGGGTCTTGCGCAGTCTCCAGAGGGCCGTGGCGTTTTCCCGCAAATGAGTGTTTATGAGAACCTTGAAATGGGGGCTTATTCCCGCTCGGACAAAACTAATATCAAAAAAGATCTTGAGATGTGTTTTGAGCTTTTCCCTCGCTTAAAAGAGCGGATGTCGCAAATGGCGGGAACTCTTTCTGGTGGTGAACAACAGATGCTGGCCATCAGCCGTGCTTTGATGTGCAAACCGAAAATGTTGCTTTTAGATGAACCGTCTTTGGGATTGGCGCCATTAATTGTGGCGCAGATTTTTGAAATCGTGAAAAAGCTGAACAAAGAAGGCATGACCGTTCTTTTGGTTGAACAAAATGCGCGTATGGCTTTAAAGATTTCTCACCGCGCTTATGTTTTGGAGACAGGACGTATCGTGATGCAAGATTCAGCTCAAAATCTTTTAAATAACGACGAAGTTCGTAAGTCTTACTTAGGCGTTTAATCTAAGAACCGGAAATAACAGGAGGGAATGACACTTTGAAAGTCGTTCCCTTATCTAGAACAAATTCATACTGCCAGCGATACAAGTCACAAATCGTTTTCACCCACGCTAGTCCCAAACCAATACCTTTTTGAGTGCGCACGACATTCGCACTTTTATTAAAAGGCGAACCGATGCGCGATAAAACTTCGGCAGGAATGCCCTCACCTTGATCTCGCACTTGAAAAGATCCTTCATGGAAAGAAATTTCCACTTTGTCTTTGGAATACTTCAAGGCATTGCTAAGAACGTTGTTCAGCAATTGTTCCAAGTGAAGTGGATTGCAAAGAATCTGAAAGTCAGTGGCCTGAGCGATCTGAATACGATCGCCATAGATTTTTTTAAGGTTTACAAGAACGGGAACCAAAAAGCCCTCGATGTTTACGACATAAAGGTTTCCGGGAATCTTTTGCGTCGTAAGCTCCGCCCAATCCAAAAAGCTTGAAACCGTCTGCGAAATTTTATCGATGTTGGATTGAACTTCCTGCACCGAGGTGGCATCGACCTTATATTTCTCAGAGATGACTTCAAAATCACGGTTTACAATCGTCAGTGGCGTTTTCAGTTCGTGAGCCATCTGGAAAGTCCATGATTTCATGAACTTTCTGCTGACGTTGATTTTTTCCACCATGCCATTGAGGACCTGAATCAAATTGCGGAATTCATCTTGCCGCTGGAAAGGGGCTTCCTTCGCATAACGCGATAAAGCCACTGGAAGCTGTGGAAGTTCTGCGTTCGCTTCGAGGGATTTTGTCACTTGATTTAAATACTGAGCCAGAGTTTTGATCGGCGAAAAAAGGTACGCTGACAAGAACCATGTCAAAATTAAAATTATCAGAAGAATTCCCGAGATCGCCCACATGGTTCTATTGTTAACATAAGTTAGAGAAATAAAACTAGCGTCCACGATCACACCGACTTGCAAAGTGCGCGTGGGAAACCGCGGAAGTTTTAAATTCAAAACTCGCACGAAATGTTTCGGTGTCGTGAGGGTGATCCATTTCGGGTCTTGTGGAATTTCCATTTCAAGAAGGTCCACGTTTTGCGTGGTAAAGAGAATCTCCCCTTCCCGTGTACGCACAATAAAAAATTTCCCTAAACGATCCGGACCCAATTCTTCTGAGATGATTTGATCGGCTTCTTCGTCATCGTATGTTTTAAGTTCAGAAAGTTTGGATTCAATGATGGACGTCGCCGTTTGACGAATTTGATCGTCAAGAAATGACAGACGTTCCGTTCGAAAATAAGTTAAAAGAATGCCCGCAACAGAAACCGTTGTTGCAATAAGAACCAGCAAAGAAATAAAAAAGAACTTACGCCTCAAGCCAGTACCCTACGTTACGCATGTTTTTAATCGCAACGGACGCCGAACTTGACTCTAATTTACGACGAAGATTGTTGATGGTCGCCTCCACCACCTTGGATTCAATTTCGCTGGAAGACTGCCAGATTTCCTCTAAAAGAATTTCTCTAGGGAAAATCTTTCCGGGATTGGAACTGAACATATAAAGAAGCTGAAACTCCTTTTGAGACAAAGCCAAAGCCGTACTTTGAACTTTGGCCAAGCGTTCCTCTTTATGAAGTGTGAGATTTCCCACCTGCAGAGTCGCGCGCTCATCGTAAAGATTTTTTCGACGCGTGAGCGCATTAATACGCGCGAGCAACTCCACCGCAGAAAAGGGTTTTGCCAGGTAATCATCTGCACCTGCATCCAACGCCAAAGCTTTTTCAGACGCAGTATCAATCGCAGACACAATCAACAAACGAGAATCTGCAAAGGCCGTTTTGAGATTTGGAATCAAACTGATGGAATCAATGCCATTTAAGATGCGATCCAAAATGATCACGTGAGGATAGAACGCCTTCGCCTTGAGAATCTGCTGCAATGACTCGACAGAGGTCGCAGATTTGACACTGTGCCCACTAGACTCCGCCAAGATGGAGATCTTTTTTAGGATTTCAGGCTCGTCATCGATTATTAGCAGCTTCATTGCGCTAAAGATGGCATCTCTTTTTGAAAAAATAAATCTCAATCTTGGAAACTTCCGAAGTTAAAAGAATTTTTAACTCCAAAAGTTGCTGGTCCCAGCCATAAAAGTATCCTTAGAAACACGAATAAACTTTTAAAGGAGTAAATATGCGTTTATCAGCTCTTCTAGTTGTGTCTTTGATGGTGACTGGTCAAGTTTCTATGGCGGCAGGCAAATCAGAAACAAAAAAATTCCAAAAAATGTGCAGAGAAGAAAATCCAGGTGCTTCTAAAGCCGACGTTAAGAAATGCGTAAAAGAAAAAATCAAAGAAGCTAAAGCTGCAAAATAGTTTCTAAACTTCGTCTCTGGTTTCAAGACTCGACATTCTTTGCCAGCTCGAGGATTTAAAGCTCCAAGTAAATTGAACTTGGAGCTTTTTTTATTTATCGACCGTCGTCACAATACATGACACCCGGAGGAAGAATCTTCCAACGGCACTTCATTCCACCAGCAGCAATCAACTCTGTTTCGATACGAGCAGAAGACTCTTCACCCTCAAGAGTAAACTCACGAACATCATCCACAAAAAATTGATCCTGAATCGACTCTGTAGTAAACGGAATCACCTTGGCAGCAAGCACTCGGCTACCATTCACCAAGGAAAATTTAAGTTCCAGCTTCGTGTGCACATTCGGATTTTTAGAATAATGAACATCAGACTTAGAATTAAGAATACGGATAAAAATCAAAGACTCGCGAGAAGAAAGATCAATCATCGCCCCTTGAATCATGGGAATCTCCACTCCATTTTCAATAAGTGACAACTTCACATCAACATCCCCGCGCAAAGAGCGTTTATTGATACGAAGATCATACCCATAATCCAAACCCGTTGTAGTATAAGAGTAGTAAGGAAAATCACTCTTAGAAGCACAAGGCTCCATACAAGATTTATCTTTAGCCTGAGCCAACGCAGAAGCAGCAGAAAACGACAACATCAAAAGCCCCAGAAGAGCCACAGCTTTGAATTTCATAAAAAGTTCCTTTGTTAATTTCATCAATCAAAACAAAGCGTGCAGATATCATTCCTAGAATGGGATCTTGAAGGACTTTCTGAAATTACCAAACGCACTTTGGTAATCATTTGCGGGCTCATTTATAAAGACATTGGCGCACATGAAAAATTCATTCAGAAAAACATGCAAAGAATATCACGTGATTAAGTTTTAAACTCACTGACAAAATTTGGGGAAGATAAGCTACAGCTGCTCTCGGTTTTTTAGAGCATCTGGCCATCCTTGTGCAGCCTTCCTGAAGCGCAACCGTCTCTGCTGTAGAATTCCTAAGACATCTTTTGAAGAAGAACTTCAAACTCAGTCCCATGCCCATCTTTAACAGGACTTCGTACAGAGACCTTCCCATCATGGGCTTCAACCACAGCTTTCACAAAAGTCAGCCCCAACCCCATACCATATTCAGAGCGACTCTTATCGCTGCGATAAAGTTTCTGCCAAATCATAGCATGTTC
>NZ_CAMLDV010000214.1 GCF_946478835.1 uncultured Bdellovibrio sp. | reverse complement strand
ATTTCCTGACTCTGGTAAAAACTCTTTCGGTCCGCAGAGTGCGACTTCGTAATTTAATTTTTTCGCCAATTCAAAATGTGAAGCCGCCACACGACTGTGACGAACATCACCCACGATCAAAACCTTTTGTCCGTTACAAGTGCCAAGATGTTTACGAACCGTGTAAGCATCTAGCAGAGCTTGTGTCGGATGACCTTTTTTTCCCCAGCCCGCATTTAAAATCGGACACTGAACTTTTTCAGAAAGAGCTTTGAGATCAAGGTCGTCTCCAGAGCGAATCACCAGGAAACTCGGCTTCATCGCATCGACGTTGAGCACAGTGTCCTCTAGAGTTTCCCCTTTTTCGAGGCTGGTTCCGGCTTTTCCATCCAAAAGCAGAGGATAAATTCCTAGTCTTGCGCAAGCCGTTTCAAAGCTCATGCGAGTTCTTGTGCTTGCCTCAAAAAACAAAAGGGCTCCGGTTTTGCCGAAGCCCTCAAAGGGAATAGACTCATTCGCAGACAGCTTGTCTGCCACGGAAAATAGGGAGTCGATTTTTGTTTTTTCAAGAGAAAGCAGATCGAGAATGGATTTATTATTTCTAGATGACATCTAGAACCCAAGCCTATGGCGCGCCTGGCGAGATGTCAATACACCGGAGAAAAAACTCTTTCCCAACGCACTGAAGGGTAGCGATCGCCTCCCCATTTCTTTTGCCAATCCAGCGAAAGCCAAATTAAAACGACCCGGCCCACAACTTGGGTCATTGGAACTGTACCCCAATAGCGCGAGTCGTCACTTGCGTCACGATTGTCGCCCAATAAAAAGACCTCGCCGGGAGGGACCACCAAGGGCCCAAAATCTTTGTCTTCGGATTGTTTTTGGAAAATCACACGCCAATGCGTCTGACCTGAGATCTCTTCATAAATATCAAATAATTCCGGATTTGGATTGTCGCCGGGAATTTCCCGAGCTTTTTCGTATTTCAAAGCCTCTTCATTAATATGAAGACGACCGTTGATAATCTGCACGCGATCGCCAGGTAAACCTATAACACGTTTCACGTAATTCACCGCGGGCTGATTGGGATAATTGAAAACGACAAGATCCCCGCGCTCTGGCAAAGTAGCACCCCATTTGTTGGCTGAAAAGGGAATGGAGAACCCATAAGAAATGCGCGAAGAAAAAATAAAATCGCCGGGTTTCAGAGTCGGCTGCATGGAACCTGTTGGAACTTTATAAGCCGTCACTAAATAATTGCGCACAAAAAGTGCGCACAAGACTGCTAGAACTAAAGTTGTTAAATATTCCCGCCAACGGTTCATAATCTAAGTTTAAGATGAACTGCAGAAATAAGAAAAGATAATTATTTAAGGTAATTTTTTGAAAATACGGTTGAAACGAATCTGTGAAGGATCACAGACGAATGTCATTGTCGGCAAAGTGCTGTTGCAGGAAAGCCAAATGACCCAGGCTTTTCCGACGATGTAGTCATTTTTCACGAAACCCCAGAAACGCGAATCGCTGGATTGATCGCGGTTGTCGCCCATAAAAAAGTACTGACCTTCTGGAACTTTGTAAGCTTGAACGTCACCACCGACTTCTTCAAATAAGAAGCGCACGGTGTATTCTTTTTTTCCGTTGTTTTCCTGGAAATAATTAAAGCCTTTTTCGTTCTCAGGATTGTCATACGGAGAAAGATTAAACTTTTCACCATTCACCGTGATTCGTCCCGCCTTCACTTCAACAGTGTCACCAGGAACGCCGATCAATCTTTTGATGTAGTAAACTTCTGGATTCTCCGGATACTTAAAAACCACGATGTCACCACGCTGAGGAGTCGCCCATTGCGCGAGCCACTTATCACTAAACGGGATATGCAAACCGTAAGAGAATTTTTTTACCAAGATATGATCGTGAATTAAAAGATTGGGAATCATACTTCCCGAAGGAATCACAAAAGGCTCAATGATCGCCCAACGCAAACTCATCACCAGCAAAATAGGAAAAAGGAACGTTAGAATCGCCTGATTCCACGTTCCTTTTAAATTGCGAGTTTCTTTGGAAGACTCTGTCATCTAGTTGACTTGATGGAAGAAGCGGCCCCAACGGATCGTCAAAGGATTGCACAAGAATGGCAGTGCAGGAACTGTCTCTTCACAAGAAAGCCACACGAACATCGCACGACCCAAGATGTTTTGCTTAGGTAGGAATCCCCACACACGGCCATCTGAAGAGTTCATGCGGTTATCACCCATCACGAACAAATGATCATCAGGCACTGTCACAGGACCAAAAGTTTCGTAGATATCCCCTTTGCGAAGAAGGATCGCGTGGTTTTTTCCACCAGGAAGTTCTTCCGTGAATTCGACGTAGTTTTCTTTATTGTCGTTGATATTGCCATCACGCTGGAAGTCCGCATCGCGAAGCCATGCAAAATCATCCAAGTTGGCAGGAACTTTTTTATCAACAGGTTTGTCATTGATGAAAAGCGTCCCGTTTTCGTAATAGATCTTATCGCCCGGCTCACCCACGATACGTTTGATGAAGAACGTGCTCATATCTTTTGGATATTTGAACACGATCACTTCACCGCGTTTTGGCTCGTTGAACTTCACCAACCAGTTTTCGCTAAATGGAACGCGCAAACCGTAAGTCAGCTTGTTCACAAAGATATGATCATGAATCAAAAGAGACGGAAGCATAGAACCTGAAGGAATCACATAAGCTTCGATGAATCCCCAGCGGATGAAGAGAGCGATAAAGACAGCCAGGAAAAGAGATCCCCAACCTTCAGTCCAAAAATGTTTCGTACGCCAGTTCCAGCTATTTTTGTTGTCACTCATGCTGCTTCCTTCCCGGGAAAAAGGTACCTGGTACCTTTTTTCTAGTCTTCCACTTTCAAGATCGCTAAGAAGGCTTCTTGAGGCACTTCGACATGACCGATGGCCTTCATACGTTTTTTACCCTCTTTTTGCTTCTCTAAGAGTTTACGCTTACGAGAAATATCACCACCATAACACTTCGCGGTCACGTCTTTTCTGATCGCTCCCAAAGTTTCACGGGCAATAATCTTGGCACCGATCGCTGCTTGAATCGCGACTTGGTATTGCTGACGAGGAATGAGCTCTTTCATCTTCTCTGCCAACAAGCGTCCGCGGTTTTGCGCCTTAGATCTGTGGACAATCAATGAAAGGGCATCAATGGGCTCCCCATTGATCAAAATATCCAACTTCACAAGGTCGGATTCTTCAAAACCGATGAATTCGTATTCCAAAGAGGCATAACCTTTAGAGATGGACTTCAAACGGTCATAGAAATCCATAACCATTTCATTCATTGGCAGTTTGTACTCAATGATGACCTTTTTATCAGTCACGTATTCCATTTTAATTTGGATACCGCGTTTGTCTTCGCAAAGCTTCAGGATGCCACCGATGTAGTCCGTCGGCGTATGCAGAGTCACTTTAACGTACGGCTCTTCAAATTTAACAATTTGAGTTTCTGCCGGCATGCCTGATGGATTTTCAAGCATCATCTCTGTGCCGTCTGTCTTCGTAATTCTATAAACAACCGTTGGCGCTGTCGTGATCAAATCAAGATTGAACTCGCGCTCCAAACGCTCTTGAACGATTTCCATGTGCAAAAGACCTAAGAAACCGCAGCGGTATCCGAAGCCCAAAGCTGCCGACTTTTCGATTTCAAAAGTCAATGAGGAGTCATTCAAGCAAAGCTTATCCAAAGCGTCTTTCAAGTTTTCATACTCTGACGCCACAACCGGGAAGATTCCGGCGAATACCATTGGCTTGATTCTTTGGAAACCTGCCAAAGGTTCTGTCGCTGGATGTTTCGCCGATGTGACCGTGTCACCGACTTGCACGTCGCGGATGTCTTTAATACCGCAGATGATAAAGCCCACTTCTCCCGCTTCAAGAGTGTCTTGCATCGCTGGGAATGGTTTGTACTTACCCATACGCAAAACTTCATAGTCACGATCTGTCGCCATGAATTTAATCTTGTCGCCTTTTTTGATCGTTCCATCCATCACGCGCACAAGGACCACGACACCTTGATAAGCGTCGAACCAAGAGTCAAAAATAAGCGCACGAGGAGTCAAAGAACGATCGGCCTTTGGTGGCGGAACTTTTTCAACGATGGCTTCCAAAATATCTGTAATACCGATTTTCTCTTTCGCAGAAGCATGAATAATGCCTGTGCAATCAAGACCCACAGTGTCTTCGATTTGTTTCGCGACACCTTCTGGATCTGCCGAAGGAAGATCGATTTTATTTAGAACAGGAATGATCTCAAGATTGTTCTCAAGCGCCAAGTAAACGTTTGCCAACGTTTGCGCCTCCACACCTTGAGCAGCATCAACGACAAGAATCGCACCTTCACAGGCCGCCAAAGAACGAGAGACTTCGTAAGAGAAATCCACGTGCCCCGGTGTATCGATCAAATTGATTTGATACATGTTGCCGTCTTTAGATTTGAAATCTAAGCAGACTGTTTGCGCTTTGATCGTGATACCACGTTCACGCTCCAGCTCCATGTTATCGAGGAATTGATCTTTCTTTTCGCGATCAGAAAGAGCGCCCGTTGCAGACAAAAGCCCGTCCGCCAAAGTCGATTTACCGTGGTCGATGTGAGCAATGATTGAAAAGTTTCGAATAAACTTAGGATCCATAGGCCTCTTTCTTTTGCCCGCCCATTATATAAAAGAAGCGCCGAGTTGCTAGTAACAACTCGGCGCAATGACTGAACTATTCAAAAATCTAGTGCGTTGTCGGTCCAGTTTATTCAAGGCGCGAGGAGGAAGCTGTACACTGTACTGCGA
>NZ_CAMLDV010000213.1 GCF_946478835.1 uncultured Bdellovibrio sp. | reverse complement strand
TGTATCCACCGGCAGAGTTTAATCCTTCGATATTGAATTTATATTTTCCTGCTGCGAGCGGGATGCGAATCATCTGAATCGTCTGTGGCAATGTGGACCACTGTCGCACATCCGCACGGTCTGCGACATTCAAGGCGATCCAAGTTAGACTTCCCAAAAGTTCATTTTTTTGTCGCACTTGTTCTGAAAGAACGGCTTTCGTTGCGATACCACCAAGACGTTTTGCAATGAGGATTCCCTGGTCATCGCGCAAAGTTTCAATAGCCGCTTTTTGCACATCATAGACTTCACGACTCAGATAAGATTTTTGTTCGATGTCCACGCGAGCTTGCTGAGTTTCGCTATATGTCGGCATCAATGTTGGGAAACGATACTCGTTGGGACTGGCAACTTTTCTAGGTCCCCACCCCTGCTGGTAAATTACAACAAGTTCGCCTAGGTTTTTTTCATACCAAGACGGTTGTTCCTTCACCTCGGGAAATTGTTTTTTCCAGCTTTGATATGTGTCCATGCGACGTGCGAGTTTCGCGGAACGAATCAAGTCCTCGTGAATTGTCGAGATTGTCGGATCAATTTTATAGGCTTCGTTGTATGCAATGTAAGCGTCATCGTAATTGCGACTCGCTTCCCAAATCACCGCTGAGAGATACTTACTGAAAGAATTCAGTTCAAAAGCTTTTTTCTCGTCGGCACGGTACTTCAGATACTTTTCATTGATACGACGAGCTTCCACAAGAGCATCGTCCAATTGACCAAGCTCCAAGAAATTCATCGCCAGATAAGCATTAATAAAGATCTTTTCGAAAGTGTCGCCCTTGTACTGAACCATTTCTTCATTCAGCGCCAAAGAACCTGCGATACGAGAAACAGATTGGTAGTCCACCAATTCTGCGAGGCGATCGGCTTTTAAAAAAATCTCATTACTTTCTTTGAGTTTCCCGGCGACTTGCAAAGCGACACCGTAATCCAAAAGATAGACCAATTGGTCGTCGTTTTCCTTCTCTGCCAAGGGTTTTAGCTCTGTCAGGGCTTTATCAAAATCCCGACGAGACAGGGCCTCGCGTGCGCTGTGAACTTTGCTTTGGTAAGTCGCACACCCTAAGAGATTTAGAAGAAAAAAAAGACCCACGACAGGCGTGAGTCTTTGTAAGAAACGTTTCATTTAATTAAAGACCAATAGATTTTTTCTTAAATGTTTTACGAATTTGTTTTTGATCAGACCAAGTGATCATGCTGCTTTTTAAGTTCGTCAAATTCAAAGTCAGTTTGTAATACACAGACTTGTCTTTTCCAACTTCTTGAACGATGGAATCCAAACGGCCGTTGATAATGAAATCAGCTCCAACTTGGCCACCTGGGCCCTTTTTAGAGTCTTCAGCTACCATGCCAGAGTTTTGGTAGTTGTATTCATCAGAGATATCTTGGCGAGCTTCCTTATCGATGAAACCTACTTTGCCTGATTTCATAAGTTCAACACGAACCATGTCCATAATACTTTGAGTGTCGATGTGCTCGCTTGTTTTATTTTGCAACCCTGTCACCATCACCACTGGCATTTTTTTAGCTTGGTTGATCGCTGGAGATTGCATCAAACTTGCCACTAGATCAGCAACCGCTTTTTGCATATCCGTTTCAGACCATTGATCGTTCATCAAGTTTTCGCGATTTACGTCATCGTACTGACCTTTAACAAACGCTTTAGGACCACAACTTGTCACTGCTAAAAAAGAAAGAGAAAGAGCTGCCAATGTAAGATTCTTTTTCATAATACCTTCCTACCCCTAAGGGAAATACTCCCAAAGTCTATGTCGATGTTTTCGGACACGCAAGTCCCAAACCGACCTCCAGAAACGCTTTATTTCGACTCTAGAAACACGTTTATCTTGCACGTAGAAAAAACATGTCTGAAGTGTCCTCAAGTCTCCAAGCCTTTGAATGTCTCCGCGCACAAATCAATCCTTATGCCGAGGAAGTATGGCTGATTGCACTCAACTCACAAATGGAAGCTATTAAAATAGAGATGGTGTTTCGTGGCACGGCAGATCACTGTCTGATTCATCCGCGGGATATTTTTAGAATTCTCATATTGTGCAACGCGAGTTCATTTATTATGGCGCACAACCATCCGAGCGACCAAGTGCTCCCCTCGGAACAAGATCTTATTCTTACTAGAAAAATTCACCAGGCTTCAGTACTTCTACAAATTCCCCTCAACGATCACATCGTCATGACAAAAACGCAGTACTACAGCATGGCTGATCACGGGCATTTTAAAAAATGGAAAAAGAATAAAGATCTTTATCTTTACTGAAGAGCTTCGCTGCCGGAACCGAACAATTGCATGTTCGTATTTACGGACTGACTTGGATTGCGAAGTGGAGTCACGGAAATCACACGCGTGAGATCTTCGCTTAAGATAACTTTGTAACCGCCGCGACGGGCGTTTTCCACAAACTGACGTGCGTATTCTTCTTTGTAGGCTTGCGAATATTCACGCATTTGCTGAGCATTGAAAAGCTCTCTCTGAACGACATCGTGAGGAGTTGCGTATTCTTCTTGTTTTTCTCCACGACCTAATTCATTGGCCAACTCCTGAGCGCGAGTATCAGAAGAAAGATCCAAATGGTTTTCATTTTGATAAGCTCTTTGCGGTTGAGTGGAATTGAAATCGGTATTGAGCAAGCGAGCGTTTTCCACTTGCATGCGCTGGCGTTCCAGCTCCATCTTTTCATTTGTGAACATCAAGTGTCTGTTCACGGACTTTTCGTATTTTTCTGATTTTGCTGTCGGCGCAGGTCCTGCGACTTTAGGTTTCGGATCTTCGGCTCCCAGATAGGCAAAGATCAATCCCGCCGCTCCAATAAAGAGCAGCAAGGCGAAGAACATAGATCTTTCCTTATTAGACTTCTGGGACGTCATAAAAGCCTTATCGGCGTTTCCGAGACATTCTTAAGAAAAAGAGGCCTTCTCGTATCCTGTTGAGACATTTTGATCGAAAGAACATACTCCAGACGGGGGATGTTAAGACTTTTTTGCAAGTTTGTAAAAATCCTGATCATTCGTGAAGACTTCCGTCTTAAATATAAACGATTTAATGCATGGCATACCTCGTGAAGTAAAGATTCTGTGAAGAATGAATTAACCAAATGCAATGATCGAAAGGATCTCCAAAATGAAAATCACTAAACTTGCAACTGCAGTTATGACCACTCTAGCCCTTGGAAGCACAGCTATGGCTGCCAGCTCAGGCACTCTTTTACTTCAAGGTACTGTCAGCGCCATCAATGACGTTGTTGTTACTGCGAACGGCACAAACAATACGACTTTGAATATCGTAGCTGGTGAAGCCGGTAAAAACGTTGCTTCAGTTGCTGAGACTTCAAATAACTTAGCTGGTTATAAAATCTTTATCTCTTCACCAACAGGTGGCGAGCTAAGACACACAGTAGATGCTACTAAGAAAACAACTTACAAAATCGGTTATGATGGCGCGACCGCTGTAACACCAACAATCGCAGGTGTTATGGTTAAGAACGTAACTTCATTAGCTGGTTTGACAAACGACACATCAGACGTAGTTGCAGAAGTTACAGCTTACGCTTCAGCTCCAGCTGGTACTTACCAGGACACATTGACGGTATCTATCGTCGCTAACTAATTGAGATTTTCAATAGCGTACTTTAGAAGGCCTGCTTTAAAAAGCGGGCCTTTTTTATTCTGAGGATTGTACTGTAAGAGTGATTGTATCTTGATACGTTCCCGTTTGTGTAACCGAAACCGTACCGATTGTCGCAGTCACCGGTATAACCTGACCGCTTGCCGGTGAAACTCCGAACTCTCTAAAAACTTGAACCGGAGAAGAAGAGGAACCATTCAAATTGACAGAACTTCCTCTAAAAGTAATCGAGTACGGAATATATTGATTCTGCGTTTGATGTTTAAGGCGTCCATTATTTGCTGACGAAGCATACAGAGTGTAACCTGCGTTGTATTTTAAAATCACGTCCGCACTACGACTGATTCCTGAAGTTATAGTTCCAAAGTTCATCGTCTCTGTCGTGTCATTAATATTAAAGGCCGCACCTGTGGCGACAACGGAAATGTCCACACGTTTTGGGGCATTATAGTTAAAAGAAATACTTCTAGATTCAACGAACGTATAACTTGAAATCGTTCCACGATAAAGACTTGCGGTGATTGTTTCAGTGTAATTTCCAAAGCGCAGCCATGGATTTGTCGTGTTTAAAATCGCCCAATAAGAAACGCTCACTTGTCGATCACTACTTCCATCAGCTAAATAGCCCGTGACAACATCGCTATTGCTGAAGACATCCGGAAATCTTTTCAGAATTTGTGTAGCGGAAGAGTTTTTATAGAGCTGAAAAGGCCACTGACCACTTCCCGCTTTCAAACTTCGGCTTGTTGCTGAAGCGGAAGTGCCGTAATCAAAAGTGATAAAGAAATCGCAAGGCCCTGGGCTGGTGTTCGCCTTTACAGTCATTGTCGGTTGCATCGTTAAAGACGTCGTAAAATCAATATTTGTCTGTGCCGTCTGAAACTGCATGTTTGTACACTCAGAAGCCATCGAAGTTTGTCTCAGAAAAACTAAAAGAAGAATGAAGGCAAAATGTCTCATGGATTTCCTTCCTCTTTTACAATCACCTCACCGAGGTCTTGCTGATTCGCGGCTGCTTCCAAAACTTTGAAAGTAATCGGACTATATTCAGGATGATCTGTCATGATTTTATATTCACCCGGCTCCAGTCCCTCGATAAGGAATCCACCGTTTTTATTTGTGAAGAAATTATTGTCGACCAACTGACCTTG
>NZ_CAMLDV010000212.1 GCF_946478835.1 uncultured Bdellovibrio sp. | reverse complement strand
GTCGCCGCACGCATAACTCTTTCCATGAAAGAAGTGTCATCGTTTTTCGCAGCTTCTTTGGCGATATTCTCTGGAGTCAATCTTTCAACAAGAATGCGCGTTTCAAGTTTTCCGTAACCGACCGTCACGTACAATTCATCTAAATCCGCAAGACCGTGATCTTTCAGATACTGATCAAACGCCGGTCCTTTAAGATACTTCACCGCCGCCATTCCGAATTTACGGAATTCTTTTTCGACAAGTTCTTTACCCAGAAGAATCGCACGACGGCGTTGCTCTTCTTTGACAAAAGCGCGGATTTTCGCTTTGGCTTTATTCGTTACAACGAACTTGAGCCAATCTTTTGATGGCACTTGTGTTTTCGAAGTGATGACTTCAACAGTATCCCCATTTTGCAGTTGATACTTTAACGGCACCATTTTGCCGTTCACGCGGGCGCCGACAATTTGATTTCCTAATTCCGTATGGACTGCATACGCAAAATCCACAGGCGTTGCGCCCTCTGTAAACTCACGAACGTCCCCTGTCGGAGTGAAAACGTAAATCTCTGTCTCAAAAAGATCGGTCTTTACTGTATCCAAAAACTCATCGGGACTGCGCACTTGCTGGTGCCATGTCACGAGATCACGAAGCCAGTTGGCTTGTTGGAAATCCGAGTCATCGACCATCTTACCACGCTCTTTATACTTCCAGTGAGCCGCGATACCGCGCTCTGCCACCAGATGCATTTCTTGAGTACGGATCTGAATTTCAATGCGCTCCCCGCCAGGGCCCATCACTGTTGTATGCAGTGATTGATAGTTATTGGCCTTCGGCATCGCGATGAAATCTTTGAAGCGGCCAGGAATTGGCTTCCACAACGAGTGCACAAGTCCAAGAACCGCGTAACACTCTGCCACGTTATCTACGAGGACACGGAACGCCAGCACGTCATAGACTTGATCGTACTCGATGTTACGTGATTGCATTTTTCTATAGATCGACCACAAGTGTTTTGAACGGCCGTAGACTTCGTATTTAAAGCCCGCTTTGTTCAGCTCCTTAGAGAGCATGTGTTTGACGTCTTCGATATAACGGTTTTGTTCAGACTCTGTTTTTTTGATATGCTGAACAAGTTCGTAGTACATGTCCGGGCGATAGTAACGGAAGCACAGGTCTTCAAGTTCAATTTTCAAAGAACTGATACCCATACGTCCTGCAAGAGGACAGTAGATTTCCAAAGTCTCAAGAGCAATGCGCTCTTGTTTTTCAAACGGCATGAAATTCAAAGTGCGCATGTTGTGAAGACGGTCCGCCAATTTCACAAGAACGACACGCACGTCTTTACCCATCGCCACGATCATCTTGCGAATATTTTCGCCTTGTTTTTCGTGACTGTTTTTAAATTTCATCTGACCGATTTTTGTAACACCATCTACGAGATGCGCGATCACATCACCGAACTCGCGACGAATATCCTCAAGGGTTGCGGCCGTGTCTTCGACAGTGTCGTGCAAAAGTCCTGTGGCAATCGTATCGAGATCAAGATGAAGATCCGCTAAAATCGCGGCGACAGAAAGTGGATGAGAAATGTAAGGCTCACCACTGCGACGAATTTGTCCTTCGTGAGCTTTCTCAGAAAAGTAGTAGGCCTTCTCGATGATTTTTAAATCAGCATTCGGATAGAAATTGCGAATGCGTGACAGAAGATCATCAAGTGTCTTTACTGGCTTCTGACTGACTCCGCTCTCTTTCAGGACTTCTAACATATTAAATAAGTTTACCTGAGGAGACCACTGAGTCCAACTAAGTTTTCAATAAGGTCTTGGATTTATTAGTTATTTTAAGCGTTTATGGGGAAAGCCGAGGGCTTTTATAAAAGAAGTCACAAGCCCTGCTCTGAAAACAAAAAAGGAGGCTTGTTGGCCTCCTTTTAAGCAATATATTCGATTTAAAGACTATTTATTAAGGTCTTTTTCGATTTGGCGAGTTGCCTCTGCATTTTCCATGGCTTCAGTGTAACCCACGTTACCAATAGCCACTTCACGAAGCGCACTTACGATGTACTTATTGCTACGAGTAGAAACTGTCGCTTCAGCTCCTTTAAGAAGTTGCTTCGCTCTTTTTGCAACCATCAATACAAGAGCAAATCTGTTAGGAACTTTTTCCAAGCAATCTTCAACAGTTACGCGAGCCATTTAGCCTCCAGGCACTTTTTTAGACAAAGTAGATCCGGATAAGTTACCGCTAAGCTAGTAATTCTTCAACGATTTTTTTAAATTGCGAGTAAGATTGCTCAAACACGTCGTTCACGATCTGATAATCGAATTTAGAGGCCTCACGGATCTCTTTTTCGGCGTTGGCCATACGGACTTCGATATCCGCTGGAACTCCCCCATCCCTCTTCTCGATTCTGCGGCGCAGCTCGTCAATAGACGGAGGAAGAATGAACACGGTCTTCGCATCTGGGAATTTGGCTTTAAACGTCGCAACGCCTTGGATATCGATATCCATGATCGCGCATTTATCTTGTTTCCAGGCATTTTCAATAGACTCGAAAGATGTTCCGTAAAAATTTGTATGAACCTTCGCCCACTCTACGAAAAACCCTTCTTTGATTTTTGTCTGAAAATCCTCGGAACTGATGAAGTGATAAGGCTGCCCCTCACTTTCGCCTTTTCTCATCGCACGTGTGGTGTAAGTAACGATATCGACCAAGCGAGGATTTTCCTTGCTGAGCTTTTCGACAAAACTACTTTTTCCTGCACCACTTGGAGCGGCGACGATAATAAGACGTGTCTTCATTGGACGTTTTGTACCTGTTCTCTTAGTCTTTCAATAAGGGTTTTTGCTTCTACCACGGCTTGAGTGATCTTGGCTACTTGAGACTTTGAACCGATCGTATTCACTTCGCGGAGCAGCTCTTGGGTGTAGAAGTCCAACTTCTTCCCTTCTGCCTGCTGAGACGCCACCAACTGACGGTAGTTCTTAATGTGCTCACTCAAACGAGAGAGTTCTTCATTAATGTCAGCCTTTTCCAACTGAATCACAATTTCTTGCGACAGACGGTTCGGATCAATGTCATTTCCTTTAAGGCGCGCGCGGATTTTTTGTTCAAACTTATCTTGAAGTTGTGCATTGGCTTCACCACGCAACTCACTGATAACTTTCACTTGTTTCTCTAGAGCGATCAGAAGTTTTTGCAGATCACGGCGCAGAGCTTGCCCTTCACGGATACGCTCTTTATCACAGTTCTTACAAGCATCCGCGAAAGCCTTTTTAAGAACTTTATCTTCACCTGGGAAAAGTTCGTAAGTTTCTTCAACTTTGATGATCTCTGGAAGACGTGCCAACACCTCAAGATGAACTTGAAAAGGCACACCCAACTCTTTGGAAAGATGTTTGTAAGCCATCATATACTTTTTCGCCAAAGCGTCGTTCACCGTCATTTGCGCTTTGTTCGCCGTGTTCTTCACGCGACGAGAAACGAAAACATCCACTGTTCCGCGATGCAAAGACTGACTGAGAATTTTTTTAAGTTCCCCTTCATGGGCCACAAATTCTCGAGGAAGATGAAATCGAGGCTCTAAGAAACGGCCGTTCACGGCGCGAATACTGACTTCAACTGTGACGTCTTTAGATTGAACTCTAGCGGTGCCGTACCCTGTCATGCTTTTCATAATAACTCCATTTTGAAACGGCCCCTCTTATGGGGTCAAGGTTTCAGAAATTTCTCGACCATGGCGCGAGCTTCAGAATAGCCATCACTCCCCGCAAACCAATGAATGTCTTTGTCTCTCTGAAACCAAGTTCTTTGTCTTTTAGCGAGCTGTCGTGTGTTCTTCGAAATTTCTTCAAACAGTTGCTCAGAGTTCAGTTCGTTTTTCAAAAATGCGATGGTTTCTTTGTAACCGACACTGCTCATCGGTGCCCACGATTCCAAACCTTCGTCGAGGAGGCTTTGCACTTCTTGAACCAATCCCTGCTCTAACATTTTTTTTGTGCGAAGAGCGATCCGATCTTTGAGAACTTCCCGATCCCAGCTTGGGCCGATTTTTAAAAGAGGAAATGGAAATTCGCTGCGTGACTCGGCAAATTCGTTTTGAATCTGTGTCACACTTTTTCCCTGACTGCGAATGAGTTCAATGGCGCGTCCGATGCGATAGTGATCGGAAAGATGAATTTTTGCGCCATACTCGGGATCTTTTTCTAAAAGTTCGTTGTGAAGTTTCTCGGCACCTTCGGCGGTTTTAAGTTCTTCCTCCACAGCTTTTTGAATTTCAGAAGGAACCGGAAGAACCGGATACATTCCCTTTTCAATGGCCATAAAATAGAAACCCGTTCCGCCAACGACGAACACAGGTGTATTTTCCGGAATCTGCTCCATGCATTCGTAAAAATCCCGGCAATACTGTCCTGCCGTCATTTCTTGCGGAGGATTCACATAATCGAGCAAATAGTGACGAACCAATGCTTGCTCATCTTTTGTGGGTTTCGCCGCGCCAATATCGAGCTTTTTATAAACTTGAATAGAGTCACAGTTAACAATGACTCCGCCAAATTCTTGCGCGAGCTTTAAGGCCCACTCGGATTTTCCGGTGGCTGTGGCGCCCACGACAAAGATCACGTGCCGTTGTGCCATCTAAACAATTCGTCCAAAATCTTTTTCCAGTTTGTAGAACGGATATTCCACACTCACCGGACGACCATGCGGGCAGAAACTGGAAAGCGGGAACATATCCATATCACGCAAAAGATTTCTCATCTGATCATGGCTCAGGGACTGCCCGGCTCGCACCACAGAATGGCAGGCCATCGTCGCGCAAATATCACCCACCGTGCGTTCCAAAGAATAACT
>NZ_CAMLDV010000211.1 GCF_946478835.1 uncultured Bdellovibrio sp. | reverse complement strand
CTTTGAACTTTACCAAAGGGAGATTTTCCGACGGGAGGACGTTCATTGGTCAGCACCCACCAGGCTTCACGATGAATGGCGTCTGCCTGTTCGAAATAACGCGCGAACACATCGAGACTTTTGTCTTTGCTCGACGCATCTTCCTTAGGCGGGATAATAACTTTTTGCACCGCTTTGGGTGCTTCTTCCACAGGAGAAGTCTTCTTTTCCTCACGGGAAAAACAAGAAGCCAAGGATAAAAAAAGTCCGACCAGGACCAGTTGTCGCAGCAATGCCATCCCCTCAATTTTTGCAAATACCTTTTGCGAAAACAAGATTTGTTTCGCGAATTTACTTTACCCAACCTGAATACTTACTCTATCCTTTCTAAGAACAGATTTTATGAGCATCAGGAGGGAAGAATGGAAAAGATTTGGCTAAAAAACTATCCAAAAGGCGTTAGCCCTGAAGTGGATGTCACAAAATACACTTCCCTTGTCGATATGTACGAAGAATCCGTTCGCATGTTCACTTCCAAAAAAGCCTTCACGAACATGGGAGTAAGTCTCACCTTCTCAGATTTAGATCGCAAGGTGGATCAATTTGCTTCCTTCCTGCAAAACGAACTGAAACTAAAAAAAGGCGATCGTATCGCGATTCAAATGCCGAATGTTTTGCAATTTCCTGTGATTGCGTTCGCAGCTCTTCGCTCAGGCCTGACAATCGTTAATACGAACCCACTTTACACAGCAAAAGAGATGCAGCATCAATTTAAAGACTCAGGCGCTAAGGCGGTTGTGATTCTTGCCAACTACGCCCATCTGCTTGAGCAAATTCTTAAGGACACAAACATTGAAAGTGTTGTGGTTACAGAGATCGCGGACCTCTTCCCGACTCCAAAAAGAATTCTTGTAAACTCTGTTGTGAAGTACATCAAAAAAATGGTGCCGCCTTACAATCTTCCACACGCTTATACATTCCGTCAGGCGCTGGAGTTGGGCGCAATGAAACCTTCGCAAAGAGTGCCAACGACGTTGGATGATATTGCGTTCCTTCAATACACAGGCGGCACGACTGGAGTTGCAAAAGGAGCGATGCTTCTTCACCGCAACGTGCTTGCAAACGTCATGCAAATCCGCGACTGGATGCAGCCAAAACTTCGCGAAGGCGAAGAAGTGGCGATTGCCGCTCTTCCTTTGTATCACATCTTCGCTTTGACTTTGAACTGCTTGGGACTTCTTCGTTATGGCGCAGAAAATATTTTGATCACGAATCCTCGTGATATTCCGGGCTTTATCAAAGAACTTAAAAAGACACCATTCACGGTCATGGCCGGCGTGAATACTTTGTTCAACGCCTTGATGAACAATCCCGAATTTATGACGGTGAATTTCAGCCGCGTAAAAGTGAGCGTCGCTGGTGCAATGACTTTGCAAAAATCTGTTGCTGAAAAATGGATGGAGCTTACAAAATCCGTGATCGTCGAAGGCTACGGCTTAACAGAAGCCTCCCCTGTTGTGTCTTGCAATCCCATTGATGGTACAGACAAAGTAGGATCTATCGGTCTTCCTTTCCCTAGCACGGATGTAAAGCTTGTTAACGATGATGACCAAGAAGTTCCAATGGGAGAACCTGGAGAACTTGTTTGTAAAGGCCCTCAAGTGATGGCAGGTTACTGGAATCGTCCGGATGAGACAGCGAAAGTTCTTAAAGATGGCTGGCTGAAAACAGGTGACGTGGCTGTTGTCGATGCTGACGGTTTCTTTAAGATCGTCGATCGCAAAAAAGATATGATCTTGGTTTCAGGCTTTAACGTTTATCCAAACGAAGTGGAAGAAGCGATTGCTTCTCACCCTGGAGTCTTAGAAGTAGCTGCGATCGGTGTTCCCGATGAACACTCTGGAGAAATCGTGAAAGCGGTTGTCGTAAAGAAAGATCCAAACTTGACGGCAGAAGATGTGATTGCACACGCTCGCAAAAGTTTAACAAATTATAAAGTGCCACGTTTGGTAGAATTTAGAACAGAGCTTCCGAAAACAAATGTCGGAAAAATCTTACGTCGTGCTTTAAGAGAAACGACTAAATAGATCGGCGGCCGCCGGCAGAGCGAAGCGGTCCCCGGACCGCGAAGCTGGAGCAATAAAAAAAGGGGCTTTAAAAGCCCCTTTTCTTTTTGAAAGCTTAAGCTTTCTTATTCCAAGAAGCGCACCAAGCATTCGCGTAAACAAGTTTACCAGCGAAGATAGTGCAAGTTCCTGCTTCCTGACCGTTACGAGTTTCTTTTTTAGCGTAGAAACCGCAAGTCGCACAATGATTGCCTTTTGCTTCCGGAGATTTCTTGTGATCTTCAATATACTTTACTGCTTTTGCAACTGAGTCATTTGGATCTACCATTGGCATAGCGCCACCGGCTGCCGGAGCACCACCACCGCGTTTTTTCTGAGCTTGCGCTTGAGAAGAAAACACGCTTGTTAGAACCGCAGGAGCGACAAAAGTCACACCTGCAATTTTTGCCATTGTTGAAAAGAAACCGCGACGATTCATTTTGTTATCGATCATGTTGCCTCCAAAAAATTTATTCTCAACTACCGATACTATTACTTTTCATTTGGTTTTCAATTGTAAATTTGCAGAAGATCCAGGTTGCTGCATGATGTGCCACACTTTGCTGCACTTCTGCCGTGATCTGTCGCCGTCACTGCTGACAGCCATTGCTTCAAAGAAATTAGACAGCCAACACGGACTAAAGTACTCGGCATAGACATTGATATTGTATTTTGCGGGGGAAATGGGGATGAAATCTTTAGTATGTTTTGCCGTCTTACTTTCAACGTCTATGTGTTTTGCTGATTCTTGGTACACGAAAAAGATCGAGGGGAAACTGCTCTACGATCTCTACAAAGACTCCGGTGTACCGAAGGAAGCTCTTGAAAGAACTTTTGAATTTCTCGACATCAACGATCAAAAAGAATTTAAAGTAAAACTTTATGACGAACCTACGACAAAGAAAATCGCCAATAAAAACTATGCTGTTATTATTGATTACTCCAAACCCTCATCCTCTCGCCGTCTGTATTTACTGGACCTGAAGAAAGGCACTGTTGAGAAATATTATGTAGCTCACGGCGTGAATAGCGGCGAAGATGAGGCCGTCAGTTTTTCTAATCAAATTGATTCTAAAAAATCCTCTTTAGGATTTTACATCACAGGTTCCACTTATGAAGGAAATCATGGCGAGTCTTTGTATTTGCACGGACTTGAAAAATCCAACAACAATGCTTTTGAACGTGCGATTGTGATGCATGGTGCGTCGTATGTCTCGATGGATTTTTTAGAGCAATACGGGCGCATGGGACGAAGCTGGGGATGCCCAGCAGTATCAGAAGCTATCAGTCAAAAAATCCTGCCATTGATCAAAGGCGGAGCCGTGCTCTACGCCTATCACAAAAGTTTAATGAGCGTGACACAGGCAAGCCCGACGGTTCAAAACGTGAGCCGTGATAAGGAACAAACCGCCGAAGATAGTCACGAGGTCGTACCCGAAGAACTCAACCCATGAGTGAGGAGCGACAGAAGCTCCTCCCACCATCAAAAGACCCAATACGCCTAAAGCAAAGACTTTGGCTTGGCGATGATGTGTATAGCCAGACCAGAAAGCAAAAAGCCCCACAGGAATGACAAAGACCGCCATTAAGACATGAACCCACTCTTGTTCAAATACTTCACCCATCACAGGAAGCGCCAACGCCACCAAGGGTGTTGCCAAACAATGAATCGCGCAAAGACTTGAAAGAAAAATACCGAGCTTATCCCAACGATCCGTTTGCGCTTCAAAGGTTTCATGAGCCGAGTGATCCACATCACAGCAGTGAGTTTCAACTTTTGCGGGAGCAGAAGGCTCGGAAAGGATACGTTCGTCCACGAGATACCACCTTTGAAACTCTGTTTTCTTCTAAATGCAAGTAATTGTCAACTAGGGAAAACTCATATTGCGTTTCCGTGAACTTAGTTCCATAAAAAGGAGTGTCATTAGCAAATACTCCCGCCATTTACGAATTAGGCCCTGATTTCTACGATGAAGTCGAAGCGGCGCGTTTTCCTAAAGCTATTTTACGCTATCGCAACCAGGCAGCGGCAAAACAAATCGGATTAGATAATTTAACTCCTGAGCAGTGGCAAAAACACTTCTGGGCCTTTGAGGCGATACCGGGAAATATCAAAATACCTTTGGCACTTCGTTACCACGGTCATCAATTCCAGACCTACAATCCACAACTCGGTGACGGTCGCGGATTTTTATTTGCACAGTTTCAAACGCCCGATCGTCTTTTGGATTTAGGCACTAAAGGAAGCGGACAAACACCCTACTCTCGCAATGGCGATGGCCGATTGACTCTTAAGGGAGCTTTCCGCGAAATTCTTGCCACCGAACTTTTAGAATCCTATGGAGTGAACACAAGCAAAACTTTTTCCGTTTTTGAAACAGGAGAAAGTCTTGAGAGACACGACGAACCTTCACCGACTCGCGCTGGAGTTCTAGTTCGCTTAAGTCATAGTCATATCCGCTTTGGAACTTTTCAAAGACTTGCGTTCTTGCAGCAACCTGAAAATATCAAAAAATTATTAGCGTATTGCATGAAGCACTTCTACCCGACTCTTGAAAATCATCAGGATCAAGAACAGGCTGCCTTATTCTTACAAACGGTTTCACAAAGATTGGCCAAGTTGGTCGCTTCATGGATGATGGCAGGATTCGTTCATGGCGTCTTAAACACCGACAATATGAACATCACCGGAGAAAGTTTCGACTACGGCCCTTATCGTTTTCTTCCGACTTATGATCCAAATTTCACGGCGGCTTACTTTGACCATTCAGGTCTTTATTCATTAGGTCGTCAGCCAGCCAGCGTTCTTTGGAATTTGTATCAAAAGGTTGGCGCTTTGAAGG
>NZ_CAMLDV010000210.1 GCF_946478835.1 uncultured Bdellovibrio sp. | reverse complement strand
ACAGCCCATCATACGGCCAAGTGTCTGAACGCTGGTTGGCAGAAAAAATTTTGCAAAAAAATTCATCTGCAAGGTTGCAATTGCAACTGCATAAGTATATTTGGTCTTCCGAAACACGCGGAGTATAGGTCTACTTCAAAAAGCGGTTTGATAAGTACCATGTGAAAAATTAAATCATTGGTATTTATGAAACCGCTTTGTTAGTAGAGCCTCCAAAACATTAAGCTGACAATTTAGGGAGTTCCATGACGCCGAACCTAAACAGTTCTGATAATCTTTTTGTCGCCAACCTTCAGTCTGTAAGCTTGGAGAAGCTTGTAAAGAGCAAACTAGAAGTTCTCTTTGCACAACAAAAAGAAGCGCAAGTTGAGTTGAATGGTCTATATAACGTCGTTATTGAACAAGTAGAAAAACCTCTTTTAGAGCTAGCTTTGCGCGCCTATAACGGCAACCAAGTGAAAACTGCGCAAATGCTTGGCATCAATCGCAACACTCTTAAGAAGAAAATTGACAACTATAAGATTCGCGTAAAGAAATTGAACTAAGACTTCATTTAGAAGTTACTTCAGCGGGCCACCATTTGAACCACCATCTCTGTCATAGGCCCGCAATTTTTTTTGATATTTGATTAATTTCGTTACTCTAGAGGGGTTCAATGAGTACGCGAATTCCACCTCAAAATCTTGAGGCCGAACAGTCCATTCTGGGCGGTCTGATGTTGGATAGAGAAGCACTCGATCAAGTGGGCGATATGCTCATGGCCGATGATTTCTATAAACCAGCTCATCAAAAGATTTATAACGCTATTAAAGAGCTTCACAGCAAAAGCCAACCGATTGATATCATCACGGTGACCAACGTTCTTCAGGGCGAAGGCTCCATGGATGTTGTCGGCGGACCTGAGTATCTTATCAGTCTTCTTGATAAAACGATTTCTGCTGCGAACATCACGACGCACGCAAAAATCGTGAAAGACAAAGCGATTTTGCGTCGTTTGATCGCCATCAATAGCCAGTTGATCGAAAAAGCTTACGACCAAGATTTCGTCGACGTTGAGTCTTTCGTGGATCAAGCGGAAAGTGCGATCTTTAAAATCGGCGAAAATAAAACAGCGACAGGTCTTGTGGGCTCAATGGAAATCGTTAAGGCTTCCATCCAAAAGATTGAAGAGCTTTATAAAAACAAAGCCGAAATCACAGGTCTTGCGACAGGCTTTAAAAAACTTGATGAGATGACGGCCGGTCTTCACCCAGGTGAGATGACGATCATCGCCGCTCGTCCGTCGATGGGTAAAACAGCGTTCTCTCTAAATATCTGCCAACACGTCGCACTTCGTTTGAAAAAGACAGTGGCTTACTTCTCTCTTGAAATGGGTAAAGAGTCGATGATGATGCGTATGCTTTCTGCGGAATCCAAAGTGAGCATGAGCGAAATCCGTAACGGTCGCATTCAAGATTCGGCATGGCCGAAATTGATCAATGCAGCCAGTGCACTGAGTGAAGCGTCTATCTTCATTGATGACACTCCAGGTGTTTCGCCGTTTGAGATTCGTTCTCGTGCGCGTCGTCTGAAAGCTGAACACGGTCTTGATCTCATCATGATCGACTACTTGCAGCTCATGAGTATGAAACAGAAAATGAGTTCCCGTGAGCAAGAGGTTGCGGAGATTTCTAAATCTTTGAAGGCCATTGCCAAGGAGTTGCAAATCCCTGTCATTGCTCTGGCGCAGCTCAACCGTGGTGTTGAGGGTCGTACAGAGAAGAAACCAATGCTTTCAGATCTGCGTGAGTCGGGATCTATCGAGCAAGATGCCGACGTTATCATGATGCTTTATCGTGATGACTACTACGACAAAGAAAATCCAGACAAACAAGGTCACGCGGAAGTGATCGTGGGTAAACAGCGTAACGGTGCTACGGGACCAGTGAAAATGCGCTTCGATGCTCAGTACAATAGATTCCGTGATGCCGATCCGGAGCCATCAGGACCGAGTCAAATTATGCCTCCTCCTCAGGCCCCACCTCCAATGCCTGGCGGCAGACCTAAAAACTTTGCACCTGGCGCTCCAGTTTAAGATAATGGGCTTCTATGAAGCCCTTACTTTATTTGTTCAAACGTAAGAAAGCTCAAAACTTTCAACCTGTGGTTTTAGTCACAGGCTGTTCCTCAGGTATTGGTTTAGCTCTCGCAAAACTTTTGTATGAACACACAGAGTACCGTGTTGTCGTGACCGCTCGTGAAAAGAGCCTTGATAAAGTTCGCAATTATTTTTTAGATAACGAACGCTTCATCGTTCGTCCTTTGGATGTCACTTCTGAAGCCGATCGCATTCGTCTTTATAATGAAATCAAAAAAATTTGGGGTGGTGTCGATATTCTTATCAACAATGCCGGCGTTTCTTATCGCTCCGTCGTTGAACATATGACTGAAAAAGATGAAGAGCTGCAAATGGCGACGAATTATTTCGGTCCGATGGGAATGATTCGTCTAGCCCTACCACACATGCGCGATACCGGCCGTGGAAAGATCATCAATATCTCTTCAGTGAGCGGAATGCTTGCGATGCCGACAATGGCTTCTTATTCCGCATCGAAATATGCTCTGGAAGGTGCGAGCGAAGCGTTGTGGTATGAGACTCGTCCCTTCGGTGTGACAATCACACTTGTTCAGCCTGGTTTCATTCACAGCAATTCTTTTAGAAACGTTTATCACACGGAACTATCTGATCCGACTCGCAACTGGAGCGGACCCTATAGTGATTTTTATAAGAACATGACTCCGTTTGTGGAGCGCATGATGAATCTTTCGCTCACAACGCCAGAAAAGATCGCCAAACAAGTTGTGAAAGTGATGAAGAAAGAAAATCCGCCTCTATGGCACCCAGCAACTTTAGATGCGGTGTTGTTCTATTATTTCCGACGCCTGCTTCCGCGCAGAGTTCTTTTGCCGATCCTTTATTGGCTTCTTCCTAACGCTAAAAACTGGTCGAAGGATTACTCTCACCGCCGCCGCTAAAAGGGGACCTGGACCTTAGACTTGATTGCGGGTTTAGGGTTGAGTTCCTTTTAACCTCTTGATGGACTGGGGATGTCTTAAAAAGCGAGACCCTTGTTAAGCATGGAGGCTGATCATGGGAGAGACTTTAGCAAAGACAGTGATCGCGGCAACTGGACTGCCACAGGATCCTGTTGAAAGAGAATTTAACGCCTTACTTGAGAAGTACGGAAAAAGCCCTGAGACGCTCACCATTGATGAGCTTCGCGAGGTCATGGCTGAATACCTTCAAATCGTTTTTCTTGAAATGCAGACCGAAATGAGCGCTTAAGTGCGACAATAAAAAAAGGGCCCTTCACAAGGACCCTTTCTTCGTTTTGAATTTTCAGTTTCTACTATTTTGCAGAAAGCTTTTTCAAACCGTCTTGCACGAATTGAGATTCAGATTTTACTTTTGTGTAAACGCTCACTAGAGAGCAATCGTCTTTTCCGTCTTTACCAGCACCGCGGCTAGTAACACCCCAAACATATTGAGTGCCATTCACTTCAAGGAACGCAGGTCCACCAGAGTCACCGTGGCAAGCACCTTTACCTTTAGTTTGATCAAGAAGGATTTCGTGTTTACCGAATTCTTCAACAACTTCTACGTCTACTTTACGAAGACGGTCGTCAGATTTTGTATTCACGCCATCTGTTTCGATCAAACCGTAACCAGCCAAAGTTACTTTTGTACCTGGTTTCAACAAAGTTTCGTCATCAAGGAATTTAGCTACAGTGTAGCCAGGAGCCATTGCGCCTGCGAATTTGATCAACGCAAGGTCATGAGCGTCTTCGCCTTCAGAACCTGTTTTGCCGTAATCAGTGTGGATCACAGAATCAACAACAAGGCGGATGTCCGCGCGACCCATTTTTCTTAGATCTGTGTTGAAGATAACATAAAGAACTACTTCTTTGTATTCAGCGCCCACTTCAGGAACGCAGTGACCTGCAGTCAAAACTACGTTCTCAGTCAAAAGAGAACCTGTGCAGATGAATTGACCTTCTTGACCATCCGCTGTCTTTACAGACGCTACGATCGCTACAGTGGATTTTGCGATTGGATCTTTAGCATCAACAGTCACACCGCCAATGATAGATGAGCTGTCAGCACCAAGATTTACCGCATTTTGCTTAGCAGGCGAACAAGCAACAAGAGATCCCCAAAGTCCCGCTGCCACCGCTGCTTTAAAAAGATTATTAAATTTCATAGCGCCCCTCCAAGGTGCAGTTCTTAAACACCCAAAATGGAACCAGGGCAATACAAATTTTCAAATATTTAATATAACAAAAGCTTATAGATCGAATTTAATTTCATTTAAGATTTTGCAGTGGAGTGCGAAGGACATCGAAAAAGAAAAGGGACTCTTTGCAGAGTCCCTTTCGAGAATTTTTCTCTTAATAATGTTAGAGCTCAGTCCAGCTTCCGCGCCAGCGGCGCTTCAGCCTCCTGCGACTCCCGTCGCCTTAAGCGCGCTCTACAGAGATTTGGATTTTTGCTTCCATACCTTCTGCGTAGCGAACTACTGCTTTGTGCTGACCCAAAACCTTGATTGGCTCTTCAAGGTGAATATCACGACGGTCTACAGAGTGACCCATCTTTTGCAATTCTTTAGAGATATCTGTTGTAGTAACAGTACCGAAAAGTTTGTCAGTTTCACCTGCAGCCAACTTGAATGTCACAGTTGTGCCATTGATTTTGTTCAAAAGCTCTTGGCGCTCTGCCAATGCTTTTTTCTTTTTAGTTTCAGCAACGCGCTTCAAGTGTTCGTATTCTTTTACGCGTTTTTCAGTAGCCTCAGCCGCTAGTTTACGTGGGAACAAGAAGTTTCTCGCGAAACCTTCAGAAACGTTCACCAACTCACCAACACGACCTACATCTTTAACATCTTTTTGAAGAATAACTTTCATGTGATCTCCATTT
>NZ_CAMLDV010000209.1 GCF_946478835.1 uncultured Bdellovibrio sp. | reverse complement strand
TTCAGAAACAACAATTCCCGTCGCCGTAGCGCCTGCAAAAAGGCGTAGCGTGTACATCATGGATAAGCAGATGATGTCCATCATCACTTGGCGTTTTAGATGGAAAGAGTAAAACAAATTTAGAATCAAATAAGCGGCGATAGTGACCGAAAACTGGAATGGCAACAAAAGCGAAATTCCAGCTGTACCTACGAATAGGGTCGGAAGCAGTAATATGCCCCATTTCACGGAAAGATCTCCAGAGGCAAACGGACGATTCTTTTTTGTGTGATGATTGCGGTCCGAGGATAAATCCAACAAATCATTCAGGACATACACGAAGGACGCCGCTAAACTAAAGCAGACAAAAGCAATAAGCCCCTGAATCCAAATCTTCGGTTCATAAAAATTGTGACTTGCTAAAACAGGTAAAAACACCAAAGAGTTCTTTACCCATTGATGAGGACGAAGCTGCTTTAAGATCAATAGAAATTGATTCTTTTGATCTCGAATCCAGTGAGTTTCCTTTTTGAGAGATGAAATCGCTGGAGCCAAAAGCACCGAAGGATTCACAGCAACAATGCCGTGGGCTTCTTTCCACAATGCCAAATCTGCGTGACTGTCGCCGATATATGTAAACGGAGAATCTCCGATAACTTCACGCACGGATTTCATTTTGTTGACGCCCTTTAGGTTCACCTCTTCGGAGCTAGCCAAAACTTTTTCGAACAAGCCTAGATGATTAGCGACATCATTCACCCAGTGTTGAGGACTTGCAGATGCTAGAATCACAGGACCTTTTTGTTGAGATTTCCACTCGTGAATGACCTGCAGAACTTCTTTGCGGTAGGGAAGCAGATTCGCGCGCATTTCCGAATTTAGAGTCAATTGCTTTTTTAGGTAAGAACGTCCTTTGAGCAACCAGAAAAGACTTGCGAAAAAAAGATGAGGTTTCTTTTTTAAGAATTGCAGCCACTGCTCCGGAAGGAGATCCGTTTTGATTAAGCAATCATCTAAATCACAAATTAAATATTGCGACATACATTCCTATACTTAGTAGTGTTTATAAACTAAATATGATATTAAGCTAAGATATGCAACACAAACGCGTTTATATTCTCTCTATCAGTTTTTTATTGGGAGCGGTGTTCCTCTTCGCCCTGTCGTGTCTTCATCGTCTGGTGCACATTGATGACGCGTACTTAGGAGAGCAAACTTTTTGGCTAGCAAAAGAGGGATTGGTTCGTTCTGAACTTTTTCGTGGTCTCATGAATTATGAAAATCAGCTTTTCGTCTACCATAAGCTTTATATTTGGCAGGGAGCGCTTCTCACAAAACTCTTAGGTTTTAACGTCTACTACTTGAAAGCTATTGCCTTGGTGTATTTCGCGGCTTTTCTTGGATTGTTCTTTTTATTTTTGAAACAGCAAAAAATCGAACGTGACAAACGTTTGTGGTTGTTAGGTCTTATCGTTATCAATCCAGCCTTTTTCGAGTTGGCCTTCGTTTACCGTCCAGATGTTTCCGTTGCTTTCTGGGGTCTTTTCTCCTGCTTCTTCCTCTTTAGAGAGCCTCGCACATGGAACAATATTATCTTAGCCGCTTTAGGAGCAGGCTTAGCTAGTGCCACACATTTGAACGGATTGATTTTCGCTTCTGCCGGTGGGCTTTTGTTGTTATGGCGCAGGCAGTGGGCACAAGCCGTAGTATTTGGTATAATTGCTGGCATTTTAGCGATGTTCTACCTTCACGACGCGCATTCCATCAGCGATTTGAAAACTTTGATTTATCAACTGACTCACGATCCCATGGTCATTCACGAATCATACGGAATTTGGAGCCTTCCACTTCGTTTCATCGATGAACAACGCAGATATTTCCACAGTGCTTCGGAAATCGCTTTTACGTTGGCGCTAATTGTCTGCGGAGCATGGTCTTGGAAACTCCTTTGGAATGAAAAGAAAGAACTTTGCCTTTATACGGGTGCTCTGGCTTGTTCTTTGGCTCTTCTTGCGCACGGTAAAACATCCAAATATTTGATTTACTTTGTGGGACTCTATTTAGTGTTGATGATGTGGGCTTTCTTCCGCAGTCCCAGCAAGTGGAAGCTTGGAAGTCTTGTTATTTATGTCATCATCAGTGCATGGTCCACTCACGGGTTGATGTGGAGAGCAGACTCCGTTCTAGCTGCGAATCAAAAATATGCGGCACTTTTAAGACCCCAAGCCTCTGTTTTGGCGCCGATAAATTTTATTTTTAATAATATTGAAGACCGTCGCATCCAAGGTTTTTTAGGCTACGAATTTTTGGTCGATAAAAACGAATTGCCGAAAAATCAAGAAAGCATGTTCAAAAGAGCGGCAGAATTTAAAAACGACTATATCCTTCTACCGAAAAACTACAGAGAGTATTTTGGAGTGACGGCCGAAGATCATCCACCATTTAAACTTGTTGTCCAGGATGACAATTTCTGGTTGTTTGAAAGAGTTCAGGATGTAGCTTCCGAAAACTGAAAGTAAGCCAACTCATTGCGGCGCTTCAAATCTGAATAGACAAATACTTAAGGCTCCATTATCCAAATGGCATGCTTTTTAACTCGTATTCGTTTCTTTTCCTGTTTTTGCCGATAACTCTGCTTGGTTATTACTTAATTACGAAAAAGAGACTGCAACTGTGGTTTCTCTTTTTTTCCAGTGTCTTCTTCTATGCATACTGGAGCAAAACCTTTGTATTGCTTTTGCTATTCACAGTTGTTCTCGATTTTTACATTGCCAAAAATATCTTCTACGCAAAAACGCAAAGAGTACGAAAGGCGTTACTATTAACGTCGATTATCGCGAACCTTTCTGTTTTAGGATTTTTTAAGTACTACAATTTTTTTGCTGATTCATTGAACGGACTTTTTCATTTTGGCGGAGCTTCAGCAGAAGTCCTTCCAATTCTGAATGTCATTTTACCAATTGGTATTTCATTTTATACCTTTCAGTCCATGTCTTATGTGATCGACGTATACCGTCGCGTTTCAGATGCTCATGCGCATTTGTTGGAATTTGCGGGTTACGTAACTCTTTTCCCACATCAAATTTCGGGGCCATTAGTCAGGCACAATCACATCGTTCCGCAGCTTGAAAGTTCAAATACCTACACATTTCATCCTGAAAACTTTTGGAACGGCTGTTATTTCTTTGTGTTTGGTCTTGCAAAGAAAATGTTGATTGCGGATTTTATTGCAGCAGCTATTGATCCATTGGTAATGAACATGGCGGGAGCTTCAACGGCCGAAGCTTGGCTTGCGATGATTGGTTACACAATGCAGATCTATTTCGACTTTAGCGGATACTCCGATATGGCCGTGGGGCTGGGATTGATGATGAATATTCAGTTCCCGCAGAACTTCAACTCTCCATATAAGTCTAAATCCATCACAGAGTTCTGGCAGCGCTGGCATATTACGTTGTCATCGTGGTTGCGCGATTACCTTTATATTTCTTTGGGAGGAAATCGCGAAGGTGCTGTTAAAACTTACCGCAATTTGTTTTTAACAATGGCGATCGGTGGATTGTGGCACGGTGCTAATTGGACTTACGTGATTTGGGGATGTTTTCATGGCGTGCTACTGGGCAGTGAACGTTTCTTCAAAAACCGTGGCTGGAGTATCATCAGTAATAAATATTTAAGTGGAGCGCTAACGTTTTTCTTAGTCTGTATCGGTTGGGTGTTTTTCCGAGCCCACAATATTGAACAAGCGGTGTTGTGGTTGCAAAAAATATTTTTCTTAAATGGACATGTAAGCTGGGATATCACTCTGATTCCTTTAAAACACAAAGATCGCTTCCTTGCAGCTTTGGCTGTTGGGCTCTTGGCAGCCTTTCTTGCAAAGAACACTTGGGAACGAAAATTCAAGCCCACGTATCTGCGCGCGGCTTTGTTAGCGTTAATGTTTGTTATTTGTTTGGCCTATATGGGGGAAGAATCCCCATTCCTCTATTTCCAATTCTAGGCGGGGACGAATGGATAAAACGGTAAAAGTAATATTGTCCTTGGCTTTTTTTGCAGTTCTTCTTTTGGGAGGAATTGCTGCGTTTAATTTTTACGTCGATCCGATGTGCTACTATCACTGCGAAACAGTCGATGTGAAGCGTCCGACACAAAATGTATATTACGAGGCCACACAATTGATCGCGGCTCATCCTGATGCGGAAGTTCTAATTCTGGGATCTTCACGAGGTCAGACAACACCCGGACTTTGGGTGCAGGATCGCACCGGAATGAAGACCCTGAATCTTTCAAAAGGAAGTGCTGGTCTTTTGTTTAAACTTGCTGTGCTGCGAACGGCGTTGGAATATAAATTGCCTTTAAAAAAGGTGATCTGGATTGCTGACTACTTTGAAGTGGCTGGAGATGTGACGGATGTGAAAGTTCGACAGACTCCAGTGTTACGAAAGCATCTTTCCAAAGAATTGGCTGTAAGTAAAAAATCTCATTTAGAGTTTGTTCAAAGATTAATCGATCATAACAGCATCGAAGCTTCTTTCGCAGAGATGAAGAGTTGGTCACGACCGTTTGAAATTCCTCAGAGCGGTGTGGATATTGATTTCCGGGCTTGTGTGGCTCCGGATTTCAAAGGGAAGACTCCGGTATCAATTCTTCCTAAAGAGGTCGATATTAGTTATTCCACATTCGGTCTCTTGCTCCGTGCGAACCCAAATGAGTTCTTTATGGATGCTCTAAAGCAAGAGCTTAAAAAACTTGAACAAAGCGGAGTTGAGGTTTTGATTTTGGTTCCTCCATTTCATCCGAATTTCATGGCACGCCTGGCGAAAGATGCTCCCGAGTCATTGAAATGGCATCAACAATGGTTGGAATATCTCAATTCTTTGCAGTCGGAGAAGATTCACGTGAGTTCTTTCTGGGAAGGAGTTCCGGGAGATGATCACAGTCCGTCGTTCTGGGACGATGGCGCTCATCCAACTTGTAAAGCTATGATGATAATGCTTGAGAAAGGGCTTTAGGGGTTCACGCTTGTTGCGACGCCCCAAGCTAAATAAGAAAATATGTAGTTGCTAGCTGCGCCACGGTTGCAATTCCAACTAGAACTAGTTTATGGTTTTTCCGTAACTGGTATGAGGTTGCTATGTACTTCTTTGGCTCCAAGGAT
>NZ_CAMLDV010000208.1 GCF_946478835.1 uncultured Bdellovibrio sp. | reverse complement strand
GTTCCACCTGAGAAGCGCAATCCCCTAATTACGACAACAAAGGGAACCGGAGAAGCCCTATGAGTTTTGACGACGACAACCAACAACCACCTATCGAAGTCTCTGCAAGCGACATCAGTCCCGAAGCTCTGCATGGGATTATTGAAAGTTTCATTCTTAGAGAAGGAACCGATTACGGTCGCGAAGAAGCTGCGTTCGAAACGAAATTCAAACAAATCAAAAAGCAGTTAGATAACGGTGACGTCAAAATCGTTTTCGATCCAAATACAGAAACTGTAGGTATTGTCACAAAAACAGAGTGGCAAAGAATGCAGAAGAAAAAGTAAACGCCGTCTCCTAATCATACACATGCGCTATATCCCATTTACCGTGACTCGAAATGAGTCACGGTAAACGACCCCCATTCCTGTTTATTCGAAATGGGAACATTTTGCTCAACTGAGCGAACATTTATGCCGATATATAATTACATGTTTAGGAACCACAAAGATGAATACCCGGGACGTATCTGTAACATTCATACTTATGCTCCTATTTATTTTAGGAGGATGTACACTGAGAGGCGATATCAGTGCGACCTCTCTTATTCCTAATCTTAAAGCCGCAGACTCCCTTGCTTATTACACAAACAATTCAGATATCAAAGTAACCCTGAAATTCAATCGTGCACCTCAAACGTTGGTTGAAAGTGAATTTCAATTAGTGAACGCCGACATCACGAGTATCACGAAAGTAGATGAAACAACCTACATCGTTCACCTGACACCCAAAGGACAAGGACTTGTCTCTTTAAATCTTCCTCAAGGAGCTGCTTTGGGTCAGTACGGAGAAAAATCCGAAAGCTCCGACACCTTCGAGGTGATTTTCGACGACATTCTGCCTACGATTGGCACGGCAACAATTCTTCCCGCAGCCGTCAGTCCTGATCCACGTCCTATTATTGACGGGATGACGGAGCCTAAAGCGATCGTCACACTTTATAATTCCATCACTTGTTCCGGACAGATATTAGCAAACACAACAGCCCACAAAGATTCCGGAGAATTTCATTTCCCCATTGGCAATGCACTGACAGCAGAAGGTTCTTACTCGTGGAGTGTTCTTTCTGAAGACGCCGCAGGAAATACATTTTGTTATCCTTATCCTCTCCCCTATACGCTCGATCAAACAAACCCTTCGACACCTTCAATCAGTTTGGCGTTCGGTTCTATTCAGGACAGTCCCGTAGGGGTTGACATCGCGTCTTGCGATGATCTGAATCAAAATTCGGATTCGTTTTACAAAGTTATTTTTAGACAAGACGGAGCTCCTGCACCTGCTTTGACTGATGCCGACTGGATGAACTGCGCGACAGGTACAAACTACGTTGCAGTGGCGGGACCAGATGGCTCACACACTCTGACGATGTGGGTGCGTGACGAAGCTGGCAATATTTCACAAAGCAATCAAGTGACATTCACTTTAGATACATCTGTTCCGACGCTGACGGTTCCAACGACGGCGTCTTTAAACCGCAACGTGGGCGCGACAGTCTTATTTGTAGACGCTCAAGTGAATTCTAATGAAGAAACTCGCGGCACTTATTCTTTGCCAGCAGCTTCGTCCCCAAAATGTTCTGATTATGGAACTGTGAGTATCGATGCCACGACGGGCGCTTTGACATTTCAACCGGCCGCTCATTATTTTAATCGCTACAACAGTGCCGATTACAATGGCGGTCCTTGTAAGGTGAAAGTGCAATTTTCTGACAACGTTGTGCCAACACCGCACTCAGTGTCTTCGGAAGTTGCTATTACTGTGAATTTTGTGAATGAAGCCCCACAAATCACAGCATGGCCTGGAACCAATGGCACCGTCGCAGAAAAATGCGGTAACAAATGTTTTGCCAATGCGATCTTTGACTTGAACTTTACAACAAATCCCGGTGGAGCGACATTTCCAGATCCACAGACTCTCACATGTTCTGCGACAACAGCGGATGGTTACTATGTGGATATCGCAAGCTGCAGTGTCTCTGGAACAACGGGAACTCTGTCTTTGCAGATGGGTGCAGCTCACGCTTCGGCTTCTGATACAACTCTGATCACGTTAACAGTCAGTGACGGTGTTACAACGGACACAAAAACTTTCGGCGTACATGTTGATAACTATGTGATGAGCATGTACCCAGCTCTGGCCGTCAGCAAACCGCTTTCTTGTATTTGGTGTCATGCGAATATTCAGGCCGATCTCGTAACTGATTTTGGAATTGCGCAAGCCAACTATGGAAACGCTAATAATATTCTTGGCGCAGCTCCGATCAATGCCTCTCACATGTTCCATGTCGACAACAACACCGTGCCGTTTTCAATCACAGGTTCGATGTATATGCCTGACATCACCATCACCGATAAAAACTTTATCAAACAGGCAACAGCAAATCCCAACTCGGCCCCTATCAACTTAAAAAATTTCTTCACCAATCCTTGGAACTACTATGCTCCTATTACGGATGCTCAGGGCACAATCCAAATGGATGGAGATGGTTTTGTCCAAGTCAATCCAGCGCCAACAGCGATGCCTGCTTGGCCGATGGCAAATATTCAAGGCGGAATCACTCTTAAATCCGCTGTTAAAATCAGAGCCCCTTCTGATGCGGAAGTTCTGGCGCTGGATGCTTCATTGAGTGCAGGTACTACAGCTTTCGTCTATAAAGGTCCAAATTCGAAACCAGGATTAAGTGGTTTGGAAATTCATGATTATGGTTACGGCAGCTTCGTGAGAAATAACGGAACGATTGTGTGTTATGGAAGTGTTATCATTAGCGGAACTCTTCATCTTGTAAATCCAGATATACAGACTGACGACGTGGGCTGCTCTATCTACGTTGCCGGAAACGTTTTTATCGAAACAACTCGAAATCCCGCGATAAATTACGTGGGCGGGGCCTCTTCTCCGACTTTGCAGATCACGTCTTCTCGCAATCTTCATATGGGTATCGGACTTTATGATCTTTATTCGATTCGCAATTCGAATAACGCTTATAACGATGCTTTGAAAATTGCCAATGCCGCAAATCCTGGAGGCCTTCGCGACGCCTCTGATGCCGCGTTAACAATTAAAAGTAATGACGATGCCGGAGCTTTCGAGTTTATGAAATGCCCTCTTCGTCCGGAACACGTTACATATCTTGAGTCTCACTATGTCTCTAACGGCAACTACACGTCTTGCGATCCGTCGGCGGACAGCGTGAAGTGCGCCTGGGCGAAAGAGCTTTTCAACACTTGGACTGGCACAGTGACAAACTATGATCACTTAACAACAACACCTCTCATTTATCGTCAGTCTACGAATTCACTTATCAATATGGTCACAGCTTACGAAACGATGTGCCGCTATAACGGCGCTTATCAAATGACGAATTACGCGAATTACGGTTGGACATGGGCCGGTTATTGGGGTGAACAACCAACGAAAGTGGGAGCAGCATCCATCAACGCTCTTCGTATTTCAACCATCTTCGATCACTTGCGTGTGAACGCTCAAAATGTGCACAGCCGTTATTATGGAGAATTCCGTGGATCTGTGATTTCTCCTTATGCGATCTTTGCGATCGGGAACTTGGTATTTAAATACGATACGCGACTTAACAGCGTCGTGCCTTATCCTAAGCTCATGGTTCCAAATCCAATTTTTGACGTTCAATAAGAGCAGACAAGAAGGCCTGACGAAAAATTCCTTTGAGTTTTCACTTCGAGATAAAAACTCAGCATGCGTTTCCATTCTTTGCTGCCTCGAAGATCAAGAACGGCTTTTTCTAACCACTTCTGCAAATCCGTGCGTTTTTTCGGATTGATAAGGACTTTGCGTGAGAACTTTTCAATGGGTCTGGCAGAAACATACAACTGCTTTTGCAAGCCCAACTCGCCAATCAAAGATCCGTAAAGCATACGCCCAAAAATCGCGAAATCGATTCTTTCGGAAGCCAGCATCTTGAGAATATTTTCGTAAGAACCCGCCTCAATTCTTTGCACCTGCTTGTGAGTGATCAAATCTTCAACCATCGCGTTTCGGTGCCCAATAACATTGGACGTTTTTTTACCAACCAAAGAATTACGATTTAAAAATTCCACGGGCTTTTGCGCGGGAGAGATCAAAAGGTTTTCATCTTCATACAGCGAGGACGTCCACAAAAACTTTTCTTCATGAGGATCTTTAAACCACTGAGGTGCGACCAAAGGCACCACATACGTTTTTTCTTCTTCCAGGTATTTTACCAATCGTGCCCGCGGAACCACTTCCACTTTGAAAATATATTTCCCCTGAGCTTTGGCATTTAAATATTTAGCAAGATCGTAAATAAGTCCGACCTCTTTATTTTGATCAACAATGAATGGCGGTGTCGTGTATGGCGAAAGTAGAGAAACGACTTCAGCAGAATACCCTCGAGTTATCCCGAAAACGCTGAAAGCAAAATAGAGAAAAAAGAATTCGTGAAAACAATGTCTTCATAATTGCATTCTATCACGAGATTTTTTGAAACAAGAAAACCGTGCTAAAGTACAAAGAGAACTTCAAAACTTCTCGGATTTTAAATAAAAAAACCGAGTGATCCGCGAAGACCACTCGGTTGATCGAGTTTTATTTTAAATGATACTTCAACGTTTAGTCGTGAACGCCGAAGCCTGACACAGGGAAAAGAGACACAGAAATTTGATATGTCTTTCCTTGTGAAACGCCTGTATCAAGAAACTGAGCCAATTCCTTGCGGAAAGCTTTGATTTTCTCTTTAGCTTCAGGAAGACGGTTTTCATCAACTGTGATTGAAATCGTTGATTGCTCACGCTCTTCCGTTGGCATTTTCTCCAAAAGACGCTCAAGCTTGCGCTTCATCTTTTTCTCGCGGCTGATTTCGCCAAAACGAGAAAGCTCTTCCGGAGTCAGGTTCAAACGCTCCCCGAACATACGGATTGTTCTCATTGTGACAGTTCTTTTGCCGTTTAGAATCTTGGACAAGAAAGACGAGTCCACTTCCAAATGACGAGCGAACGCACGCAATGAATAACGGGGATAGTTTTGGCTACGACGAGCCAATTCATCTTCAAGAAACTGTCTAAAATCTGAGTTTTTATTTACATCCTGCATGAGGACACAATTATTTATAGCAGCCCTAATAATCAATAACTTGTTCACG
>NZ_CAMLDV010000207.1 GCF_946478835.1 uncultured Bdellovibrio sp. | reverse complement strand
TGGGCTCCACAATTTTGACAGGTATATATCGTTTTAGTTTTCGATTTTGCCATAGATATTCGGTATCATTATTGGATGAGAGATACAAGGACTGTACATATGAAGAACGCACTGAAGTGCATCGTGATTTCTTTACTTTTTAGCTCCATGGCAGGGGCGCAAACACCTAAGAACGATCTAGATTCTTTTAAAAAGGCTCTCGAGCAGTTTCGTGCGGCGAAATACGACGAAGCTATTCCCGGATTTGAAGGAATTCTGAAAGATAAAACAAATCTGGAAGAATATGCGCGCTTTTATTTGGCGCAGTCTTTCATGAAGACAAATAAATTAGATCAGGCTGAAACAGAGCTAAAAAAGATTTTGGATTTATCTCCGAACGTAAAAATGACGATCGAGGCTTCCAATCTTCTAGGACAAGTCGCGCTTGAAAAGAAAAATTTCAAACAAGCCAGTGCGCACTTCGCGAAACTTGAAAAGAGAACTCGCAACACGGAAGACTATCCGGATGTGATCTACAATTTGGCCGTGGCTGAAAAAGGTATGAACCGTCACGGACAAATGTGCAAATGGCTTGTAAAACTTTACGAAAGATATCCGGCGTATTCAAAAGTTCAAGATTGGAGTGTCGATCTTGCTGCTAACGAATTTGAAGGCAAACCCTCTGATTGCCGAGTGACGCCGGAAGACTTCCGCACGCGCGTTCGTTATATGTTGTGGTCAGGGCTTGATCAAAAAGCTCAAGGCGAAATCAACGTCATGAAAGAGAAGTTGGCAAAGACGGATAAATATCTTGCCGACAAACTTCAGGCTCAGTTCTACCTTCAAGAAGGAGAAGTGAATAAAGCCGTTGAAATTTTAAAACCTTACTACGAAGCCAATAAAAGAAATTTCGATTATTTGGTTTTGTTTGCATCAGCAGCGGCAAGAGCAGGGGAAGTGCAATTGGCGGTAGGATCTTACTACTCTGCTTATAAGATGAGCCCAAAATCAAAAACGGGTCGCCAGGCATTGTATCAATCCGCCTTCTTAAGCTACCAGTTCCAAGATTACGATGGAGCTGCTCGTCGCTTCCAAGAATTTATGAAAGTGTATCCGAAGTCAGGTTTGAATCGCGATGCTCAATGGCATCTTGCTTGGCTTAAATATTTAAAAGGAGATTATCAGGGAGCTTACAAAGCTTTCTCAAATCTCAACGTGCAAAAACGCAGCAACAAGCGCGGTTGGAAATCCTTCCCTCAAGATAGACTCAGCTACTGGATGGCAATGAGCCTTTTCCGCCAAGGAAAAGTGGATCAGGCGAAATCCATGATGGAAAGTCTGTCGCGCGATCCTCTTATGGGATACTACTCGATTGCAGCTCAAGCGCGTCTTAAAAAAATGGACGAGACAAAAGCTTCAAATAAATTGGCGCAGTCTTCTTTACCAACGCAGCCTCGCTTGATCTCTCGTTTCTCTGCCGGTGAATTTTTAATGCCGACAGCGCAAGAAGAATATCGTGGTGACGAAGGCGAGTCAGAAGAAAATCTCATCCTCACTCAATACTCCGCAGACGATGAAAAAGGTGAGGACGAAGAAGCTGAAGCGGGTGTTGCCGATAATCCAGATATGAAGTCTGTCGAGGTCGCAGGGTCCGATGAAACAGAAGCGGGCGGAGAGAAAGTAACAACCTTCTCAAATCCTGTTTTGATGAAACGTTTTGAACGTGCCCGTGACATGATGATCTTGGGTGAAAATGAATGGGCTCGTTGGGACTTGTATGACATCGAAAGAAAAACATCGAACAGAGAATATCTGCGCACGTTGATGGGTGAATACAATACGGCAGGTCACTTCAACCGCTCTTCTTACATTGCACAAATCAACTTCGGTGGACAACGTGCCGCTCACGGTTTGGATGGTATCCGCTATCTTTGGGAGTTCGCATATCCGCGCGCTTATTCTGACGTTGTTGAAAAATACACAAAGAAGTTTGAAGTTCCTGAAGAACTTGTTTGGGGTATCATGAGAGCTGAAACCAATTACCGCCGTGATGCAATTTCTCCGGTCGGAGCATTGGGTTTGATGCAGGTGATGCCATTCACAGGTCACAAAGTGGCGACATTGCTTGGTGATAAAGAATTTAAAGCACCGATGCTTTTGCAGCCTGAAACTTCTGTGAAAGTCGGTTCTCGTTATTTGAAACGTTTGATGGATCGTTTTGAAAACACGATTCCTCTTGTGGCGGCAGGTTACAACGCCGGCCCTCATCGCGTGAAAAACTGGCTGGTGAGTTTCGGAAATCTTGAGACGGATGAGTTCATTGAACACATTCCGTTCTTGGAAACTCGCAACTACGTAAAACGCGTTGTTTCGAATTCTTATATTTACGCACAATTGTACGGCAACAAAAAAGATCTTTTCTCTTACATGGCGGGCGCTGTTCCAGTGAAAGTGAACAGCGAACTTGCGGGAAAAGAAAATTGGGATGACATTTGAGAGAGAACGTTTTCGGGTTCGTCTTAAAAAAAATATTTGAAATGTTAGCGTCGCTGGTGATCCTTGCGGCGCTTACGTTTTTTTTACTAAAGGTTCTTCCTGGAGGACCTTTTGATGCCGACATTGCCTTAAATCCTCTCGTAAAAGAAAAACTCAACGAGCACTGGCAAGTGGAACGTTCCTGGTTTGTACAAGCCGGTTCTTATCTCCAAGGTCTTGTAAAAGGGGACTTGGGCGTTTCGATGGCGCGACCAGAGCGCACCGTGGCCGATATCATCGGACAAGGACTCGCAAATACACTGGCCCTGAATGGACTGTCGTTGGCGTTTATCTTGGCGGGCTCTATTTTTATTTCTGTCATCGCCATTCGCTATCGCGATTCTTGGATTGAAAACACAATCGACCAAAGCGTGATTGCATTTTTATCCTTGCCGAGTCTTTTCTGGGGACCTCTACTGATTTACCTTTTCGGATTTTACTGGAATCTTTTGCCAGTGGCTTTTCTTACAAGTCCCACGCATTATGTTTTGCCTCTGCTAACTTTAAGTCTGCGACCTTTGGCTTCATTAGTGCGTTTACTAAAGAACTCTTTAGATGAAAACTTTCATCAAGACTATGTCCGAACTGCCAAAGCAAAGGGCGTCGGAACCTGGCAGATCCTTATTCATCACGTTCTAAAAAATTCCCTGGTTCCTTTTCTGAGCTACGTGGGACCGTTGATTGTGTCTTTGCTTTCAGGTTCTTTTCTTGTGGAAGTGCTCTTTGCAGTGCCGGGGCTGGGAACGGAATTTATTTCTGCTCTCAATGATCGGGATTATACCTTGATCATGGGCCTGACATTGTTCTATGGAACGCTGCTGATTATCGTGAATTCACTTATTGATGTGCTTCTAAAATTTGTAGACCCAAGATTAAGAGAGGAAGCATGAAAAAGTCTTTTGTGATTTTTGCCATCAGCTTTCTTGTGCTCTTGGTTTTTATGACGGTGTTTTACCCCCTCCTGGGATTTGCGACAGGATTAGAACAAAATGTTGAAAGCATTTTAGTCGGAGCAGGGAGCGAGCATTGGTTTGGAACGGACTCTTTAGGACGTGACGTTTTTTCTAGAGTTCTCTTGGGTGCAAGAATTTCTCTTCTTGTCGGATTGGTGTGCTCCGTATTGTCCTTTGTTTTTGGATTCACTTATGGTGCTTTGGCAGGTTGGTTTGAGGGAGTCACAGACCGCGTGCTGATGCGTCTTTGTGATATTCTTATGGCACTTCCAAGTTTTATCTTGGTTTCAATTTTATGTTTAACCATGCAGTTGATGTTGCCGATAGAAGATCTTTACTACAAAGCGCTGCTCAGCCTTTGCCTTGGAATTTCAGCAACACATTGGATGAGCCTTGCGCGCGTGACAAGAGGCATGGTTTTAGAAATCAAACGCAAGCCCTATGTAGAAGCGGCCCTGGCTTTGGGCGGAACCAGCACACACATTATGCTTCGCCATATTCTGCCCAATATGTTGGGAACATTGTTGATCCTTATGGCGATGCAGATCCCCACAAATATTTTGTATGAAAGTTTTATGAGTTTTATCGGGCTGGGAATTCATCCGCCTTACACGAGTTGGGGAATTTTAGTTCGTGAAGGATGGAAAACACTTTCAAGCTTTCCGCATTTGATTTTGTTTCCATCGTTGGTTTTGTTCTTAACCGTATGGAGTTTTCACATCCTTCTGGATTTCCTAAAAGCGAAATTCAAGATCTAAACTCTTACTCTGCTCAATATTTTTAATAATCCTTAGGTGGTTGCCAGCCGCCAAAAGTAGTTTCCAAAAACTCCGCGCACGACAAGGTCAGATGATCGTTCATGTGCCGAGAAACGATTTGAATACTGAGAGGCAATCCTTCGGAATTCAGACCCATCGGAGCCACCGTCGCAGGATGTCCTGTGGTCGTAAAGAATCCCGCATAGATAAAATCAAACGGCGACCAAAGAGGTGCACGGTGTTTCGGTGCCACACGCGGGTGGGGAGGAATCAAAAGAATTCCATCTTCACCCAGTTTTTCATCCAACTCTTGTTTCATTCTCTGTAAAGCAGCCAGATCTTCAGTGAAGTCTTTTTCGCTTTTATCAAAAATCTCTCCCAAAGAAACAATAAGATTCGGGAAGGTGTAATCTCCTCTTCCTAAAGCTACTTTCAAAAGCTCTTTGCCAATGGAAAGATTTTTATTAGGACCACGGAGTGTTTGATAAAGTTTTTTGCCCTTTGAAGATTGTAAAGCGGAGAACCACAAATCCGTTCCGCGCACGAAAAAACGCGGATCAAATTCTTCAACGTGCGCGCCCAATTCTTCAAACAACTTTCCGCAATTGCGCACAACCTGAGCCATTTCATCGTCCGTTGATCGCGCACGATGAAAAACCGGAGACGGGCAGATCAAAACCTTTCTGCCAGCCCATTCGTGGGTGCGTTTTCCCAGAACTGGATTTTTGACAGTCTCTAAATCGATACCGTCAGAACCCATTAAAATTTTCGTCATCGTATAAAGATCACTCGCTTTACGAGTCATCGGCCCCATGGAAGTGTAAGGATACTTTCCACCCACCATGTTTTTAAAATCATTTTGAGAAAAAGGAAAATGTCCCGTCAAAGGCAATAAATAACGAGAAGGCTTATGTCCAAACACACCACAAAAAGCCGCCGGCATACGAATGCTTCCGCCGATGTCACTGCCAAGCCCCAGAGGTGTCGCTCCCGCACCTAGCAAAGCTCCTTCACCACCACTGCTGCCACCACACGTGCGACCGAAGTTGTAAGGATTGTTTGTGC
>NZ_CAMLDV010000206.1 GCF_946478835.1 uncultured Bdellovibrio sp. | reverse complement strand
TGTGATTATATCAGGAACGTCCGTGATATACTGACGAGCTTCTCTAAAATGATCTTTCGACATTTTAGCAAAGATACGACCGACAATTTGACCACCGAATAGATGATCCAACGTCGGACGAAGGCTCACTACCGGGCAAATCGCTGTTACAGAGTTAAATACTTTCTTTCCGTCCGGAAGAAGATATTTATCATTGAAGGCCGCCCCCATGACGGCCGCATTACCGCCAAGACTGATACCCATTAAATGAATACTGGAAATGCGGTCTTTGTATTCCCACTTATCACGCATCCACTTACCGACTTCCATTGCTTCGTAACCTTCAGACCAACCGCCCAATGTTACTTTTTTATTGTAGTAGATATAGTCCATGCCCGTTTGATTTGCTAAAAGCAAAACGTTGAACGGGCTTTGATCGAATAAGTGCATCAGGTAACTTTTCATTGACGCTGTTTGTGCCGCTGAACAGAACACACCGCACTTTACAATCACAAGAGGACGTGGACGAGGATCCTGTTTCATCGCTAGGATTCCAGGAATTTTCGTTCCATCTGGAAGCTTCACCATAAACTCTTTCACCTGAGGATGAGTCAAGAACGGATATTGAAACTTCGAAAACTTCAGAAGCCCCAAAATTCCCGTCGTGGAGTTGCTCGTAAGTTCATTCGCACATCTTGCGAAATAATCTTTGGCAACTTTGTAGTATTGCGCGGTGGAAAGTTTTTTACCGACAATGCTATCTTCGAAACGTCGAGGATCACATTGAGGACTCATGTCCTTTGTGCTCAAACCGTCTGGAACTTCTTCGAGAAATCCCTTGGCGGTGGGAACATCTTGACCCGACTCTTTTGCTAACTCTTGATAGAATTGTGACTCTAGGTCGAGCTGCGGAACAGACAAAGATTGAGCTTGCGCTGAAATAGACACGACCAAAAGCGACCCAACAAACATGCTGAACATCTGCGATGACATTTTTTACCTCACGTACTAATCTGACGTACTATGTCTGGCATATCGACTGAGGGTTGGGCTGGGTTTAGAGAAAACTCAGTTTGTCAAAACACTCGACAAAATATGGGGATTTGTTGTTTCGATTTAAAACGCAGATGTCTCGGAATGAAATTCTGAAACGAAAAAGCGCTGATAGAACACCAGCGCTTTTCTTTGTTCGAAAGAATGAATTTAAGCGATTTTTTTAATCTGAGTGAGCTTGTCTTTTAAGACAGAGTTCTCATGCTTTAGAGCATTCACTTCAGAAGCAAGTTGATTGAGTTTTCTTTTTAAGAAATCCACTTCTTGCTGGGCGCCCGGATCTGTCGTCTCACCAACGGCAGTCGGTTTCGCCTCTTTCTTCGCAGTATCGTAGTCATATGTCAGAGGCACTGTGAAGCCACCAGCACTGAGCACCTCTTCGATGTTCTCAGGAACATGCAGATCCGGATCAATCTTTTCTAGTTTCAAAATCCCTTGTGAAATAAAACCGCGCACTTCAGAAAGCATTCTCGAAATACACGTCGACTTTTCAGCTGGAGTAGGATTTGATTCTGCTAAAAGATCTGTGATCTTACGTTTAGAAATCGGTGGTAAGCAGCCTAGAAGCTGATCCACTTGCTCTTGTGGAGAGCCATGAAGTGCATTCGCCAACGTGAGTGGCTGCACTCGCGAAAAGATCTCTACTAGATATTGCCCATCCCAACTGTACACCTTATCGATCGTCAGGATTCGCTTACGAAGAGCGTCCTCCCATGCAGGGCTTTCACCTGCGATAAGACCTAAAAACTGCTCTCGCTTCGCCATAGGAGAAGTCTCAAGAAGTTGAAGAAGTTGATTGAAGCCGCCCTTTTTTTTGTATCTGTCTAACATGCCCATGGTTAGATGTATCGGAAACCACTTTCAGGACTAAAGCCTTAGGCTCAGAAAAAATAATAAACAAGAAAGATTCATCGCGGTGAATACAAGTTCTACATTTTATGAAACATTCTGTCTCAATTTGAATAAATCAAAATCAGATTAAGTAAAAAGAACTCGTAAGAATAAAAAAGGCAAGGTGTAAGCCTTGCCTTGGTGGTTTAAATTTCGATAGTTCTTAGTCTAAAGAGCTGCACTTGTATGACAGGCTCACGCTTGTGCCCGGAGCCAAGTATTGATTGAACTTCAATGTCTTGCCTTCCAAGTGATGAGAAACAGGGCTTCCTGAAACAGTCACAACAAGGTCTGTTGGGTTCGAACAATTCAATACGATGTCTTTAATGCGCTCTGAAATCTTCGAGCGAATTTGACCCAACTGAGTCGTATAATCATTCGAGCAAATATCAGCAGAGCTTCCCCAGCCGGCATTTGTGAACGAAAGATAAACGTTACCGTAACTGCCTGTCACCAATCCCACTGTTGGGCTGTAGTTATCCAACGCTTGGCTATTTTGTTGATTCAAGCAGTTTTGATCTTTCACAACAATCGCATGCACACTCAAAGAGTTGAATTTATCTTCGCCCAATTTCGCTTTGACGTTGCTGACGAAGTAACCAGGCTGATCCATTTGCTCAAGAGCATAGCCTTGGTTTTGGTAAAGACCACTTCTTTCATCTTCGTCCGCTAAAAAGATCACAGCCAAGTGAGCATCGCTACGAATAAAGCTTGAAGGATTGTTATTCACAACTAAGTTTGCCGCGTAAACGCCACGCTCATCGCCTGACGGGCAATTTCTCGCGTACTCTTGAGAATAAGCTGATGAATTGATGGAGTCTCTGTTTCCACCGTTGTTACGAATCCAATTTGCAATAAACTTTTCACAGGCCAAAGTCTCTGGTCTTTGAATCGTTTGATTAAACAGATTGAATCTGTCTGAATGGTTTCCCGTAATATAAGGATTTCCGCCAAAAGAAATTAAACTTCCTGCATCGGATCTTGCGACATCTGTTGTTGTCATTGCGATACGATAGTCGACCTTTTGATTGTCTAATTCAGAAATAAAGTTATTAAAGCGAGGAGCCAAGCGCGCTTGTTCAAACGACATCGAAGCTGAGTTGTCGTTCACAATCAGAATGTCGACTTTTCCACGACCTGCCGTCGCCGTATAGTTGAACGAATACTTCCCGTTTTCAACGATACAACCGCTATCTTTACATTTGCTGTCGTCCAACGCGAACTTCACAGGGGAACATCCCACGTAAAGTCCTACTAAAAAGGACAATGCTGCCATTCTGGTGAGCGCATTCATAGACACCTCTCTCACCCATTTACTTCCAAGCTCGATGCCAAAAACGTAAGACTTTTCTAAGTTATTGTTTTTTCTAGGCTTTCATTGGTACGTCTGGGACCCCTTACAGGGGCCTCTTCTGTCGATCTCTTTGACAAGAGCCCCTCAAAGACACTTTTTTGTGTGAAATTTCAGAGGTTTAGGAGTTTTTAGGAGACCTAGGCCGAAGAAGCGATTTTGGGCGCTGAGGGGAAAGCCTTTGAGGCTCATCAAAATCTTTCCAATAATATCAGTGACGGAGGACTCATGCTTTATAAGCTCATCGGTGCGTTGATTATTGTTGTTGCTGGTACAATCGCTTTTCTGGCTCTGCAAGAAGAAGGAAATCCTCTTCACGCTCTTAAGAAAGACAAGAAGGCTGCTGAAGTTTGTGTGCAGCTCACGCCCGCTCAGCAGCTTGCAAAAATGATCAACGATGATTTTCAGGCCCTTGCCCAAAGCGGAGAACTTCCCGCGCAGTGGGGTTCTATTGCGACTGTTGAGTTTCGTATGAACTCGGAACTGGCTCGCGCAATTCTTGGCAAACAACGTCCGCATATTCAACGCGTGAAAGATGGAAAAAGCTATCTTGAACTTGAAGTGATGGATCTGCCTGATGAGGAAAATCCCGGTGTTATCATTCAAGCAAGTCTCTTTGATATTAAATCGAAAAATAAAATTTTCGAGATTGGTCGAACTTACACAATGAACGACTTGAACAAGGTAGCGCCACCGGAGAAAAAAGTTCCAGCAAAAGCCGGTGCTCCTGCACAGGGGCAACAACCACCATCGCAAACAGCCGCTTCGGGATCCAATCCGCAACAGCCACCGACAGCGACAAACTCAAATAATCAAAATCAACAGCAGCAACAGCAAACTCCGCCGCAATCTAATTCGCATGCTGTTCCTGCTTCAGGAGCTGCTCCTGCGGCGACAGCTCAAGGAGCTTCAACTAAATAAGGAGAATTCGATGAAAGTTCTTTCTCTGTTATTTACAATATCTCTGCTAACGGCTTGCGCGACAACGAGCAAGCCTTCTTCTAAAGCAAAAGACTCTGCAGGTACGAAAGAAGCCAAAGGCTTCGATGCAGAGCTGACTCAGTACAAATATCCTTTCGAAGTAAACTATTTTTCTTTTAAATCTCAAGAGCAAGATTTGAAGATGGCTTACATGGATATTCCTGCAGGCAAACCCAGTGATAAGATCATTGTTCTTTTGCACGGAAAAAATTTTCCGGGCGCCTACTTTGAACATGTGATTTTGGGGTTAAACCAAGAAGGCTATCGCGTGATTGTTCCGGATCAAATTGGATTTGGAAAATCCTCGAAGCCTAAGAACTATCAATACAGCTTTCAAACTCTCGCACAGAATACAAAACATCTTTTACAAAGTTTGGGAGTTGAGAAGTTTTACCTCTTGGGCCACTCGATGGGTGGAATGGTCGCGACAAGATTTACACTGATGTATCCAGAGAGTGTGACGAAGTTATTTTTAGTGAATCCGATTGGTTTAGAAGATTGGAAAACAATGACAGGCTATCGCAATGTTGATGAAGCCTATAGGGCTGAGCTTGCGAGCTCTCCTGAAAAGATAAAACAGTATCAGCTAGATAGTTACTACGACGGAAAATGGAAATCAGAATACGACAAGTGGCTTGAAGTTCCGACAGGATGGTTGGAAGGTCCTGACTATCCTGTGATCGCCTGGAATGCCGCTTTAACTTCCGACATGATTTTCACTCAGCCGGTTTTTTATGAATTTAAAAATATCAAAGCCCCAACGGTTTTGATTATTGGAGATCGCGACCGCACAGCTATCGGTAAAGCGTGGGCCTCTGACGACATGAAAAAGAAAATGGGAAATTATCCCGTCATCAGCAAACAAGTTTCGCACATGATCCCCAAGAGCAAACTTGTGATGTTGAAAGGTTTAGGACATATGCCTTTCATCGAAGATTTCGAAGCTTTCTGGAAAGTTTTCATCAAGAATCTTTAGAAAAAGATTGTACCAATTCGCTACGAAGGGAAGCAGGTACTTTTGGTCAAAAAAAAACCCGGATTACTATCGTAACCCGGGTTCAAGTAAAATAGAGCTGGC
>NZ_CAMLDV010000205.1 GCF_946478835.1 uncultured Bdellovibrio sp. | reverse complement strand
GTACCTTTTTTGAACGAAGGGAAGCTGGTACCTATGGCGAGGGTTGTCAAAAATTAGACTTGCACCAACAGGCACTCGCCTTCATTTTTTGTCTATATATATAGTACGGGCTACACCACGGACATTTGTCTAGGTGATGCGCGGACTACAATGAAGGACTTAGCATGGCCAAAAAAAGTGACGCATCAGATGGTATTAAGCTTGTCATTGTGGAGTCTCCCACAAAAGCCAAGACCATTCGTAAGTTCCTCGGAAGAGATTATGTCGTTGAATCTTGCATGGGTCATATCCGTGACCTGCCACAATCTGCGAAAGACATTCCTGAGAAAGTAAAAAAAGAGAAGTGGGCACAACTTGGTGTCAACGTTGATAAAAACTTCGAACCTCTTTACTGCGTTCCAAAAGACAAAGTGAAAGTGGTGAAAAACCTCAAAGACAAACTTGATGAAGCCTCAGAGCTCTTCCTCGCAACCGATGAAGACCGCGAAGGAGAGTCGATCAGTTGGCATTTGTTGGAAGTTCTAAAACCAAAAGTTCCAACAAAGCGCATGGTGTTCCATGAGATCACCAAAGATGCGATTCAAAAAGCTTTGAAAGACACACGTGAAATCGATCTAAATCTTGTGCGTGCACAAGAAGCGCGCCGTGTTTTGGATCGTTTGGTGGGTTACACGATTTCTCCGCTGCTTTGGAAAAAAGTGGCTTACGGTCTTTCTGCGGGTCGCGTGCAATCCGTGGCTGTACGTTTGATTGTTGAAAGAGAACTTGAGCGCATCCGTTTTAAAAAATCCGCGTACTGGGGAGTTCTTGCAGAACTTTCTAAAGACGGTGTGAACTTTGAATCTCGTTTGCAGCAATATAAAAATCAAAGAGTCGCAACAGGTAAAGACTTTGACGGTTTGACAGGTCAACTGACAGCCGGAAAAGATGTTTTAGTTCTAGATGAAAAAACAGCAGCCAAACTTGCCGCTGATTTGAAATCCGGCGCATGGACTGTTTCTGATGTGGAAGAAAAACCAACATTCAGAAAACCAGCGGCTCCATTTATCACTTCGACTTTGCAACAGGAAGCCAATAGAAAATTAGGCTTAAGTTCCCGTGAAACAATGCAAGTTGCGCAAAAATTGTACGAGCAAGGTTTCATCACCTATATGCGTACGGACTCGACGTTCTTGTCGAATGAAGCAATCAATGCGTCTCGCGATTGTATTCAATCGAAATACGGAAAAGAGTATCTGACTCCGCAACCGCGCAACTATGCTGCGAAAAAAGTGAAGGGTGCACAAGAGGCCCATGAAGCGATTCGTCCCGCGGGAAATCAATTCATGGACCCAGATGAAACCGGTCTGACTGGAACTCAGTTCCGTCTTTATGATTTGATTTGGAAACGGACGATTGCTTCGCAAATGGTGGATGCTCGTCAAAAGCAAGTCAGTGCAAAAATCACAGTAGGTGATGCTTTGTTCGGCGCTTCGGGAATGACAATTGAGTTCCCGGGTTTCTTGCGTGCTTACGTTGAAGGAAGTGACGATCCCGAAGCAGACTTGGCAGAAAGAGAAGTGCGTTTGCCAGCGTTGAAAGTGAAAGACGCCGTGAAATGCGCGAAGCTTGATCCAACATCGCATGAAACAAAACCACCAGCTCGTTATACAGAGGCAAGCCTTGTACAAACGATGGAAAAAGAAGGTATCGGTCGTCCGTCGACGTACGCTTCTGTTATCGGAACGATCATTGATCGTGGTTACGTTCGTAAGAATGGAACGGCATTAATTCCAACTTTCACTGCGATGATCGTTTCAAAACTTCTCAGTCAATATTTGTCTGAGTACGTGGATCTTGGATTCACTTCGGAGATGGAACAAAGTCTCGACAATATCGCCGAAGGTGATTTGGATTGGGAAAAATATTTGGCATCCATCTACAAGGGACCAAAAGGTTTGCGTTCTCGTGTCGATGACCAAGAAGAAAAAATCAATCCTGATGAAGCGCGCACGATGACTTTGGAGGGAATGGATCGCTATAAATTCCACGTCGGTCGTTACGGTGCTTACGTTACAACACAACGTGATGGTGAAGACGTCAGTGCTTCTTTGCCAGACAATGAATCTCCGGCGGATATCACTCCTGAAATTGCAGAAAAATTGATTGATCAAAAAATCAATGGTGCTGATTCCATCGGGAAAGATCCAAAAACGGATCTTCCAGTTTATGTTTTAAATGGCCGTTATGGTCCTTACGTGCAGTTAGGTGATGTGTCTCCAGAGGACGACAAACCAAAACGTGCATCCCTTCCTCCAGGCACTCAGCCAGAGCAAGTGGATCTCAAAATGGCTTTGGAACTTTTGTCTTTGCCAAAAACTTTGGGTGAACATCCGGGCACAGGCAAAGAGATCAAAGCGGGTCTTGGTCGTTTTGGTCCGTTCGTTGTGCATGACGGGGATTATCGTTCTATTCCAAAAGGTGAAAGTATCTTCACAATCACTTTAGAAAGAGCTCTTGAAATGCTCAGCCAACCGAAGAAGGGGCGTGGCAAGGCCGCTCCATTGAAAGATCTTGGGGCTCATCCCGATTCTGGCGATGCGATTCAGGTTTATAACGGACCTTACGGGCCTTATATTAAGAGCGGAAAAGTGAATGTGTCTTTGCCAGAGGGAACAACTCCCGACACGGTGACTTTAGAGCAAGCTGTTGCCTTGATTAATGAAAAGGGCGGCACAAAATCTAAAGCGAAGGGCAAAGCCAAAGGAGCTGCGAAAGCGGCTGCTCCAAAGAAGGCTTTAAAGAAAGCTACAACCGCTAAAGACAAAGCCGAAGCTCTCGGTGTCAAAAAAGTAGTCACTCGCAAGTCAAAAAAGTAATTTGTTCATCCCCCTTTTCGTAAGGGGGATTCTTTGCTAAATTTGCTCGACGTAATTTCAGGAACAGTCGGAGTAAGTAATGAGCGACAGCTCACGCAAAGGACAATTGGAACTGGGGATCAACCGCTCTCCAGAGAAAGATAGAAACTTCCACCTTGGTGGACGTAGTTTTTATTTCTTCGACTTCGACGACAATATTGCGTTTCTCACAACACCTTTGATTCTTTTCCATAAAAACGACCGCTCGGAAGTGCAAATCTCCAGCGGAGATTTTGCTCAGTACCATCAGTCGATTGGAAAGTCGGGCCCTTACGCAGACTATGAACTTGATTTCTGTGACATGACAGGAACATTCCGTAACTTCCGCGATGTGCATATCGATGAAGTTGAAAAGCTTCAGGGTAAAAAGCAAATCTTCGTGCAAGATGTGGCCGCGGCTTTGGGCTTTCCTGATTTTCAGTGGAAAGGTCCGTCTTGGGAATGTTTCTATCACGCGGCGTTCAATCAACGCCCGGTTTCTGTGATCACGGCGCGCGGTCACCATCCCGAAACTTTAAAAGAGGGCATCCGCGTTTTCGTTCAAAATAAACTGCTTCCTTTAGAACCCAACTACCTGAGCATCTATCCCGTGAGTCATAAAGAGACACGTTTAGAGTTGGGCGATTTGGATTTCACACAAGGAACCGCGGAGTTAAAACAGCGCGCCATCCGCGCAAGTGTGGAAAAGGCCATCGAACTTTATGGCTACAACGCACATCATCGCTTCGGTATGTCCGATGATGATCCAAAAAATATCCAATTGATTGTTGAAGAGATGACTCGACTTAAGGCGAGATTCCCTGAAATGTCGTTCTTTATGATCGAAACACAGCACGGAAACTTCATTAAACACGAGGTGAAGCTGGGCGGTCTGCGCGGCGAGAAAGTGGAGAACCTCTCACAACTGTCCTTTTTCGAAGAAGACAGACAAAAGTCTTAACATTCCTTCCCACGTCCTAATTTATGACGAGCTTCATAAATAGAATGCTCTCTACTAAATCTTTGATAATCTAATGAAATCAGTTTCGAACATGGAAGGATCAGCATGAGTTCATTCTCGAAAGGTGTTAAAGGTTTCATTGTTGCTGGATCATTGGCGATTTCATCGATTGCCTCAGCTCAGCTTAAAGAAGGTTTGGAATGCCGTTATTTGACGGTGATAGAACAGGGCTTCTTAGCAAATCACGTCAAGTATTCTAACCGCGATGCTGAGTTGCAAACGCGAGTCGTAGATCAATATCTTAAAAGATTAGATCCTTCTAAAATTTATCTGACTCAAGCTGATGTTGAACAAATCAAAAAAATCACAGGGAATGTTTTTGAGAAAACAAAAAACAGAGACTGTGGCTTCCTTGATCAGACACAAAAGCTTGTTCTTGAGAGAGTGCAAGACCGCGCGGAATTTGCGAAAAAATACTTGGGCAAAGATTTTAAATTTGATGCCACAACGGAATTCACTTTCGATCCTGATAAAAAGCCTTGGCCAAAAGATGCGGCCGAAGCTAACGAATATCTAAAAAAATATATTCAGTTCCAAATTGGAAATTACTTGGCAACAGACATGAAGCTGGATGAAGCCAAGAAAAACGTAATTAAAAATTACGAGCGCGCAGTGAAGAGAACGCAAGAGACAACTCAAGACGACTTGTTCTCTGGTTACCTGGATTCTTTTGCTAGAGCTTTGGATCCACATTCAAGTTTCTTCTCTCGTGATGTTCTTGAAGATTTCGAAATTCAAATGCGTCTTTCTTTGGAAGGTATCGGAGCGACACTTTCTTCCCAAGACGGTTTCACAGTTGTGGAACAGCTTGTTCCTGGTGGAGCAGCGGCAAAATCAGGTTTGATTGAACCTCAAGATAAGATCATTGCTGTCGGCCAAGAAAAAGGCGCGATGGAAAATGTGATTGATCAAGATTTGAAAGACGTCGTTAAAAAAATCCGTGGTAACAAAGGAACGAAAGTTCGTTTGACGATCTTGCGTAAATCCGGTGACGCGAAAAAACGTTTCGACGTGACGTTGACTCGTGAAAAAGTGAACTTGGAAGACGAAGCAGCATCCATCACGTTCGTTGATAAAGAAATCGACGGTAAGAAAAAGAAATTGGGTATCATCAACTTCCCATCTTTCTATGCGGATTCTCGTCGTGGCGGTAGATCTTCTGCGGCGGATATGAAAAAGCTTGTGAAAGAAGCTGTTGATAAGAAAGCAGACGGCTTGGTGCTGGATCTTTCTAATAACGGTGGTGGATCACTTGAAGATGCTGTGAAAATCGCGGGTCTTTTCTTCCAAACTGGAAACGTGGTGAAGCAATCTTCCAAAAATGAAGGCCGTGCGGAATCAGCTCTTCGCGATACAGATCCAACGGTAGACTGGGCGGGACCTCTTGTTGTTTTGACAAGCCGTATTTCTGCTTCTGCCTCTGAAATCGTTTCTGGAACTTTGCAAGATTATAAACGTGCGGTGATCGTGGGTGGCGACCATACATACGGTAAAGGAAGCGTTCAATCCGTTCTTCCAATTCCAAACAATCTGGGCGCGATCAAAGTGACTGTGGGGATGTTCTTTATTCCAAAC
>NZ_CAMLDV010000204.1 GCF_946478835.1 uncultured Bdellovibrio sp. | reverse complement strand
ATAAATGGCGAAAATATCGTGGCTTTCAGTCTGAGGAACTTTTCCTTTAAGATCTTCTTTAAAGATTCTTTCCCACATTTTCGCGATCTGCCCTTGGCCTGGAGCGCTTGTCATTTCTGTTTTGTTGTCTGTTCTGGTTTCAAAGCCAACAAGGTAGAATTCTTTTTCTGTCACGAGCATAAAGTTTCCTTTAAAAAAATCTTAAATCGGGCGACGGCGAGATTTAGAAGCTAGGATCTTTTTAATCAATCCGTCATCGTCTTCGTCGAAAACATCGCCAATGATCTCTTCAAAAATATCTTCCATCGTCACAAGACCCACATATTTCGTCTGTTCATAAATCACGGCCATGTGAGATTTTTGTTCCTGCATTTTTAAAAGAATCTTAAAGAGCGGTTCAAATGATTTGAACTTTAAAATCGGACGGATCAGAGTCTGCCATTCCGTCGTTTCTCTGAGGGCTAAGAACTCTTTCGTATTTATGATACCAATGACTTCTTGATCCTCCAGAACCGGGAGGCGAGTATGACGAGAATTAAGAACAATCGTTTCAACGTCATCGTGGGAATCATCCTTACGAATGTAAATGACATCTTTCCATGGAAGCATGATCTCGCGCGCGACTTTTTTATCGGCACTCACAAGATTCACGACATATTGTTTCGTCTGTTGCGGCAAATCTTCAATCGCAATGTCTTGGTGATCATGCGCAAAGTTTTTCTGTGAGCCTAAAGTCACAAGTTTTACTAAGATATTGGTCGACTTCTCAAGAATCGTCACAGCAGGAGAAAGAATTTTTTCTCCTAAATAAAGACCTTGAGAAGTCCACAGTGCAATCGCCAGAGGATTTCGTAAGGCGATTGTTTTAGGTAAGAGTTCTCCGACGACGACACTTAAGTAAGAGATCGGCAAAACTACTGCCGCAATGGAAATAGCTTCCGCGGTTTGCTCGGAAACTTTAAAGAATTCCATAAAGAAAGGACTTAAAGCTTCTTCAGCTCCCGCACCACCGACGGCGGCAGCAATAGCGCCAACCAGGGTGATGCCGATCTGAATTACAGAAAGAGTTCTTTCAGGATTTTCTTTAAGCTTTAAAAGAACGCGCGCATTTCTATTGGTCGGCGCAAGACGTTTGAGTTGCTGTCTGCTAACAGTCACAAAAGCCATCTCGGAACCGGAAAGAAGCATGTTTATAAATAGACAAAGAAGGACAACGAGAATTTCGGTCATGGTGTCTCCTTAAGCAGGAGACTGCATAAGCGTTTCGGGTAAGGGTCAGGATCCATAGTCCGACTAAGATAACAAAACGGGGTTTAAAAACAAAGGATCACTGCATCTTACTAAGACGCGCAGTGCGTTATATAAATCTAGGACAATCTCATTGCTTTTTATGGCACCGCTCGGCAAAAGAGGGCTTCCTATAAACCTGCGAGGCTCTATGAAAATCTTCGTTCTGCTTTTGGCGCTTCTTTCTTCCAATACTGTGTTTGCATCTTGGGAGGAAGATTTTGAACTGATTAAAAATGTTCCTCGCAGTTACGAAGACTCCGGATCTATCTGCGAAGAAGTTGCGCGCGTGCAAGTGCAACGTGAATTTCCAGCGCCTCAGTATAACGTGATTGTTGGAATTGCATACGGCGACGCTTCTCATGTGATCGGGGAGTTGGACGTTGTGATTTTTGATAACAATATCCAAAAAGTCGTGAAGATCGGTGAAGTGAAATGTTGGAAAGACTTGCCGGGCGGACTTGAGAAAGCTCATGAACAAAGAGCCAGATTTCTTAAAACAGTTCGTTCAAACAAAGCGACACGTTTCTTTAATACATCGACAAAAGAAAATTATTCCCCTGAACAGTTTCAGTTTGTGAATGAGTTTTTCTCTATCGCGCAAAAAGGTTCTGTCGCTCAGGGATTTGATAGAGAGTTAGAGTACACTCTTCTGGAAATGAAAAATCACCGTTATGAAATGATTCGCTGTCAGCATGACGGCAAGTGCGCTCGTCCCTAATATCCGATATGGAATCGGGGGCCTCCGGCATCCTATCCGGAAGCCCCTCGTGCGCGTTCCTAAGTTTCCTTAGATCGAACGCAAAATAAAATTAAATGATCGCATCATAGAGCTGAACGCCTGGCGTTTGTTGATAAAGCCCATGTAGGTGAAGTGACGAACCAGTGGCAGTTCTAATTCTTCTTCTGAGTGACCTGTGTAAATCACCACGGGAATGGCTTTTCGAACCTTGTGAATTTTCTTTTCTGTCAAAAGGCGATCCATTAATAACAATGTATCGCGACCACCCATCTGTGGCATCTGCCAATCTAAAATCACCAAATCAAACTGTCTGTTGACGAGCAATGGAATGGCGTCTTGGCCGTCAAAGGCCATTGTTACGTCGCATTTGTAGTGATCAAGGATGTGAGACATAAGCTTAACGGAATCTAAGCTATCATCAATCACCAACACGCGCGGAGTGTGTTGCCTTTCTAGTGCTGTTTCGATCACCATGAGGTATCTCCCTTTTAAAAACTTACCTCCTTATTTGATCTGAAGTAGATCGGAGAATCTTCTAAAAGAGCGACCATGAAGGGATTTTAATAAAAGGTCTGCTGAGATACAGAAAGGACTCGCGTTTATTACGCGAGTTCCTTCCTAGTTTGTTCTGTAACAACAGTTTCGCGCACAATGACCACTTTGATTTGGCCAGGGTAGTTGCACTCTTCTTCGATGCGTGCAGCAATTTTTTTAGACAGATCTAAAGCTTGCGTGTCGTCGACTTTCTTGCCATTTACAAGAACACGGCACTCGCGTCCGCCACTCAAAACGAAACAGTCCGTTACGCCTTGGAAGCTGCGAGCAATGTCTTGAAGCTCAGAAACTTTTTGATTGTAAGATTCAATCGTCGAGCGACGTGCCCCCGGACGAGCTCCTGAAACCGCATCAGCTGCGATCACAAGAAACGCATGATCTGTTGAAGGCTGTTCATCAAAGTGATGGGCTTTTACAGCGTGCACCACGTCAGGCGCTTCACCGCGGGCCGCGATAAAGTCAGCACCAATCACGGCGTGTCCACCTTCCATCACGTGGTCCATGGATTTACCAATGTCATGAAGCATACCCACGCGACGTGCTTTTTTGATGTCCAAACCCAGTTCTGCCGCCATCAATCCCGCGAGCCAACCGACTTCACCACAGTGGAAGTATTGATTTTGCGTGAAAGAGTAACGATAGCGAAGGGAACCCATCATTTGACGGATCTCCGCATTCAAACCTTCAAGCTTTAATTCTTTCGCTAAAGCATCCCCGTCGTGTTTGATGTTTTTAAAGAGTTCTTTTTTCTGATTTTCAGCAATTTTTTTGATGAAATCAGGATTGATGTTTTTCTTCTCTTTAAAAATTCTTTCAAGCGTTCTGCGAGTCAGCTCACGGCGAACCGGATCGAATCCCGCAACGCCCACCATGTCCATGCCTTCTTCGACGATGATATCGCAACCACAGGCCTCTTGAACGGCTTTAATGTTGTTGCCATTGGCATCAACGAAAAGTTTGCGGATGTGATTGTCTGGAAAATTCACAGCGCCAATACCGCGTTCAGCGCAGTAAGGACGGGCAAAGCGATCAATCACAAGACTTAAGATTTTTTTCGCACGCGCTTCTGCGTGTTCCTTTAAGTCCTCTTCAGACTCTTGAATGAACTTAGCGGCTCTGCGACGAGCATCTTCTTCCATTTGCGTTTTCAGTTGATTTTTAAATTCTTCCGAAGAAGTTCCCAAACGCTCTGTCAGTTTTTGCACAAGATCATTGTTTAAATTTTTCTGTGCATCTTTCAATTTGTTCAGTTCTGCTTCCTGCACGCGCAAAGCTTGCTCTTGAGCTTTCACTTCTGCTTCACGGTCTTGCAGTTTTTTCTTTTCCTCGTGAACGATAGAATCGGCTTTGGATTTTTTTTCGTTGGCGACTTCTTGCAGCTCTTCAATGCGGCCTTCAACCTTAAGCATCTCAGGTTCAACCTTGGTCCACATTTCCATTTCAATTTCTTGAACGCGTTCTTTTTCCTCAAGAGCTTTCAGCTCGGCCGCTTCTTTGGCTTCTCCAACAATGTCTTGAGCTTCGTCACGTGCATGGCGCAAGGTGCGCGCATTCAGAAATTTGTGCAAGGCCAAGCCCACGCCACAACCGGCGATCAATCCAACAAAGGCTATAGCAATCATTGCAATCATAGTGTTACTCCTAACCCTCTTAGTCTACTGTTCCTTGCGCTTCAACGCAAATGATCCCCGGTTTTGAGCTTCTCTTTACTTCTGGCGTTATGGATTGTAGCGTAAGAAGAGAACTAGTTTGAGGAGACTTTTATGGGGCATATGGAATGTCGTACGAAATGGACCGGGGATATGGGATTTGAATCTCATATTCGCACTCATAAATTCACTATGGACGCTAAAACGGAAGTCGGTGGTAAGGACCAAGGGCCAACTCCCAAAGAACTTCTTTTGGCCAGCATCTGCGGTTGCACGGGAATGGACGTCGCTTCTATTTTGAAAAAAATGAGAGTGAACCTTTTATCCTGCGACGTGAATGCACAGGCTCACACCACGCATGGCTATCCTTCTATTTTTGAAGAAGTAAAATTGCAGTATCACATCGAGGGCTCGGATATTAAGCCCGAACAAGCAATGAAGGCCGTCACCTTGTCGATGACAAAGTACTGCGGTGTGAGCGCGATGGTTTCAAAGGCTTCACCGATGAGATACGAAGTGATCTTAAACGGAAGTAAAATCGGGGAAGGAAAAGCAGACTTCGAGGGTGTTAAAGAGTGATCTCCGTACAAATTCCTTTTTCAGAATTGGATTTTACCTATGCGCGCTCGCGAGGACCGGGCGGGCAGAACGTGAATCGAACTAATTCCGCAGCGATTCTGCGTTGGAATTTATGGCAATCGCAATCCATAAACCAGGATCTTAAGGAACGCCTTGCGATCAAACTTCAAGGAAAGCTCACTGTCGACGGAGATTTAATCATTCGCAGTGAAGTCCACAGAGACCAGGATCAAAACCGATCTGAATGCATTCGTAAACTTCAAGAAATGCTGAACAAGGCTCTTTTTGTTCCTAAAAAACGGGTGGCGACAAAACCGACAAAGAGTTCGCAAAGAAAAAGAGTGGACACCAAAAAGCGCCACTCTGAAATCAAATCTTTAAGACAAAAAGTCCGTAATTAAACGACAGGTTCACCGATGTGGGCCGTATCTGCTTCTGCTTTTGTGGGCGCACTTTCAATCGCGTGAATACGACGAGAAAGATAAATCGCTACAAATGTGAAAACGACCGCGATGTATCCAACGACATTGTAGTTATCAAGGTGACCGTTAGGACCTGTCGTGATGATAAGTCCTGCGATATAACTAGAGACCGCCGCGGCCATCTGTTGCACGCAACTCACAATGCTCATAAAACTTCCGCGATTTTGCGGCAAAGAAGTTCCTGATACCAACGCAGATGAAGGAAACATACGTCCTCCGGAAGACACAAAGAAGAAAGCG
>NZ_CAMLDV010000203.1 GCF_946478835.1 uncultured Bdellovibrio sp. | reverse complement strand
GCGCCAAGAAAGAAGTGCAGCAGTACTCAGAAAACAAAAAACGAAAATCCAACAATGCCAAGAAAGACAAAGAAGCGCGAGGACTGTCCGAAGCGAAGGGCTGCTGCAACCCTTCACTTACCTCACACGTAGCAATGTCCGCTGTCGAAAGAAGAGAAAAAAAGGGGAGTTGAGTCGGAGAATCATGCACATCCTGTGCTTGACTCTGAGAGTGTAGCTTCGGCTCATGTTCACCAATCCTTGGTGCCTGCTGACCTATTGCTCCTGTTTCCTGCGAGAAACTTTTGACTCTTGACCTTCCATGGTTCGCGATCTCTTCCTCACCCTCCCCGCGTATCTGGCACATCCATGTGTCAGACACTAATACTTCAATTCTATTAAATACTGTGTCATTTCGAAACACAAATTTCATAATACTTCGAGTTCCCCGTGCAAAGCTCCAGCTGACTTGATGGACTGAAGTATAGTAATCAGGTCCTTCGGCGAGACACCAAGTTTGTTTAGTGCCTGCACGAGCTCCCCAACACTCACACCTGTGTCGAGAACAGCAACTTTTTCTTCGCTGCCTTTTTTACCGTCGCCGACTTTCACTGCGATAGACCCGTGTGAAATAGCAACTTTCGAAATTTTGACTTTATCTCCAATTACGATGGTTCCTGTTTTTTCATTCACAACCACACGTGCTTTCATGTCGGGATTGATCTCGATAGATTCAATCGTCGCCAACAATTCCACACCGCGATTTTCATAGGCAAATGGAGTGATGATATCAATCGTTCCCGCGTCTTTCGCTGTGGCATAGTGACCACCCAGTTCTTTGTTGATTGTAAGAACAGAGCGAGCTGCTGTTGTGAAATCAGGATTGATCAAAGTGAGGCGATACATTTTGCGAGAAGAAAAATCCGCCGTCATATCACGCTCAATGATCGCGCCATTTGGAATACGACCTGATGTCGTGTGCGAATCTTTTCCGTCGCCACCAATCACGATGCTTCCTTGAGCGACAGCGTACACTTGTTCATTCGCCGCACGCAGAGGCGCTTGCAACAAAGTACCACCTTGCAATGAAGAGGCGTCACCAATAGCACTCACTGTGATATCAATCGGATTTCCCGCTTTACCAAATGCAGGCATTGTCGCTGTGATAATAACGGCCGCCGCATTTTTGCTGGCAAATTCTGGAGAATCCAATTTCATTCCCAGTTTGTCGAACATGCGCACGACACTTTTACTCATGAATTCATTTTTTCCGTCGCCAGTACCCTTAAGACCGACAACGATACCGTAACCAATCAATTGATTTTCACGCACGCCACGAATACTTGCGATGTCTTTCAAGCGAGCCGCGTTGGCACCCTCATAGTAACCAAGAATGAACAAAGCGATGATAGCAAGGATTTGAAAAATTCTATTCATTGCGTGTCTTTCTGATGCTCACGACATCATATTGGGGATCAAGAAGTTTGTCTGAAGTAATCCCCTGATCGTTGAAATCTTCGGGGCGAATAAGTCCTGTGACGATCACTTTGTATTCACGTTTTCCAATCATGAAAGGTTGTTGCCCTTTCACGCGGTAATTTCCATCCGCTAATTTTTCAATCAAGCGCGTTGGAATGTTTTGCACTTCCGCCAATCCGCCCTCTTCTTTTTCTTCTTTAGCTGGTTCTGGCTTTTTTGCTTCAGAAGCAGGAGCACGAGCGCCTTCAGCATTCGCAGCCAATGAGTTGTTCAACTCAGGTTGCTGTTGCTGCTGTTGTTGCTCTTCCAACTGTTTTAGTAATTTTTTGATAACGGAAACTTTTGTTTCCACTTGTTTCATTGCTGGAGCATCCAATTTCACGTTAAGAAGATCGCCCTCTTTGCGCATTTTGTTTTGTGCGAAAAGGTAAGCTCCTTGGCCTTCCATCACCCACGTGGAACCCGCTGTCGCGCCAAGATCAGATTCTTCTTCCATGCGATTTCTCGTCATGCGTTTGTACTGACGATCTGTCGGTACACCCATGTTTTGATTGTCTGAATAACGAGGTGCCGACTTGATATTCTCAAGAGTCGGAGCCTCAGAGTTTTTTCCATCCAAAGAAGCCCAGAGATCTTTCATAGTCGCACAGCCAGCCGTGGCAAAAACCAAGGCCGCCAAAGAAATAAACTGGATTACCAACGACTTCATGCTGTCATTTCTCATTGCAACTTCACCACACCTTTTTCAATCACGACGCCAGACAGTACTTTTTGAGTTTCTGTATTTTTAACTTTAATCATGTCTCCGACAAAGCCGTTGTCCTCGGCCACCATGTTGACGGAGATTTCGAAATCTTCGTCGCCAAGCAAGGCCTTAACAATCTGTCCCCTCTTAGCTGCCGGTTCACGTTTGAGATCAGAAGTCCAAATCGGGCTTCCAACGGGAAGAGAGCGAGCGGCCAATTGCCCTTGGATGTCTTCAATGCGAAGTGCGCCATCCTTAGCGTACGTCACATCCGTCATCACCATACGGACATCCTGGGATTGCACCCTCTCTCCTTGTAAGATCAATCGAGTCGTCACCGGGGTTAATTGGGACACACGAATTGTTCCCGAGATCCATTTTAATTGGCGCTGATCGCCATCACGCAGTGGCAAAAGGAAGCCACCTTTCGCTGAAAGCTGCGTAAAATCGAGTTCCCACTGTTTTTGCGCAGGGATCGGCGTGCTTTGAATTGTGACTTTGTATTCACATTCATTGCAGCGCGCTTGCAAAGTGTTCACGATTTTTCTTTGCACTTCTTCACGAGAAATCGGAGTGGAAGCAAAACTCACTTTTACTTTGGATGGAATTTTAAAAGACGGATTGAGTTTTTTCAGATTCTCTTGGTCTTTCATCGCCGTGCGCACTTTTTCTAAAATCTCTTTGGAATCCAAGTGCTGAGAAAGCAAAAGTTCGCGGGCATCTTCGCGGATCACAACAGTGTCCATCAACGAAAGCAATTCTTCGTTTCCGTTTGTCACTGTCGCAATGTCTCCTAAACGCAAAAGCGGACGCTGAGAAATTTCCACGCTACCGGGAATAGAAATCTCAGGTCTGGCCTGCGCCTGAAGAGTGAATAAGAAAAGAACCGCGAAAATCTTCTTCATCAATTATCTCATGTTATTAATAGACTGAAGCATCTGGTCTGACGCTTGAATCACTTTTGAATTTGTTTCGTAAGCGCGTTGAGACGTGATCATGTTCACCATCTCATCAACAATATTCACGTTACTTGCTTCCAGTTGTCCTTGTGCCAAATAGCCTGTGCCATTCAAACCTGGACGGGACGCAATGGCCTGACCGCTCGAAGGAGTTTGTGCAAACAAGTTTTTACCCAAAGCTTTAAGACCTGCCGGGTTCACGAAATTTGTAATATCAATCTGTCCAATTGTTGTTGGAGCGTCACTCAAACCTTGGATCACGCGCACTTCGCCGTTTGGAGCCACTTCAATTCCAGAAACATCCGGTGGAACTGTGATCTCGGGTTGCAAGGCATTTCCATTTTTATCGACGATACGACCTTGAGGATCTTTTTTGAAAGCGCCATCACGCGTGTAAGCCACTTGACCATCCGGAGTCAGAACTTGGAAAAATCCTGCGCCTTCAATTTGAATATCCAAAGGATTCTTTGTGACTTGCGCATTTCCACCGGCGAAATCTTTTTGAATCGCAGCGGTGCGAACACCCAGACCTGTTTGAACACCATTCGGAGAATACGAATTCATTCCCGTTGCCGTGCCTGGCTCTTTTTGTGTTTGATACATGAGATCTTCAAACTCTGCGCGAGATCTCTTAAATCCGTTTGTTGAAACGTTGGCGATATTATTGGCGATCACATCCATGTTCGTCTGTTGAGCCGCCATACCTGTCGCTGCTGTATTCAAACTTTTTAGCATCTAGGAATCCTTCCCTTAATTAGTTTTTCCAACCACGTTAACCATCTTATCCGCCATTTGGTCGTAGGCGCTGATGGCTTTTTGCGTACTCTCAAAAACACGATTCGTGGAGATCATGTCTGTCATCTCTTGCACGATATTGACATTGGAAGTCTCAAGGAATCCTTGCTTCAAGCTGGGATTGTTGATGTTTGTCATATCGGGAGTGCTGTTTGCTTTAAATGTATAAAGAGAGCCGCCCACTTTTTGTAAAGTGTCGGGATTGTTCACGTTCACAAGTGAAAGTTTGCCGATGTTTTCCGTGCCTTCAAACACATCGCCATTATCGGCAATAGTGATGGCACCAGATCCTTGCAAACGAATCACACGTGAAGCAGGATCTGCACCCGGCTCACCGGCACGCAAAACAGGATGACCTTCTTTCGTCACAAGTTGACCGTTGCCATCCAAAGTAAAGTTTCCAGCGCGAGTGAGTTTCACTCCCCCTGGAGTTGCCACTTCAAAGAAGCCTTTACCGTCAATGGCAACATCTAAAGCATTCCCAGTGGGTTTCAAACCACCTTGTGAGAAATCAGTGAATGTTCCTTTGGTGTCGACATAACTTTTGTCGCCACCTTGCATATTATAGAAACTTTCAATCGAAGCGACGTCGCGAGGAATTTGCGTTGTCGTTGGTGGCTTTTCATTGGCCGTCAAATATTCTTGGAAAAGTTGCTGGTCGCGTTTGAACGCAGGAGTATTTACGTTGGCCAAGTTATTGGCGATGGTATCTAACTTCGTACTTTGAGCCATCGCTCCGCTAAGAGCTGTGTAGACGCCTTTTACTGACATGTATACTCCTCCACAATTTGTGTAGCAGCAAAGCATGTGCCACGTTTTGACAGGACGGATCTTCGTCTGGGAAAAAGCTTCCAACCTCGACCTTTGACGTGGAGAAAATTTCTGGCCTCCAGTTTTTTTGCATTTGACCGAGCCATTGACCTTTGTCGATGCAGCCAATGAATTGTCAGTTCTTTGTCGACAGTGTCAAAGAATCGGCTTCATAATGATCTTTATGAGAACGTGGGCCGCATTGCTTTTTCCAATTTTGATGACGTCTTTTTCAGCGCACGCTGAAACTCCCAAAACGGCTCCTGCAGTTCCTGTTACGCCGGTCAATCAAGCGCAGACTTTAAAAGAAAAACTAAAATCATTAACGGCGCGTTCAACCAATGTTCACTCCGACAATCTGATTTTTGATTTGCCTGTGACTTACAATAAAAAAGTGAGCAAGTGGATTGCTTACTACCAAGGACCTCGCGGCAACAAATGGTTCCGCGAATGGTTGCAGCGTTCTTACAAGTACATGCCGTTCATTCAAGAAGAACTCAAAGGCGCAAACCTTCCTTTGGATCTTGCTTATATGGTGATGATTGAAAGTGGCTTTGCACCCAATGCGATCAGCCATGCCGATGCTGTCGGACCTTGGCAGTTTATCGAAGCAACCGGCAGCCGTTATGGTCTAAGTAAAACTTGGTGGCTCGATGAGCGCCGTGATCTTAAGAAGAGCACACTCGCTGCAACTCGTTACTTGCGTGACCTCTATAGTGAGTTCGGTTCTTGGTACTTGGTCGCTGCGAGTTACAACATGGGCGAAAACGGATTGCGTCGTCAGATTAAGAAATAC
>NZ_CAMLDV010000202.1 GCF_946478835.1 uncultured Bdellovibrio sp. | reverse complement strand
GCGCCTGGTTCGTGATGGCAACTCCAAATACGTTTTGAAGTTGAAAGAATCTAAAGTTGAAGAAGTGAAAGCTTTAGAACCAATGACGGCTGAAATGATGCAAAAACGTCGCGGCGACGGTATGTTTGAAGCGTGGGTGAACCAATTCCGTTCAAACTCGCACGTCACAATGAACACGCAAGCGTTGCAACTTCAATAATGTTGCAATTCGTTCGCGAAGTTCCCATTCGAATCGTAATTCAAGGAGCCCTGTCTTCACGACGGGGCTTTCTTTTTCATCTTGCTGCAGGATTCAGTCACGACATTGATCCTTTGTCAGGGATGAGCGTGAATTTAATGTTCGTGGATGAGTGGCTGTGGAAGCTAAAAAAGGATTTAGAAAAAGATCCTTTTATATCTTCTAGAGAAAGTTTCAACCACGCTTTTGCAGAAGTCATGGCGGTGACTCGTCTTAATCTCACGCAAAACGCGGCGGAACTGGGAGTGACTCTTTCAAGCCTTACTTTCCGTGAAGAGCGTGGTTGGTCGTTTTCTTGGAATTCTGCCCAAGCACCAGAAGAAATGACGTTTCAATACAAACACTATATTGAATCAATGCCTAAAGAAGGGGCCTGTGATTTAGTGCGTGTCGCTTTTGATTGGGAACGAGTGCAGGGGTGTGAAGCCGATTATCAGCACGAAGGTTTTTTACTTTTAAAACCTATTGCCAACAAAGATTCCGAAGTCCTTCGCGAAGAGCTTGCGAAGGTTGTTGGCCACGTGCTTCCGTCCGGAAGCACACTTAAGAATGTTCAAATTGAATATTTGGGCGAGAACTACAGGCTTACTTTGCCCTAATGCATGTCACACTACCCGCAGAAGGAGCGACTTTGCCGCTGCAGTGAAATGCGGTCGTGAGGAAACCTTTGGTGAAGCCACTGTTCTTATAGAGAATTAACTTTCCGATATTGCAGCCATCCGAGTCTGCAGAAACTTTCCAGTCGCCATTATCAAGATCTTCGTAACCGCCATCGTACAAACCATCGAGCCAAAATTTTTCTTGCTTAGCAGGTTCGAAGTCAAACCAGCGCATGCACCATTCACCATCGGCTTCTTTGCAAACGACATCGCCGTTAGAAATTTCGAACGAAAGTTGAATTTTAGATTTATCAGCTCCCTTTGGAGTGATGTCGCATTTATATTTACCATCAGTGACTGCGAAAGCTTGAGTGGTGCTTAAAAACAAAAGACTTAAAAAGATTTTTTTCATATCACACCTCTTTTTTAGATGGCTTGATATACCACATGGTGTCCTAAACCTTCTGACAAGATTTGAACACACGGTTGAGCCTGTTCTATTTTCAGGAATGTTTAAAATTTCATCTTCGTGGATTTTCTCTCGGCGAACAAGAGAGCCTCTTTTGTCTCTGATACAAAGTGCTAAACAGGGCCGCTCAGAGAAACCACAGTGGATATCACTTTTAAAGCATTTCAATAATTTTTCTGCGGGTCTTTATCTTGCTATGGAAGCCATCATAAGCAAGGAGTCCCGTATGTTCATGAAGAAGTCATTGCTCTTATTGTTAAGTCTTTTAGGTCTTTCTTCGGCGGCGAGTGCGACGACGTGTCTTTGTGAAATCGACACAACGATTAAAGCGGAAATGAAATATTACCGCATGGGCTGCAACTCCTGGTTAAACCGTCTTATCAAACAGAACAAATGCGACACTTGGGATGTGCGTGAAATCGGTGATCGCTATGCGCCTCTCAATCTTCCTCATATGGCCGGAAATAAATTGATCTTAGGATACGTAGGGCATTGGAGCAGCAGTGATCAAACCAAGAACCATATTGATTATGTTCTTTTACCGGCAATGAAAAGCAAAGGAATTTCTATTGAGTACGACAACACTGCATGCTTAGCGACAAGTGACAGCGAGGACTTGCAAAGTTATCTTCTTAAGCACGTGAAACCTCAGCTTCGAAAAAACCAATATATGGCGATGAAGGGCAATCAGGGAATTAGCATTGGCTTGTGGGACGATGTCTTTGGGCCTACCGCTAATTTTTATTCTTATGTCGATACCCGACGAACAAAACCTGTTTATCCAACATGTGCGGAGTTCGAAAATAAAAAATGTCTGGGACCTAAAAACTTTTTAGGAAAGCTTTTGGGATCAGCGCAAGTGCAAGTGGGGACCACGGGTTCTTGTAAGAACCAACAAGATCAGTTGGTACAGTTGATCTGCGATGAGGTCTCAAACGGTAAGTATGTCTGGGTCAAGATGTAGGCGAAAGAGCGCCCTGTATCAAACTTAGACAGCTTAAAACAAACTGAAAGGGTTCTCGGCTTTGTATGGGAATTGAATGTAGACCCTTAGGAATAAATCCGTGAGGGCAGACTATGGGTATTTCAAAGCTTTTAGTACTTGGAACGTTGTTGTTTTCAACACATGCGAAGGCTGAACAATACTGGCAGGCGGACCCTCGTCCACCGCGTTTTTGTGTTCAGAACTTCAATGCTTACGGACCGATTTACGCAAAAAATATTGAAGGCCGTACCGAGCGTATCGCAGGTTTCTTACAAGGAATTCCCAAGTGCGATGTTGTGCATTTGCAAGAAGTTTGGAATGACTCCCACATTGTTCAATTCGAAAAAAGTCTAAAACACCAATACAACATCAGTGCTCCAAATAAAGATGAAAAGATTGGTCTGATGTCCTTTTTTATGGGCGATATCAAAGGCCGCCAAACCGTGGACTTTAACGTCAATAATGAAGGCGGAGTTCTCGATTCGGTTCGCTCTGCTTTTAACGTTAAAAAAGCTTATCATATCGTGAGATCCAATTTTTTTGGTATCGATGAAGATTTCTTTTTCATGAATACCCATTTGCATCCGACCTCCAAAGCCGTGCGGATCACACAGATTTTGGACATCCTGCAATGGCGTTTGAAGCATCAACAGTTGAAGCTTGTATTCTCCGGAGATTTTAATTCCGATATCGACAGCGTGGAAAGAAAGTTCTTAATGAAGACATTAGGGGCACATGACTCGATGGAAGAGTATTTAGGGCAATATCCCAAAGGCTATTGCACATATTGCTTCGGGAACCCTTTAGGTTGGATGCTTTCAGATCACACGTTCGATTATATCTTTTTCTCAAATGTCGGGGAGTCGGGCACGACTTTGAAAGCGACAGAAGGTCAAGTCAACATGCGCGGAAGTCCTCGCGAGCCTTGGTCGGATCACTATGGTGTGCGTGTCGAGCTTTCCGTCGAGCCTGAAACATCGCAAATCACGGAAAAAGCTTTGGAAGTCCGTCGCACAGACACGATTGAGATGTTGGCGGTCGCTGAGTACATCTTAAAAGAAGAAAGAGGTGACGAGTTTAAACCTTACATCACCTTGGTGCAGCAGCTTTCGGGTCAGCTTAAAAATCGCACGGGTGATTTCAATTCTTACTTTGAAAAATTCCGATAAAGAAAAAGGTACCAGGTACCTTTTTCCTCTTAGTCTAAATGTTTTGGTGTGAAGGCTTCGGGGAAAATCTCGGGGAACTGGAAGCTTTTCATTTTGCCTTGAAGATTGGCTGTGTGAATCACTGTTTGCTCATTGGCAAACTCGGCAATCACCTGGCGGCAAAATCCGCACGGAGGCCAAGGCTTTTCAGCGTCGCTAACAACTAAAACTTCCTTGATTTGTTTTGGAGCGCCTTCGCTCACGGCTTTAAAAATCGCCACACGTTCGGCGCAAACCGTTCCGCCAAAAGAGGCATTTTCAACATTGCATCCAGAGAAAATACGTCCATCACTCATCAGGACCGCGGCGCCGATCAAAGCGTTAGAGTAGGGAGCATGAGCTCTTTTTTGAGCGTCGCTAGCGGCATCGAAAAGTTTTTTTTGTGTTTCTGTCATAGTCCCACATTCTCTAATATTTTACTGAGTTCAATCAAGGGTAAACCTTGAATCGCGGTGAAATCTTGGCTTTCAATTTTATCAAAAAGCATAATGCCGTGTTTTTCAATTTTATAACTTCCAGCGCAATCCGTTGGCATGTCCAACTTCACGTAGCGTTCCGCTTGCTCACGGGAAAGCTTTTTCATGTGCATGCGTGTGATGTCGGTATAAGGAATCTTTTTATCGCCATCAAAAATGCAGATCGCGGTGATCAGTTCATGAACTTTTCCCTGCATGGCCATCAACTGTTCGACCGCTTTTTCGGCGGTATGAGATTTTCCTAAAATGCGTCCTTCAAATGCCACAAGCTGATCGCCACCGATCACGACGCGGTCCGCGCCCTTAAGGCTGGCCGCTTTAAGCTCCGCCAATTTTTCTGCCAAAGCTCTTGGAGAAAGGCTCGGATCTTTCTCTTTTTCTTCATCGATCAAAGGGGCTTGGGCCGTGAAGCTGTAAGCCAATCGAGAAAGCAGCTCTTGGCGGTATTTCGAAGTACTTGCGAGGATCAGTTGTTTTTGCATCATTTTTTTTAAGTCCAGTTCCGCGAGCCGAGCTCGCTCCACATCCTGCGGCGCAAACCGCATTATAGTGCATTATGGCTGTAAAAACTATAATTTAAGAGCCAAGCAAGCAAATTTGAGGTAGAACATCCTCGAATTGGACAGACCTCTTATGACGAAAACGAATCTTCCTGACGTAGCTAAAGAAACTCATTTAGAAAAATATGCGCCCATTGATTGGGTGGGAATGGGTTCCATCGAATTACCTTTATTACTCAAACAAGCTGACGGTGTTTATCGTATCCCGGCGCGCGCAGACGCGAAAGTCAGCCTTGATAAAAAACCTTCTCGCGGTATTCACATGTCGCGTTTGTATCTTATCACGCAAGATATTTTGACTAAGAACGAAATGACTTTGGGACTTTTGGGAAAAGCGACCGATGAGTTTTTAAAAACTCACGAAGACCTTTCCACTCAAGCTCTTGTGCAAGTGCAGTTCGAAGCTCCCTTGGTGCGCAAGGCTTTGAAAAGTGCAAATCAAGCGTGGCGCTCTTATCCGGTTGTACTTTCTTCTTTTAATCACGAGGGGACAAAGAGCTATTTTGTTGAAGCGGTTGTGACTTACTCAAGTACATGCCCTGCTTCGGCGGCTCTTTCTCGTCAGTTGATTCAAGATGGTTTCAAACAACAGTTCCAAGATCAGTCTTTGGATTTTGATGTGGTTCATTCATGGCTTGGAACTCCGCAAGGAATCGTCGCGACTCCACATGCGCAAAGAAGTTTTGCTCGCGTGAAAGCGGAAGTCGGTCCGAATTACAATTATGCGGATTTGATTGATATCGTGGAAGAAGCTTTGCAGACGGCAGTTCAAGGCGCGGTGAAAAGAGAAGACGAGCAGGAGTTTGCTCTTCGTAACGGACAGAATCTCATGTTCTGTGAAGACGCCGCTCGCCGTGTGAAAGAAGCTTTGGACGCGAAGGCGGATATTTTGGATTACGTTGCCGAGTTCAGCCATGTCGAAAGTCTGCATCCTCACAATGCCGTTTCTCATATTTCCAAAGGTAAAAAACTTCGCAGTTTTTAATGGTTTAGGGGGCTAAGCTCCCTGAACTCGCATGCTACTTAATAATCAATTGATAATGATT
>NZ_CAMLDV010000201.1 GCF_946478835.1 uncultured Bdellovibrio sp. | reverse complement strand
AGATACATTAAAATTTGCTCGATAGAGAATGTGAGCATGTAAGGCACTTGACGAACTTCACCACGCAATAAGAAATACAAAACGACTCCCACCGCAGCCATTTTGAGCAAGGACTTCAGAGCCTCAACCACCGCGCGCAAACTGAACACGCGCTTGAAACCTTCTACAGGACTTAATTTTTCAAAGTTTGGAGACAGAGCGTCTTCCACTTGCAGGAAGCCCACTTGAAGAATGGAAGAAGCTGCGCCAATCACGCCAGCCATGCCCATCACCGGAGCCATGAGGATCAAAGCTTTCTCTCCACAGAAACGGAAGGCCTCCGTGAATTTACCTTCACGCACTAGCACAACCATGTCATTTCCAAAGGAGTATTGAAAAACTTCGTAGAGATTTTTGAAGAAGAAACGACCCAAGGCATACACGCACCCAGCCGCCGCCAGTAAAATAACTGCCGACGCGAGTTCCTTTGTATGAGCAACGTTCCCTTTTTTGCGAAACTCTTCCCGTCTCGCATCCGTTGCCTGTTCGGTCTTTTCACCGTTCTCTTCAGCCATCTCGTTCCTTCCTAGAACTAAAAAGCTATTGTTATAAGTGTTTCATCACAGCAAATAGTTTGCTAGCTGTGATTTCAACTAGACCATTCATTTCTATGGCCATCAGCGGAAGACAGAGAAACACCACTGTCATTCCAAGCATGATCGTCACAGGCATACTTGTAACCAGGACGTTGATCTGGGGAACCGCTCTTCCCAAAATCCCCATCGCTAAGTTCGCAAGCAGAATGGTCACTAACACCGGAGCACACATCTTAATCGCCATTAACATCACGGTCTGACCGTAAACGGCCATCTCCGCAAATGGTCCCACATTAAGCGCAAGCGAGCTTACAGGCACAAGCTCGTAACTTTGCGCAATTGCACTGATCAACATGTGATGCCCATTGATTGCTAAAAAAACCAGAGTCCCAATTGTCGAATAGAATTGATCGATCGTGTTTCCATGCGATCCCAGAATGGGTTTGTACATCTGAGATGCACTCAAACCAAAGGACATCGACACCAAGTCCCCTGTCATTGTGACTACGAAGAAGAACAAGCGGGTTAAAAATCCCAGCGCTAATCCGACAATCAATTCGCGCACCGCTAAGCCAATGATATCATTCGAAATTAAAGCGTAGTCGACGTTGCCGACTTTCACCACCGGGAACAATAAAACGCTAAATACGATCGACAGGAGAACCTTGATAGCCACGGTGATCGTCGGAGAGCCGAAAACCGCTGAAGAAATAACAAAGGCGATCATGCGCAGAAAAATCAGCGCAAAAAGCAGGATCTGAGCCTCTGTCATTGAACTCCAATTGATCACTCGGCTATTCCCTCACCATCACGGCAATATTTTCAAAAAGGTTCACCGTATAAGAACTCATCACGTCCATCATCCACGGACCTGCGAGCACAAACACCAACGCCACCACGATCATTTTTGGAATGAACGTGAGTGTTGCCTCGTTAATCTGCGTGAGCGCTTGAAATATACTCACAGCCAAACCGACAACCAGCGTGCTGATAAGCAACGGCGCTGCCAGCATTGCTGTTGTACGAAGAGCATCTTGTCCAAGTCGAATTACAAGTTCTTCTGTCATCTTTCACCTCTACCCGAAACTCTTCACCATAGAACCGATGAGCAGACCCCATCCGTCCACTAAGACAAAGAGCATGATCTTAAAGGGTAACGAAATCACAACCGGAGGAAGCATCATCATCCCCATCGCCATCAAAACGCTGGCCGCGACGATGTCGATCACGAGGAATGGAAGGAAGATGATAAAACCAATTTGGAAAGCCGTTTTAAGCTCAGAAACCACGAACGCCGGAACCAAAACCATTGTTGGAACATCCGCACGAGTTTTCGGTTTTTCCACTTTAGAAAGCTTCACAAACAACGCTAAATCCGAATCGCGAGTTTGATTGAACATAAACTTACGAAGCGGAGCCAAAGTATTTTCAATCGCCGCATCTTGAGAAATTTTTCCTGCAAGATAAGGCTGAATACCTTTTGTGTTCATTTCGTTGAATGCGGGTTGCATCACGAAGAAAGTTAAAAACAAAGACAAACCTACCAACAATTGGTTCGGTGGCATTTGTTGAACGCCCATCGCCTGTCTTAAAAAAGAAAAGACGATGATGATGCGAGTAAAACCCGTCATCATAATCAAAATCGCCGGTGCAAGCGTCAGCACCGTCATGATCAAAATCAATTTAACTGCATTCACAACTTCATTCGGATTATCTGTGGTTTTAAAACCCAGATTCACCGTTGGAAGAGTCACTTGTGCAAACGCGCTGGAACTGATCAAAAGAACCAGAGGCAAAAGAAGCAGACTCCAAAGAGTCCAGTTAATCTTTCTCACTGAAGAGACCTCATTCCTTTAAGACGTTTAGAAACGATATCTTTAATTCCACTGATCGCGAATTCTTCGTCAGCATCCAAGTCTTTTGCGGAACGTTTTTTAGGTGCAGGTGCCGGTTCCGCTTCGTCTTCGTTATTTTCGAAGTCCGCTTTTGTTGAACCTAAGCCGCCTAAAACTTTTCCGAAATTTTGCGGAGACTCTTCAGGCACTTCATCGTCAAGCAATGACAAAGGTTTAATCATAGAGATGTTGTGGTCTGTGATACCGATCAAAATCGACTCACCAGCTACACGCACGATCGCCAAACTCTTTTTAGGTCCCAAGTAGTGCTGTTGCAAAACTTTGATCTGCGTTTGGTGTTTCATCGCGCGAGGAACTTTGTACTTACGGAGGAAAAAGTAAGCACCTGTTCCCACAAGTCCCAAGATCGAAAGAGTAAAGAGAATGCGGAAAACGCCGCTGCCTTCGGAGGAAGCCTTTTTGTCTTTTTCAAGATTTAAAGGAATTTCGGACTCTTTGCGATTGTCCACTTTCTTCTCTGTCGAAGCGACAGTCGCTTCTTGAGAAGGTGCGGATTCTGTTGCTGCAACTTCAGCGGGGGCCGCTGCTGTTGGAGCTTCTTCCGCCGCGTGGGCAGAAACCGAAAACACAAAGATTAACGAAAGCAACAAACGCATCTGAAACCTCTTATCTGAGCTGCTCTACGCGCTCAGCTGGAGAAATAATATCTGTCAAACGCACACCGAATTTCTCGTTGACCACCACGGCTTCACCGCGTGCGATCAATTTGTCATTGACGTAAACTTCCATCGGCTCACCGGCCAATTTGTTCAATTCAATGACACTTCCTTGAGTCAGATTCAAAAGCTCACTCACCGGCATTTTTGTACGGCCCAACTCAACTGAGACTTTAAGTGGGATATCCAAAATCAAATTCAAGTTACGATCATTTTGCGATGGAGCTGCCGCTGCTGCAGGCTTTTTCGCGCCATCCGCCGCTGCCATACCCGCCGCTTCCGCCACGAGTTGATCCGCCAAGTTGTCCAAAGTATCGTCACCCATTTATCCCCCTACTTTTGCACCGGGCGTGTTACCTGGACCGCCACAGTTCCATGATGTATTCCGTAATAACCTTTAAATTTTCTCACGCCTTCAACATTGACATCGAATTCACCGGAAGCGTCTTGATCCAAAGGAATCACGTCGCCTACTTTCAAATTCATCATGTCCTTCAGCTTGATCTCAGTTTCACCAAGATTCACTTTGATCTCCATGTCTGTTTCAAGAAGCTGTTCTTGAATGATCGAAGTCCAAAGTTTTTTATCTGTCTGGTCAGACTCCACCTGGAAGCCTGTGGAAAGTTTTTGTTTAATCGGCTCAATAGTCGCATAAGGGATCACGATAGAGATCGTGCCCGTCGCGTTTTCAAGCTCAACGTCGAAAGTCGACGCGATCACCACGTCTGTCGGAGGAACGATACCCACGAACTGTGGATTCACCTCTGTACGAACAAACGAGCAACCGATTTTTTCAATCGAAGCCCAGGCCATTTCAAGATCGTTGATCGCAAGACCCACGACTTTTTGCACGATAGAAAGCTCAATCGGAGTAAAATCTTTTCCGTCGATCTTTGTATACGGACGATCTGCTCCACCAAAGAAGCTATCCACCAAAGCGTAAGCCAATTTACTTTCGATCACGAACAACGCCGAACCACGCAGGTTTCCGAAACGCAGAACACTCATGCACGTTGGCATTGGAAGAGTGTTGATGAACTCTCCGAATTTCAAAAATTCCGTCGATGTCAAAGTGATAGAGGCAATTTTACGAAGAGCCGATGACAAAGAAACGCGGAACGAACGCATGAATTTTTCGTAGATGACTTCCAACTGCGGAAGACGGCCACGAATAATACGATCCTGACTTGTCAGATCGTAGGAAACAATTTTGCGTTCATCCACTTTTCCCGCATTTTGGGCTTCGGGCTTGGATGATTCCGACGTCGCGACATCTCCATCAGAGACCGCGGCTAACAGAGCATCCACTTCACTTTGCGAAAGAACCTGATTCATAGTCCTGCCTTAGTTATAGATAAACTCAGTGAAGAACACGTTTGAAATCTTTCCCTGAACCAGGAAAGAGTTGATCGTGTCTTTGATCGTATTTCTCAAATCGTCTTTACCCTCGCGAGTAGAAACGTCTTCATATGTTTTCGAAGAAAGAATAATAATAATGATGTCGCGAATTTGCGCTTTACGCTTTTCGATTTCTTCCAGAACATGGTCGCCTTTAACTTCCAGTTCCATATTTACTTTCGCAACTTTGCGGCCTTTAGAGCCTGCCAAATTCACAATGAAGGTTTCAAGAGGCACGACTTTACCCACCACTTCTTTTTCTTCAGTGGCTTCCTTATGTTGTGCTTCCGCTTCACCTTTGATGACGTGTTCAATCTTTGGTTCCGCTGCTTCCTTTTTGCGTCCTTGATAAAGCATAAAACCCACGCCGGCGACGACGAGCATATTAATGACCGCCAAGGCAATAAGTAGTATAGGCTTTTGTCCAGATCCCCCGCTCGGAGCTGACGACGCTTCCGCTGCTGCCGCTTTTTCTTCAGCCACTTCATCCTCCATGATGAATGACCACAGAGTGGTCCTATCAAGATTGAAAGCAACACGGATGCCAACAGGACTCTGGTCGAGCGTCATTCATTGCAGTCCAACATATTTGATTTCAGGCAATTTTTGCCTCCCTGGAACTTGTTTGCCGGGTAGTAATTCTATGACAGGAGTCAAAGTTTTGGCGTGAAGATTTGACGTATAATGAATTTAAAAAAGGAGGTTCCTTATGAACAAAGATATTTTCCAAGGAAAGATCAAAGAAATTTCTGGAGAACTAAGAAAAAAATGGGGCGCTCTCACAGATGACGATATTCAAAGAACTAAAGGCAACGCAGAGGCCTTAAGTGGTCTAGTTCAACAAAAAGTAGGTCTCTCAAAAGAAGAAGCTTCACGGCAGGTGAATGATTTGATGTCGAGCTGGGAAAGAAAGTTCGAAGCGGGCAAAGATGAAGCCGCTGATAAACTCAATGCCGGCATCGATAAAATGAAAAATAAATTATCGCATTAGTTGGCCGAGCTTCGAGAGAAAAGGGAGAATTTATGGACAAGCAATTTTTAGATGGAAAATTCAACGAAATCTCAGGAGCTTTAAAACAAAAATTCAGTAACTTAAATTTGAGCGAAGAAGAACTCAAACAAGCGATGTCGAGTCCCGATGAACTTGTGAATTTAGTTTCACAAAAAACC
>NZ_CAMLDV010000200.1 GCF_946478835.1 uncultured Bdellovibrio sp. | reverse complement strand
GTACTGCTCTTTCATCTTAGCTTGTTCAAGCTTCAATTGAGAGTCGTTCATTTTGTGCTGTCTTTCGTTGCGAGCACGTTGAGAAGCACTTGCTTCTTCTTCGATCGCGCGGATAGATTCAGCCATTACTTCGTATTCGTCTTTTGTGCGAGCCGCTTGAAGTTTCAATTGCTCCACTTCATCCAAAAGACGTTCGAATTCAATTTTCTTTTCTTCCAAAAGCATTTGGCTCTCAGTCATTTGAGAGTTGTAGCCTTCAGCCTCTTCGCTCATACGAGCGAGTTGCGCTTCAAGGTCACCCAATGACTTAGAAACCATTTCAAGCTGTCTTAGAACACCTTGGTATTCTTGAGTTTTAGAAGCGGACTTCACTTGAAGATCTGTCACTTCCGCCTGAAGACCGTCAAAACCCAAACGAACAGAGTTGAGTTCGTTATTCAAAGTCTCAACCTCACCCTCAAGAAGAACTTTCTTCTCGCGAGCTTCGATCAAGGCCTGATTCAACTCTTCCATTTTCTGTTCTTGAACTTCCAATTGCTCAGTCAATTTTTTGACTTCGCGTTCTTGGCGTTCCACCGCTTGTTGAGCGTTTTGAACTTCATTTTCAGCGCGTTCAAAGTCTTTTCTCAATTCCGCAACTTTGATCTCTTGATCCATTTTGCGTTTTTGTGCGCCTTCGAAATCGTTCACAACGTTGTTCAATTGTTCTTCAACTTTTTTCAAAGCCAATTGAGCCAATTGAAGTTTTCCAGCGTATTCGTCTTTTTTCTCAGACAATTCTTTGATCTCACGGCGGCGTTTCAACATACCTGAGTCCGCAGATTCAGAAGAACCACCCGTCAAAACACCGTCAGCCGTCAATGTGTCACCGTCAAGAGTTACGAATGTCCAGCCAGCGTATTTTGCGCGAAGATTCAAAGCCGTGCGGATAGAATCAACGATTGCAACACCGTCCAACATATAAGTGACGGCATTTTGGAATTTATCAGCCGCTTTCACCACGTCTTTCAAGATCGCTTGAACGCCATCTTGACCGATCGGAGCTTCAGAACGGTTGTATGTCAAAGTTTGATCATTCGCAGACATGAAGCTGGAACGACCGGATTTTTGTTCTTTCAAGTGAGAAACGGCATCAACAGCCACGTTCGCATCAGAAGACAAAAGCATTTGCAGGCGTGAACCCAATGCTGCTTCCATAGCGACTTCGTACTCTGCTGGAACTTCAACAACCTCAGAAACTGGTTGGAAGTGAGTGACAACGGAACCATCCGCCATCAACTCTTGAGTGCGAGTTTTTTGCCACAACATCACTTGCTTCACACCTTCTTGGAAACCCTCGAAGTTGTTTTGCAAGTTTTCAAGACCGTACAAACGAGAAGCCACTTCATTCAAAGAATCTTTGAATGATTCCACTTCGGCTTTTTTCTCTGCCAAAGACTCTGTGAGAATCTTTTTGTTGGCTTCGAAAGAATCCACGTCGCTTGCCAAGTCCAATTGCATTTGGCGTTCTTTATCAAGTTCGTTTGTCACCTTTTTACGGCGGCTTTCGAACTCAACTTGTTTTTCACGAAGTTCATTCAAGACTTGTTGTTCATTGTCTTGACGGTCTGTCAAATCAGCAATTTGTGCCGACAATGAATTCACACGAGCATCCAAAGAAGACTCGGACTGACCCACCGCGAACAACTCGCGACGTTTTGTCGTCAAATCTTCATCGACAGTGCCGATACGAGAGTTGAAGTTTTGGAAGATGTCGTTTTTCTCTGTGAAAGAAGCTGTCAATGTTTCAGCTTCTTCTTTGAGTTCTGCAACTTGAGCTTCCAAAGCCGCTTTGTCACGAGCAAGCAACTCTTGGCGCGCTTGCTGTTCTTGCAAGATCGTACCCGTCATTTGTTCGTTACGACGGGCCTGCTCGATTTCGAAACGAAGCTCTTGGATCTCCATTTCTTTTTTCTGAACAGTGCTTTGTTTTTCAAAGTGAAGATTTTGGTGCTCTTCCGCCATTTTTTCTTTTTCAAGAATTTGAAGTTTCAAAACTTCCAATTGGCCTTGAAGAGTTGAAAGGTTGGCGTCGCCTTCCACTTCCATGCTTTGCGCTTCATTGAAGATCGCTTGGGCTTCATCAGCCGCACGCTTCAACTCCACGTACTGAGCTGTCGACAACCACAAATCCAAATCTTCGATTTGATTTTTGATATTGCGATAACGTTCTGCACGTTGCGCTTGTCTTTGCAAAGAATCGATTTGGCGTTTCAACTCGCCAATGATGTCTTGCAAACGCACCAAGTTTTGATCCGTAGAAACCAATTTACGCTGAGATTCTTTTTTACGAGCTTTGAACTTCGTAATACCCGCAGCTTCTTCGATCAACATACGACGGTCTTCAGGTTTCGAAGTGATGATCTTACCGATCATACCTTGAGCGATGATAGAGAAACCTTTAGAGCCCGCACCTGTATCCATGAAGATCTCTTGCACGTCTTTCAAACGAGCAGGTTCTTTATTGATATAGTACTCACCCTCGCCGCTTCTGTGCAGACGACGAGTCACCATGATCTCAGAATGCTTAATATATTTAATTGGGAATGCGCCACCGTCATTTTCAAGAGTTAAAGACACTTCACACATACCCAGTGGTGCGTAGCCTTCTGCTCCCCCGAAGATAACGTCAGTCATTTGTGATGCACGAAGATCCTTCGCGGACTGGTCACCCATAACCCACATGAGGGCATCAACGATATTGGATTTACCGCAACCATTCGGACCTACGATACCGGTAATGCCGGCGTCGAAGTGGATGACGGTGCGATCTTTAAAAGACTTAAAACCAATCAGTTCAATTTTTTTAATTCTCACGAAACTTCCCCTCAATACCGCCCTTGGTCTAGCTAGACTAAGGACCATTTCAATCTCGCGAGTGTTGGGAAGTATGTCAACAAGAGGCTCTTAAAAGAGGACGTGTCGCTGAAAACTTAGGCAGAGTTTATGGGTTATATTTCGCATCGCGTTTCTTTGCAACGCTCATTGTGCTTAGGTCTTATGCAATGCCAGAAATACAAACGGCGCACCTTGTTTGGCGCGCCGCATGTTTAAATTCGTATCTTGGAAGGGATTATTGGCAGCGAACGATTTGACCAGTTTGCACATTCATCAATGTGTAACCTGAGCAGTTAAACTGAGTACCACACTGAGCGATTTGATAACCGTCTGTGTAAGCTCCAGTGCACACCATTGTTTGGTATCCACCGTTGTTGTATCCGCCATTGTTATAGCAAAGGCTTGTGTTCGCTTGTTGGATCAATTGGCCGTTGATGTTTTGGTAGCAGACACCATTCACCAACTGATATGAACCTGTTGAGCTTGTGCAAAGACTTGTGTTTGCTTGCTGGATCAACTGTCCATTTACGTTTTGGTAGCACATACCGTTGATAAGCTGATAACCGCCAGCATTGTTACAAAGTGCTGTGTTCGATTGTTGAACCAACTGACCATTTACGTTTTGATAGCAGATACCATTTACTAATTGATAGGCACCTACCGTCGTTGAACTTTTATTGTCTTTGCTACAATTCGCAAGAAGAAGTGTGATTGCCACAAGAGACAACGCTTTAAAAATTTTAGATACGAGATTTAATGTTTTCATAAAATTTGTTTCCTTAATGCCTTTACCTAGAGCAAGAGGTCGGCCAACCCGTGCCAACTTTCAAATTGCACAGTCATTTCTACCAATTAGCTGACTAAGGAAAGAGTATGGAGAGCCTTGTTCCTGTCTGTTCCATTGACAATGCCGTGATTTGGCAGGCCCATTAACGTCACTCTGAAAGAAAATGTTTCACGGTGAGACAGTCTGTTGTGGATCTTTCTCTATTATATAAGGAGGAGGTTCAAACGATTCGTACCACGATGACGAATCATCTTGCGACAAGAGCGTCAGCACATCTCGACGGGCGAAGATCTTTGCGAAATCCATCGCCGTCATGCCTTGTGCATTTTGAATTCGCACGTCGGCTCCTTTGGAGAGCAAAAGACCCACAATCTCTTTCAGTCCCTTAAAGGCCGCTCCCATCAACACGGTATTACCTCCGTGATCTTGAGAGTTCACGGCAGCTCCGTGTTCCAATAAAAGCTGCGTAGCCCTGAATTGTTGATTGTACGCCGCCAGCATCAAAAGAGAATAACCGCGTTGGTTGCGCGCTTCCACGTCGCCCTTGTTTTCAATGTACTTGCGAAGGGCTTCGTAATTTCCCGTGCGTGCGTTTTCAAAAACGCCGTCTTGTAGCTCGTCCATAACTGCCTCTTTTTCTGCTTTCGTACTTGGCTTCAGAATAAGAAAGGAATGGATTTATTTATATTCGCATTTAAGTAATGTGTTAAAGGGCAAGGCCCCAAGTCCACACTTCCCGCGCGAGCTGCAAGCCAATGAGGATGAGAATAATTCCTGCGACAACCATGACTCGACGGAGACGTTGGGCCGATTGCAAAAGTGGTCTCATCTTCGTCGCGCCCAGCCCCAGTCCGAAGAACCAGATCGCCGAAAACGTCGAAGCTCCCGCTGCGAAGACAAGTCTTGCGGTGAGTTCAGGAAATTTCGCTGAGACTCCGCCAATCAGAACAACAGTGTCTAAATAAACGTGCGGATTTAAAAGGCTGAACGCGAGCGCCTGAAGCATAACGATCTTGTTGGCCGCTCCCCTGTGAGCGCGAGTGGCTAGAGGCAACGTCACGACGTCTTCGCGGATTTTTTGAACTCCGTAGTAAAGGAGAAACAAAACACCGAGGACTCCGAAAATCACTTTGATAATGGGAAAGTGAATAAAGACACTCGCAGCTCCGACAACGCCCAAAAGAATTAAAAACAAATCACAGAGCGTGCACACAAGAGCCACCAGAGCCGGATTGTTTTTGCGCAAGCCCGATTCAAGAACAAAAATATTCTGTGCGCCGAGCGCGAAGATCAAACTGCCCTGAAGTAAGAAGCCTTGAAGAAAATAGGAACTCATAAGTTCTTTATATCTTTTTTATTTGGCGTTGTCGTCAATTTACACTGCCTTGAGGCCGAAAGGCTTATGTTTGAGATCAAGGAGATGTCTTATGCAATACAAGAAAATTGAAATCGAAAAGAAGTCCCAGGTTTCTAATGGCGAAATCGCTTTTAAATTCTATTTACGACGATGATGTTTGCGATTTTGGTGACGTATTTTATGAAGTAGAATTTTCGGGATGTTTTGCGGAGACCGTCGTCAATACAGGTGCATCACTGGTATTGATGAATATATTGATCAGACGTCTGGGACAAAATGTAGTTCTACCTTTCAACTGCAAGTAGACCACGTACATCCGCTGGCATTAGGCGGATCAAATCAACCCGAAAACTTGAGGGTTCTGTGTCGAACCCACAATCAACTTGCGGCCACTCATTTAGGGATTGCCAGAAAAAAGCCGCGATTCACTGAGCCGGAGACAGAATTTTTTTAGGCTTATATTGAGGAACGCCAAAATTGCAACTTCCCATACAATAAAGCTTTCCTTGCTGAGTTGCTATTAACACATTACTTCGCACCTCAAGGGTCGTCGGAGTAAAGCCCCCAACCACGGAGGATGTATCAACATATGTCGGCCCAATCACACCGCCACTGACCCCATTAAACCCCTCTTTTGCATTACCCCAACAAGCCACCTTAGAATCGGCCATGATCGCGCATCCTAAGAACCACGTATTTGAATCCGCTCGGTGTTGCGATACGATCTGTGATCCTGAAAGAGAACTC
>NZ_CAMLDV010000199.1 GCF_946478835.1 uncultured Bdellovibrio sp. | reverse complement strand
TTGGACTTCCCAAAGAGGATCCCCTATAACTGACCCTCGAGGTGACCATGGGTAAAGACACAGTTCCATTTCTGCCAAGACAGCACGATGAAGACATTGTTGTTCATCATGATGATTTTGACGAAGCAGAGCTTAAACGTATTATCCGTGCGCTCAATCTGAAGGTCACGACTCAACGTATGGCGATCTTAAAGGCTCTTCATGAGGGCCGTCGTCACGTCACAGCGCAAGAGCTTTATGAAAAGCTCAACAAGATTCATCCTGAGATTGGATTTGCGACTGTTTATCGTTTCTTGCGCACTCTGACTGAAGGCACATTTGTGACGGAAGTTCGTATGGGCGGACTTCCTGCTCGTTACGAGCTGACTCCAAAGGGTCACCATGACCATTTGACATGTGTGAAGTGCGGAAAAATCTGCGAATTCGAAAACAGGGCGATTGAAAGTCTTCAAGAAAAAGTCGCGAATCAATTCGGCTTTAAACTAACACATCATATCCTAGAGCTGTACGGCGTTTGCCCAGCCTGCCAGGCAAAATAAATCTGAGGGTCGAAATCTTTGACCCTCCTTCCTAATTTCTAGACCTGTATTGTCTATTCCGCGATTTCCATTCTACAATACGGGCTTATGTCACAAGCTGAAGATGGAATCATAGTAAAAGGCGCAAAAGAGCATAATCTGAAAAATGTCAGCGTGGTTATTCCTCGGAATAAAATCACGGTGTTCACGGGTTTGAGCGGCAGTGGGAAATCGTCACTCGCTTTTGACACCGTCTATGCAGAAGGCCAACGTCGTTACGTGGAAAGTCTTTCAGCGTATGCGCGAAATTTCCTCGAGCAATTAAAAAAACCGGAAGTGGATTCCATCTCGGGACTTTCTCCGGCGATTGCAATCGATCAAAAATCAGTGAGCACAAATCCTCGCTCTACTGTAGGAACGGTGACAGAGATCTACGATTATCTTCGTCTGTTATTTGCAAAACTGGGAATTCCAGAGTGTCCGATTCATCACATTCCCGTGACCAGCCAAACTCCGCAACAGATCATTGAAGACGTCATGAAGAAGAGCATGGGCACGAAGTTCTATGTTCTGGCTCCTATGGCTTCGGGAAAAAAAGGGGAGTTCTTAGCAGAGTTCCAACGTTGGGCGAAGAAAGGTTTTGTGAAAGCCAAAGTCGACGGCAAGATGATTGATCTTGATAAAGCGACGAAGCTTGCAAAAACGAAAACCCACGATATCGATCTTGTTGTCGATCAGTTGATTCTTAAAGACTCTATGAAGCTTCGTCTCTCAGAGAGTATCAACACCGCGCTTTCGATGGCGAACGGCCGAGTTATTATTGAAACTCTGGACGGAGAACGTGTTTCCTATTCACTTCATTCGGCGTGTCCTGAGTGCGGATACAGCTTTCCTGAAATTGAACCGCGTATGTTTAGTTTCAATAACCCGCGTGGAGCCTGCCCGACGTGCAATGGTTTGGGAACCATTGATCTTGTTGAAGAAGAACAATTTTCAGACTCGGAAGTCGGCGGCAAAAAATTAGATAAAGTCGTCTATAAATACAAAGGCAAAAAAACTTCAGATGAAGATGACGAAGAAGATGAAGAAATGGTTTTATCGGCGTGCCCTGATTGTCATGGTTCACGTCTAATACCGGAAGCGCTCAACATTCGTTTGGGTGAAAAGACGATCGCGGAGCTTGCGGACCTCGGTGCCGTTGAGTTGCGTGATTGGATTTCAAAACTCAAGTGGAAATCCAAAGACCAATTGATTGCTGAAAAAATCGTAAAACAAATCGTCGCACGCTTGGATTACTTGATTCGTGTGGGAACGGGATATTTGTCTTTAAGTCGTCCCTCAAGAACTTTGTCTGGCGGTGAAGCTCAGCGCATTCGTTTGGCAACACAAGTCGGTTCTTCGTTGATCGGCGTTCTTTACGTGATGGACGAGCCGAGTATTGGTCTTCATCCGCGCGACCATCATCGTTTGTTAAATATTATCGGTGAGCTTAAAGATCGTGGAAATACGATTCTTCTGGTTGAGCATGATGAAGACACGATTCGCTATGCGGATTTTGTTGTGGACTTGGGTCCTCGTGCCGGTGTTTTAGGCGGCGAGATGATGGCTCAAGGAACTCCGGAAGAACTTGAGAACAATCCAAAATCACTGACAGGAAAATATCTTAAAGGTGAGATGCGCATTCCTGTTCCAGCAGAACGCCGCAAAGGCAATGGTCAGTTTTTAAAACTGACAGGAGCTAGCGGAAACAATCTGCACAATGTGGATATGCAAATTCCACTGGGCACGTTCACGGCAGTGACCGGTGTTTCAGGTTCAGGAAAAAGTACGCTGATCATCGATACTCTTTATAAAATTTTAGCGCAGCATTTTTATAAAGCGTCGGCACAGCCGTCACCTTATAAAAAAATTGAAGGTCTTGATAAGATCGATAAAGTCATCGACATCAATCAAAGACCGATTGGCAGAACACCGCGATCTACGCCAGCGACATACGTGGGGCTTTTCCCAATGATTCGCGATCTTTTTGCGAATCTTCCGGATTCAAAACTTCGTGGCTATGAACCAGGCCGCTTTAGTTTTAACGTCAAAGGTGGTCGTTGCGAAACGTGTATGGGGCATGGACAAATCCGTGTTGAGATGCACTTCCTTAGTGATGTCTTTGTGACCTGTGATACCTGCCAGGGGCGCAGATACAATCGTGAGACGTTGAATATTAAATACAAAAGCAAATCCATCGCGGATGTTCTTGAAATGAGCGTCAGTGAAGCCTTGGAGTTTTTCAAAAACCATAGCCAGATTTATCGCAAGCTTGAAACTTTGCATCGCGTGGGTCTGGATTACATGACCCTAGGACAAAGTTCGACAACCTTATCCGGGGGTGAAGCGCAACGCGTGAAGCTTTCTAAAGAGCTTTCTCGTCGCGGCACCGGAAAAACTTTATACATTCTCGATGAGCCAACCACGGGTCTGCATTTTGATGACGTTCGCAAGCTTGTAGAACTTATTCAAGAGCTCGCAGATCAGGGTAACACGGTGCTAGTGATCGAACACAATATGGAAGTTGTTAAATCGGCAGACCATGTGATTGATCTAGGACCCGATGGAGGAAAAGGCGGAGGCTATATCGTCGCCACAGGAACTCCAGAGCAGGTTGCCAAAGTTTCAGGCAGTGAAACTGGTAAATTTTTAAAGCCTGTTTTGAAATAATCTTGATTCTTCGTGGCTGGAGCCGCAGGATGTGGAGCCATGAAATACTTTACTGGCTCCTTTTTCTTTACAGTTATCGGACTTATTGCGTCTTACTTTGTCGGTCATTATTACGGCGGAACTGCAGCCGCAGGTTTCGGTGCTCTTTTTATTGCGGTGATTTTAGCCGTTCTTGAAATCTCTTTGTCTTTTGATAATGCGATTGTGAATGCCGTTGTTCTTAAAGAAATGACTCCCGTATGGCGTCATCGCTTCTTGACGTGGGGGATGTTGATCGCCGTTTTCGGAATGCGTTTGGTCTTTCCATTGTTGATCGTCACTTTCGCTGCTGACATCAATCCGTGGCAGGCACTGGTAATGGCGGCCACTCGCCCTGATGATTATGCAAAACTGATGTTGGGCGCCCATTTGCAGGTTGCGGCCTTTGGTGGTGCGTTCTTGTTGATGGTGGCCCTTAAATACTTCTACGATGAAAGCAAGGATTTGCACTGGATTTCTTTTATCGAAAAACCAACAGCGTACTTGGGCAGCAAAGTCGAAGCGATCGAGGTGGCTCTTTGTCTTGTCATTCTTGCATTGATTTCTCACTTCCTGCCTATGGAAGAGTCGTTGACCTTCTTGAAAGCGGGAATGGCGGGTCTTATCACTTACGTGATTGTGGACGGCATCGGTTCATGGCTTGAAGCTTCTGATGAAACAATGAAGGACGTGCACAGAGCCAGCGCGGGCATGTTCCTTTATTTGGAAGTTCTAGATGCCTCTTTCAGTTTTGACGGTGTTGTGGGAGCCTTTGCGATCACGCACAATCTTTTCATTATCATGATTGGTCTCAGTATCGGGGCTTTCTTCGTCAGAAGTTTGACAATCATGTTTGTTGAAAAGGAAGCACTCAAGCAGTTTGCTTATCTTGAGCATGGCGCTTTTTACGCTATCGGTATTCTAGCTATGATTATGCTCGCAGATCCATTCCTGCACATTCCTGAATGGGTGACAGGTCTTAGTGGAGGACTTGTGATTGCGGTTTCGTTCCTGTGGTCTTTGAAGAAGAGTCCCAAAGAATCTGCAGAATAGAAGCGATTAAAATCATCAAGGCGCCTGAGAGCTGAAACAAGGTCAGGCGCTCGCTTAAAATAAAATATCCAAAGATTGCCGCAAATGGCGACTCCAATAAAAACAGCATGCTCGCTGTCCCATCCGACAGAACTTTTTGTGTGCGCACTTGCAGATAAAACGCAATTACACTCGAAGCCACCCCTAAACAGATCACGCCAACCCAAGGAAGCCAGGGCTCTGAACTCATGGTGATCTTATCTTGAGTTAATAAAAGGGGAGTCAGAAAAGCTAAGCACCACAAAGATTGAAAATTATTAAAGCGAAACGCATTGCCAACACGGTTTGAAATGCGACCGATATAAATAATATGAAAAGCGGCGATGACCGAACAACCAATCGTCCAAAGGTCGCCGGTGTTGACCCCTTGAAGATTGGCGTCCATCAGAATAAAAGTTCCCGTCAGGGCCAACAAAACCAAAGCATAATTTTTCCATCCGGAACGCGACTTGAAAAACCACGCATTGAAAAGCGGTACAAAAATCACATAAAGGCTCGTCAGAAATCCGCTCTTTGTCGCTGTCGTGTATTTCAGTCCGATGGTTTGTAAAAGTAGCATTCCGCCAAGAAAAAGACCCGCGGGAAGCGCGCGTAATAACTCTTCGCGAATCGTTGTGAAGTTGATTCCGCGAAAAATGATGTAAAGAATCTCGCCAAAAACTGAGGCGATGATAAAACGATAAATTAACGTCTCGATGGGAGTGAAGGCCTTCAGAGCCCAGACAGTGGCGACAAAGCCGAAGCCCCAAAGGACCCCGGCAAAGATCAATTCGATGGCCGCGCGACTCTTAGTCAAACGCTTCCGCCCAGATGCGTGATTTCTCAAAACCATCTACTTCAAGAAGTTGGTGTTTCACTTCTTTGATCATGCCGCCGTTACCGCAGAGGTAGAACGTCGTTGGAATGTTTTTATAATCAAATTCGCTGATAAAGTTTTGCACGTAACCTTTTTTGCCCTTCCAATCATCTTGCGGACGGCTAAGAACAAATTCAAATTTGAAATCTTTGAGTTCTTTTTGCAGTTCATCGATTTCTTTTTGGTAGTACATGTCTTTCTCGGAGCGAACGCCGAAGAGCATGCGATAGCGAAGATTCGGATACTGTTCTTTTTTAGAAAGCAGATAACAGATGTGCTGAGAAAGTCCGGTGCCGGTATTGAGGAAAACGATTTGCTCTGTCGGTGGTTCTTGGAAAAACACTTTTCCAAAAGGTCCGGTAAAGTTGAGCGTCTCGCCCCCTTTGAGGTTCCAAACAAAAGTCGAGGCCACTCCGTTTTCAACGAACTTAAACAAAAGGCGGAAACCATTCTTGATGCGGTCATCAGAGGCAATGGAATAAGCACGCAAAATCGGCTTTGCTTCGCCTTGAGGGACATTGAGCATCACAAATTGACCAGCTTTGAAGGTAAATTCAGCTGGAGATTCCGTTTTAAGCACCAGTTCGCGCACTGTCGGAGTGTGATCGATGATTTGTTCT
>NZ_CAMLDV010000198.1 GCF_946478835.1 uncultured Bdellovibrio sp. | reverse complement strand
TCCGTCGGCAAAAGATCGGGAGTGAATTGGATTCTTTGGAAATCCAAAGAAATAGATTTAGAAACCGTGGCAATCGTCAGAGTTTTCGCCAAGCCCGGAACACCCTCAAGAAGAATGTGTCCGCCGGTGAGAAGCCCCATCATGATGCCCTCCACCATTTCTTTTTGACCTACGACAACTTTGTTGATTTCGGCCATCATTTTTTCGATGAATTGGCTTTCTTGCTTGATGGCGGCATTAAGGGCCATGATATCGACTTCGCTCACTGCTGATCCTCCTAGAGAAGTAACCTATCTATTTCACATTTTTCCTTTAAACTTCGCAAGTTTAGAGTTTCTAGAACAGCGCTTCCTCTACCCTTGCCAAGGAGCGAAGAAAGTGGGACAAAATTATTATGATCAACAACAATACAAAAGTCTGGATATTTATTCTCACAAGCTCCCTGGCACTCTTGATAGCGGGCTATCAATTGGGCGAACGACTGGGATTGTTGATTGGTTTCTTCTTAGCCCTATTTTTAAACTTCTTCGTTTTCTTTTACGGAGAAAGCCGCGTTCTTGCAAAACTCAACGCCAAACGAATGAAAGGCCAAGACGCCTGGGGCCTTATCGATAAAGTTCAAAAAATGTCAGCAAAACTTCGCATGCCGGTGCCGGCGATTTACATCACTCCGCACTCTTCCGCGAATGCGTTCTGCGTTGGTCAATCTTGGAAAAGAAGTTCGTTGGGATTCACAGTCGGACTTTTGCAAAAGTTGGACGACAAGGAGCTAGAGGCCGTTGTCGCCCATCAACTTTGTCACATCCGTCGCTTGGATACTTTTGCGTTTGGAGTAACGAGCACGATTGCAAATTCCGTCGTGGGATTAGGTCAATTCCTCGATAATTTTCTGCCTTATAAATTGCAGTTTTTTATGCCGCTTTTTTCTCCGATTGGCTGGTTCATCATTAAGAGTGTCGTCGGTGAAAAGTCGTTTTTTGAAAATGACTTGATGGCCTCTGAACTTCTCGAAAACCGCCATCAATTGGGCGAAGTCTTATGGCGCATGGAGGGTTTAGCACAAACTCAGCCTCTGGAAATTCCTCCGTGCACAAGTCACCTTTTCATGGTGAATCCAGAGGGCTTTAATCAAAAGAATTTATTTTTAAAATCCCATCCTGCCATCGAAGTGAGACTACAAAAATTAATGGGTTACTATCCCATCTAATTCCACAGCCTTGACAGAAAGGGTTTAAAACTCAAGTTGATATAGGAGTTACACTATGGGTGAAAAACTTGAAGCTTCGTTTTCTGTTTTAATCATGTCAATCGCTTCGTCTGCGGTGATGGCGATGGGCTTAGCCCCGCATCCTCAATCTGGCGAAGTGACAAAAGATAAGAATATGGCTCGTTTTAATATCGACCTTTTGCTAGTTCTGCAGGCGAAAACGAAAGGCAATCTTTCAGGTGACGAAGCTAAATTCTTAGAAAATTTAATCAGTGATCTACAAATGAAGTTTGTATCTGTCTAACAGTGCTATTATTTAGGAATGTTTGAGAGGATTCATATGAAAAAGCTCTTATTTCTTGCTCTAGCCGTTTCATTGTCAGTTCAACCTACTTACGCGCAACAAACGCAGACTCTGCCGAAAGAAGCTCCGAAGCTCAAATTAAGTGAGCCGCTTCCTGCAAATCTTTTCGTCGAGCTTGCAAAGGCGATCAACCCTGCTGTCGTTAATATCTCAACAACAGCTCTGCCGAAAAATATGCCGCGCGGTCGCGACCCAATGCTCGACATGCTGGAGCAACTTTATGGCTTCCGTATGCCACCCCAACAGCAACAACAACGTCCTCAGCAAATTGGCTTGGGAACGGGTTTTGTGATTCGTGAAGACGGTTTGATTGTGACGAACAATCACGTGATCGCGGGTGCGGATATCATCAACGTTCAGTTGAGCGAAAAATCAAAAGACGTCTATGAAGCGACTTTGATCGGAAGTGATGAAAGAACAGATATCGCTTTGATTAAAATCACTCCGAAAGAAAAACTTCCTGTCGCGGTTCTTGGCTCTTCCAAAGATTTAGAAGTTGGCGAATGGGTCGCGGCTTTTGGTAATCCGTTTGGTCACGGTCACTCGATGACAAAAGGGATTGTTTCGTCAAAAGGTCGCGACATCACAGAGATCAATAAAATTCCTTTGATTCAAACGGATGCGAGTATCAACCCTGGCAACTCCGGCGGTCCGCTTGTAAATACCAAAGGACAAGTTGTCGGTGTGAACTCCGCAATTGATGCCCGCGCCCAAGGGATTGGTTTTGCGATTCCTATCGATGAAGTGAAATCCGTGATTTCTATTCTAGAAACGAAAGGTCGCATTGCTCGCGGTTACATCGGTGCAGCTCTTGGTGATTTAGATCCGGATGCGGCAGAATACTTGGGACTTGGCGATGTTCGCGGTGCCGTTGTGACGAACATGGATCCGAAAGGACCTGCAGCGAAAGCGGGTTTTAAAATCTATGACATCGTGACGGAGTTTAACGGCAAAACAATCAATGGCTCTTTGGATTTGATTGATGCTGTCAGTGATGCTCCGATTGGAAAACCTGCGAAGGCTAAAATTCTTCGCAATGGTAAAGCCGTCAATGTGAGTGTGAATGTCGCTGAACGCGCCGACGACAAACAACGTGTTGTGCGTGCGGCTCAAAAAACTTATCAAGGCCAAAAGGCTCCGTTTAATTTGGGTTTCACGATCGTTGATCCAACTCCAGAGCTTCGTGCGGAGTGGGGTCTTCCTGATGATATGAAACAGCCCGTGGTGATAGAGACTGAGCGCGCGTCTCAAGCCAGCAAAAGCGGGCTCCGGGTGGGAGACGTGGTTCTGGATGTGAACAAAAAGCCTGTGGACAATTCGAAAGACGTGTTGAAAAACCTTAAAAAAGGCCAAAACACATTGCGCATTGCCCGCAACACGCGCATTCAAATCATCAATATTGAAGCTAACTAAAAGCTAAACAAAATATAAGATTTTCGCAGCGTCAAAGCCCATCTTCCTGATGGGCTTTTTAATTTCCCTTTGCTATTTAATTAAGCAGCTGTTTCAGAGTGAAACAGAGCACGTGGCCTTTAGATGAAATTAAAAAATTCCTCGACCTAGGTCTTTAGTTTTTCTCAGCATCGCCGAGAAGAATAACGGACCATAGTTTGGCTCCAAGGTTTGCAACAAGAATGACACCACGAAAGGGACTCGCACATGAAAGTCACCGAGGTCAAAGTATTCCCAGTCAATGAGGATCGGCTTAAAGCCTACGTCTCAATCACTCTCGACAATTGTTTCGTCGTGCGCGACTTGAAGGTCATTCAAGGAACGAGCGGCTTGTTTGTGGCAATGCCCAGCAAGAAACGCAAAGACGGCCAGTTCCGCGATATTGCTCACCCTCTGAACCAAGAGACGCGAACAATGATCGAGGACTTAATTTTTGAAGCTTATGAAAAAGAATTAAAATCCATGGGCGAAACTTTAGTAAATCTAAAACGCCAGAAAGCGCCTAACAGCGACTACGGCGAAGATTATTAAGTTTTGAAGTTCCCTGCTCACACGCCAACTTGTTTTCTAGTGTGGAGAAAGCAAGCCGCGGCGGCTTCAATCCCCATGGTACCTTTAAAGCAGGCACCCAAAAGGTGCCTGCTTCTTTTTTCTGGCTATATCGCACAATAAGTCTGACGCGCGGTATCTTTTCTTGCTTTTCGTCCCCAAAATCCGTACTTTAGCGGTTCGAACAGTCTACTCATTGGGGTATCGTCAAGTTGGTAAGACAACAGATTTTGATTCTGTCATTCGCAGGTTCGAGTCCTGCTACCCCATCCAATTTTCTTTAAAATCTAAAAACAGCAAATCATCTCGAAAAAGTAGCGACTTATACAGATTACTTCTTCTTCGCGACCTTCTTAGATTTACCACCACCAGCACGCGGTGGTTTTCGGTCTTCTTTCTTCACATGCAAACGCTTGCCGTCTTTATCTTTGAAGCGTGATTTAAGTTCTTTGGCTGTTTCGCCTTTGCCTTCGATTTTTGCGATCAGTGGGAGATCTCGTTCTGTCACGAGGTTAATGACCAATCCTTCGCGACCAGCACGGGCTGTACGGCCTGCACGGTGAAGGTAGTTATCGAGTTGTTGCGGAAGATGATAGTTAATAACTCTTCCTACATGTTCCAAATCCAAACCGCGCGCGGCCAAATCAGTTGAGATTAACAAATCGACTTCGCCATTGCGAAATTTTTTAAGATTCGTGCGACGTTCGTTTTTGTCCATTTCTCCTCGATAAAGAACGCACTTATAACCTTTGTCGTTAATTTCTTTGGCGATCTTGTCACACTGCTCGCGAGTGTTAGCAAAGACGATCGTGCCACCTTCAACTTTCTTTTTGATCAACTTTTCAAAAATGGGCCAACGAAGACCATCGATGACGGTTTCATTTTTCGTAGTAAGACTTTTTACAACCTTACCACTCCCACGGCTACGGATAACTTCCGCTTTGGCAAAAAGAGAGTTCATCATCTCTTCAACATTTTTTGAAACCGTCGCAGAAAAGAGCGCCAGCGGAATATCTTGCGGGCATACATCAACAATGTAATTTGAATCCGTCAGAAAACCTTTATCCAACATCTGATCAGCTTCATCAAAAACCAACACGCGCACGTCTGACAAATCAATGAGTTCTTTATCAAGCAATTGAATCAGTCTTCCAGGTGTCGCCAACAGAATTTCAAAAGATCCGCTGATATTGCGAACCGCCTGCTCCATACTCATACCGCCCAGAGCAGGACGAACACGCAAACGAGTGTCATGAGTGAAAGTCTTAAACACCTTCGCGACTTGTTCTCCCAAGTCGCGAGTCGGCACCATAACAACGGCGCGAGGACTTGCCTCTGCTTTCACAGGTTCACCGTCTTCTTCTAACTTTTTCAGCATATGCAAAAGTGGCAGAGCATAAGTCAAAGTTTTACCACTTCCCGTTTCTGAAACACCAACAACGGACTGACCTGACATGAGCAAAGGAATGGCCATCCGCTGGATTTCCGTCGGCGTGAAAATACGCTGCGCTTTAAGAGTTTTTAGAAGAGAAGGCAAAAGACCGAATTCTGCAAAATTATTCATTCCTGCAATGTATACAGAATTGCACAGAAAAGCGATCCTTTTTATTTTCTTCAAACAATCTATGCCTTCAGCATTTCTTGCAACGTACCTTCATCGGCAAGAGCTTTTAAATCCGTATATCCACCAATCAACTTTCCATTGATCAGAATAATAGGTACGGTTCTCCAACCTGTTTCTGCTTTGATTCTGTCGATCTCTTCAGGCTTATCTGTCAGATCAATAGATTCGTAAGCAATGCCGTTACTTTCGAAAAAGTTAGCGGCTCTATCGCAATAAGGGCATGGGTTCTTTTTATACATCACTACTTTAGCCATAATTCACTCCTCAAGTTTTGCGGACTTACTAACAAGTCAGTCCATTTCCGTGGTCACCGCAGCTCTCGCCGTCTTTAAAAAAATGATTCGGCAGAACTGGATGAGGCGTTTCAATTTTTTCTTTATGCATGCATGACGAACGCGGAATCACGTCGATGCCTTGTCTTAACTTTGCTTCACTTTGATAACCCACTGAATGGGCCAGCTCTTTTCCCTCAGGAGAAATCAAACTGATTGTGGGCACGGCTCGCACATTGAACACATCCGCAATCTTTTGATTCTCGGCTTTACCGACATTCACCCGCACAACTTGAAATGTGGATGAATTGCAGTCTTTCTCCACTGACGGCAAATAAGCTTCCATTGCGTGGCAAACAGGGCA
>NZ_CAMLDV010000197.1 GCF_946478835.1 uncultured Bdellovibrio sp. | reverse complement strand
AGGAGAAATGGGAGATGCGCTTACTGCGATCAAATTAGGAACTTCATCTTCGCGTTTAGCAAAGATTTTGGATCAACCTCTGATTCGCACAAAACGTTTCAAGCAGATTGCCGTAGGAGATTACTTTGCTTGTGCTCTTCTCGATAACTCCTCGGTGAAGTGCTGGGGGCAAAACAGTCAGGGGCAACTAGGTCTGGGTAACATGACTGGTCTCGGAGATAGTGTCGGTGAAATGGGAGATTCACTTCCCTCGATTGATTTGGGAACAGGACGAAAGGTTCTGCAAATTTCAAGCGGAGTGGCATATGCGTGCGCGCTTCTGGATAACTCTACAGTCAAGTGCTGGGGCAACAATAGTTATGGTAAGTTAGGTCAAGGGCATGCAAATAGCTTAGGAGATGGTGCCGGTGAAATGGGAGACTCTTTGTCGGCCATCAGTTTAGGAACGGGAAGAACGGCTGTGCAGATCGCAACAGGGAGCTATCACACTTGTGCGATCTTAGATAACTCTTCGGTAAAATGTTGGGGACTTGGTAGTTATGGTGTTTTAGGCCAAGGTAACACGACAACCTTGGGGGATAACGCTGGTGAAATGGGTGATTCTCTTCCTGCAGTGAGTTTGGGAGCCGGACGAACGGTTGTGCAAATTTCGTTGGGTTCTCAGCATACTTGTGCTCTTCTCGATAATTCGACAATAAAGTGCTGGGGCAACAATGCGTCCGGACAATTGGGACAGGGAAATACCAGTGTTTTGGGAGACGGTGCTGGCGAAATGGGGGACTCCCTTCCTGCAGTTAATTTGGGAACGGGCCGAACGGCGTTACAAGTTGCTGCAGGTTATTATCATACCTGTGCTCTGCTCGATGATTCGACGGTGAAGTGCTGGGGCAGTAATACGTATGGGCAGTTAGGACAAGGAAATACTAATGTTTTGGGAGATGAGGCTGGGGAAATGGGTGACTCCTTGCCTGCAATTGATTTAGGAGTAGGTCGAAAAGCGAAACAAATTTCTGCAGGCGCTGAGCACACTTGTGCCCTTCTTGATAATGGTACGGTCAAGTGCTGGGGAAGAAACTTGTACGGCAACCTAGGTCAGGGAAACACAAATTCTATCGGAGACGGCGTGGGAGAAATGGGAGATTCGCTTGCTGCGATCAATTTAGGGACCGGTCGAACTATCGTACAAATATCCGCATACGCTTACCAAACGTGTGCCGTTTTGGATAACTCCACAATGAAATGTTGGGGAAGTAATACCTTTGGTCAATTAGGTCAAGGGCATGTTAATAATGTAGGCGATGGCGCGGGCGAAATGGGCGACGCTCTTCCCGCAGTCGCCCTTGGAACAAGTAAATAGAAACATAAATAGAGGCCGAGGTCTTAGAATGCCGAATCATCCGCGCAGATAATGATCACAAATCTATGTTCTTTGTCTGCTACGCCCGAGGGATACTTTTTCAATGAACCAGTTGTGTAAATTTTTGCGGTACCCATCTCACTCGACGACAATCTTACTGCTGAGCCAGAGCGAGTTTCTTTCAGCTCGGGTGCCCCGTTTATTATAGTCATTGTATAGAGCTCATCGCCAGTGGATTGGCCCTCAGTAAGTTTTATGACTTCGCCTAGTTGCTGAGCTTCGCCTTTGAATACGTGCCCTAATCCCGCAGCGTAGTAAGCGCTGCAAGCTTCCCCAGCATATGAATATGAAGATGCCAATAGTGTCATGAGTACGATAATTTTTTTCATAAGTGTTCTCCTTAGTTGTGAAGATACTTAAGCGAAAATCGTGCCTACTTTTCAAAGGAATGAGGATGTAAATTGATGTCGAATTATCATTCGCGAAAGCACAAAATGTGTCGCAGATGTTGCCAAAAAAATTAAAGCAACATCTCGTTTTAGGGACAACAGGTGATCCAATGATCTCACACTTTTTTTAATTTTCTTCTTCTGAATATTCGATCACCTGAACCGTGCGCTCTTTCTTTATCTGATTCAGGCGCTCGTTGACTTGTTCAGCTAATTCTTCCAGATGTTTAAATTCATCTCCCGCGCGAAGTTTTAGCGGCGTTGATGTTCCATCTAACGACATTTTTAAAAAACGTTCAAAAGCATAAAGAGGTCCCGCGATTCGGTGAGAAATCAATCGTCCCACCGCAAATAAAATCGCGCAGAAGGCGATACAAATAATTACAAACGTAATCACGAAGGGCACCAAGAACTTATTTACTAAGAAGGCATTATTGCCCACAAGTTCTTGAATCGTCACTCGCATGTAAGTGTAAGAAAATACCAAACAGATCAGAGTCAGGCTTAGTCCCACGGCCATAAGGATAAAACAATACTTCAACTGAAACGGCATATTGACCCAGTACTGTTTGCGCACGTTGTTTTCCGGCCAAAGAAGTTCACCTTCGCGAATGATCGCATAAACGATCAAAGCATAACCAACCCATTGCAAAGCATCGGCGATGTTAAAGGCGGGGCTGGAAAGGGACGGAGTTCCGACGACGATGAAGTCGACAACATAACCCCACACGATACGATCGGTGACGTTACCAAGAATGCCACCAATTAAAATCGACAAACCTGTTCGTAAGGTCAGCGATTTGATCGGTAGAAGATATTGAATCAAAGCATACGTGCAAAGAAGGAAAGCTCCACCTGTCGACAAAGATACAACACGCAAAACGGAGGGAAGATCTGAAAAGAGACCCAGCATCGCACCATGGTTATGGTGGAGAACGAAGTGGACAGGACCGAAAGATTGCAACTGAGTGATTCCTGTCGCCCAGAGTTTAGTGACGCGGTCCAAAGACCACGTCGCCAGAAGAGGAAGAATCACGATGAGCCATTCACGTTTTTTCATGAACTTCAGTCTAACAATTCACTCTGGTTCTTGCGAAGAAAAACTATAACAATTAACATGGGCTAGACTCCTGGACTTAGTCCTAACACACAGAGGAACAGTATCGTGAAATTTATTATTGCCGCCGTCTTGTTGTTCTCGTTTTCGGTTCACGCTCAACCCGTTGAAGCAAACAAGTTTGCGGATGTGGAAAAAGAGTTTCAATCGTTGGCTAAAAAATTCGGTGTGCAGCTTTCAGATCTTGGTATGTATGCGACGGTGGGTGAAGGCCAGGATATGAAAGTTCTTCTGGATATAAACAGCAAAAAAACGATGATCCCAGCTTCCATTTCAAAAGTCGCGACAGCTTCTGCGGCGTTGGCGCATTTTCCTCCGGGTCATAAATTTAAGACACAATTGCTGGCAAGCGCTGAATCGAAAAACGGTGTTTTAAAGGGAAATCTGTATCTGAAAGGCGGCGGAGATCCTTCCTTTGTCTCTGAAAACATGTGGTATTTGGTGAATGCTTTCACGCGCAACGGTATCACGCGCATTGAGGGCGATATCATCGTCGATGATTCTTTGTTCGACAAAGTTCGCTATGATGTGAGCCGCCAAAAAGAACGTGTCGATCGTGCGTATGATGCACCTACGGGAGCAATGAGTTTTAACTGGAACTCGGTGAATATTTTTGTGCGCTCGAACGGAAAAGGCAACGGTGCGGATGTTTTCATTGATCCCCAAAACGACTACATCCGTTTGGTGAATAAAGCTAAAACAGTGGCGGGATCAGACAATAAACTTTTGGCGGATCGTCAGGACGATAAAAAGTTTGAAGGGGACGTGATTCACGTCGGCGGTTCCATCGGACAGGGACTAAAGGAAGTCGTGATCTTTAAGAACATCACGCAGCCCGACCTTTGGGCAGGTTACAATTTGAAATCTTTTTTAGCGCAAAGGGGAGTTCAACTCACCGGTTCAATCAAGAACGGTGTCACACCAGAGAAGGCCGACGTTCTTGCAGAGGCTGAAAGTAAAGCCATTGAACAAGTTGTCGCGGACATGAATAAGTTTTCCAACAACTACGTGGCGGAAATGCTGACAAAGAATTTAGGCGCAGTGAGAAAAACAAAGGGCGCAAGTCTTGCTGATGGAATGCAAGTTATCAATGAGCACATGCAAAGTCTGGGTGTTCCTGCGGATCAATACCGCTTGGAATCGCCATCAGGTTTGACGCGCGAAAATAAAATGTCTCCGTTTGCAATGTGGAAAGTATTGCAGCATTTGCGCAATGATTTTCAAGTCCAGCCGGAGTTCCTCACATCCTTGCCCATCGCGGGTATTGATGGCACGCTCAAAAAGCGCATGAAGAACTCCAAAGCAGAACGTTGGGTTCGTGCTAAAACGGGATTCTTGACGAACGTCGTTTCTCTGGCGGGATACGCGGGTATTGAGGATGGAAATGTGATCACATTTTCTTTTATCTATAACGGGTCTACAGATGAGGCGAAGATTCGTTCGTTTTTTGATAATTTGCTTATCTATCTAGTAAAATAAGCCGATGAAGTGACTGGAAGGTGAACGTTAGATGAAGAAAATCACTGTCTCAATTTTATACGCGGGTCTTTTGATTTCTCCAGTGGCATTTGCGCAGAACGATATTGCAGGTCAAGTCGTTCCACAAGTTCTCGGTCGCAGCCCTGAAGAAAGTCGTCCATGGCGCGCGCCTGTATTTAAAGATCAGAATTCGGCTTTGGGTTATAAAGAGGACGCGTTTGCTATTCCTAAAGGAATGGAAAAACAGGTTCAATTCTGGATTGATATCTATACCAAATATTCTACAAACCAAGGTGTCATCCATGACGCCGAAAATGTAGAGACTGTGTATGAAGTTGTGGATCTCACAGGTCTGACAACAGAGCGTGAAAAACAAAAGAAAGTCGATGAAGTTAAAAGCATCATCGGTTTAAAGCTCACTAAAGAAGAAAAAGATCGTTTGCGTTTTCAACTGGGTCAAAAAGACCGCATGCAAGACGCGATTTTTTATTCGGGCCGTTACTTAGAGGATATGGAAAAAATCTTCCGCGATGCCAATATGCCGATCGAATTGACTCGTTTGGCGTTTGTGGAAAGTTCTTTCAACATCATGGCAAGGTCCAAAGTGGGAGCGAGCGGTATTTGGCAAATCATGCCGTACACGGCTCGTCCATACAGAATGATTTCTCCGGTGGTGGATAAAAGAAATCACCCGCTAGAGGCGACTAAATTGGCGGCAAAGCTTTTGCGCCAAAATTACAATATGCTCGATTCTTGGCCTTTAGCGGTCACTGGTTACAACCATGGACCGACAGGCGTTTTGAAAATGACAAAGAGCTACGAAACTCGTGAATTGGGAGAACTTGTGCAAAATGTGAAGTCTCGTAAGAGCTTCGGCTTTGCCTCTAGAAACTTCTACGCCAGTTTCCTAGCCGCTCTTGAAGTAGAAAAGAACGCAGGCAAATACTTCGGCTCTGTTGTATGGTCAAAGCCTTTCAACTCTCAAGATCTGAAATTGCCAGTGTCCGTAAAATATAAAGAGATCGTTAGCTGGTTCGATGGCGACGATGAAAAAGCGCAAATGTACAACCCACATTTAACGCAAAAAGCCCGCAAAGGAACGCCGATTCCGGCACAGACAGTGATCGCGATTCCGAAAGACAAATACAATATCGCCCTCATTTCGCTCGCGAGAAAAAATAGAACCGTCGCGATGGAAGATAACAAAAAGAGCCCAAGATAGCTCTCAAAAAAAAAGCCTCCAAACGGAGGCTTTTTTTATTCCCGAAATTGTGAAAGGTTTAGATAAAGTCGCCCTTTGCGCGAGTTGCAGAAGCTCCGACGGTGGCCGTTGCTACTGGATTTTCAATATCTAAATATTTAAAGAACAATTGAGTGATTTCATTCACGATGCCTTGATCGTGGATGGCTTCCGGTTTATCGATCGACATGGTGTTCACAAGTCCAATAAACGCATTCACAACAAGATAAGAAACCTTATCCATGTCGAGACCTGGG
>NZ_CAMLDV010000196.1 GCF_946478835.1 uncultured Bdellovibrio sp. | reverse complement strand
TCCCAAAGCTTCCATGATTTCTTCTTGAGTGGCTCCGTGTTTTTTCGCGGCTTCCACGTGCACGACAATGCAACCGTCACAGCGATTGGTGACGGCCACGGCGAGTGCGATGAGTTCTTTTGTTTTTGGATCTAATTTTGAATCGGGAGTTTTTGCGTCTGAGATCGCACGATAGCCTCTGACAATATCAGGGTTCATTTTTGCGATGGCGCCGATGCGACTTTTGACTTCGCTAAGATATTCTGTCCAATTTAACATGGCTCAACTTCCTTTTTGGATGGGTTGAGCCCAGTTTACTGAATTCGTGTTTAGAAGTAAGCAAGAATTCCGACAGCGGAAGCAATACCAGAGATCGTAGCTTCGCTACCCACGCCACCGGATTGTTTTTGATAAATGTAGCCAACATCCAAACGGAAGCCGACGTTGCTGCCAGTGGGGAACCACTTTACAAACGGTCCTACGAAAAAGTCCATTAAGTCTCTTTTGCTGCCAGAGCCGCCGTCAATTTGTCCTATGGAAGCTGTGCCGCCGACACCATAAAGGAATGCCTCGCCAGGTGTGTTTGAAATCAGATTGTAGTCGGCAAAGCCACCCACTTTATAGGATGTTGTCGTAATGCTTCCCACTTGATCAGAAGCATAAGTCAGCAAAGGCCCGAATTCGTAGCTGCCAAAATTCCAGCCGAATTTACCTGTTAAAGACAGATCCGTTTCGTTTTGAGCACCGGCTGCATCCGATTTGGTATTCATAAGGCTTGCGCTTAAAGCGACAACATATTTGCGAGAGGTTGTAGAGCCCGAAGAATCGCTGAACTCGTCAGGAGCCAATTCATAAACTTGTCCGCTTTGAAGGCTGCCGCCAGAAAACTCGATAACGGCTTGGTTGCCTTTCACGCGACGAACTTTGATTTTTTGCGCGAAGGATGCCGAAGAAAACGTCAAAACTGTCAATGCAAGAAGCCAGTGTTTCATTATGATATACCCCTCTTAAGACTAAAGTCTTTCAATCCACAAAGAGACTGTCAACGAGAACGTGAATCACAACAAGACGTTAAAATTTCTCGAATTTAAGTTTTACGTGTTTATAACCGAAAAATTTGTATAAGGGGAAGGGAGTCAGAATGTCGTCTTCCTGGGGAGACATACCGGCGTGGGCCTATGGGGCTGCGCAGGCATTAATGCAATCGTTGAAGCTGGTTGATCCGGCGACTTATGCGCATTGCTGCCGAGTCGGTGAGATGTCTCGTAAATTATCTCGTGATGCTGGTCTTAACGAATACGAGCAGAAGCTTGCGGAGTTCGCAGGTCTTTTTCACGATATCGGTAAGATGGGAGTTCCCCAATCGATCATTTCTAAGCCTGGAAAATTAGATGATGCTGAGCACTTGATCATGCAAAGTCATCCGGTTTTAAGTGAACAGATTATCAATCCATTAAGTCACGATAAGTTTTTTGCTTCAATCTTGCCAGCCATTCGCGGTCATCATGAGCGTGTTGATGGAACAGGTTATCCCGATAAAAAACGTGGGGATGAAGTTCCTCTGTTGGCGCGTATTATTTTAGTTGTTGATACGTACGATGCGATGTCGCAAACACGTGCTTATCGCAAAGGCCTTCCGGTGGAAGTAGTTTACGCAGAACTGCAAAGATGTTCTGGCACTCAGTTCGATTCCCAGCTTGTGAAGACGTTCTTGCAAGCGCACAAGACATGGGAAACGCAAGAGGCGGATCAAGACACCTTGAACCACCTTATCAAGAAAATCGCGTAAAACGGAACTATAAACAGCAACTGCTGCGTTACTCGTCGGCGCCGTACTTCTAGTACGGCTTTCTCCTCGCGCCTTGCATTTGCTGCTTATATTTCCGTTTCCTATTTCATCTTATTTGTACTTTCGAAGATTTTATCAGCGGATTTGGCAACGAATCCCTGATAAAGTTTGCCGTTTTCAAGCGGGTAGCGCTTCGCAAATTCATAGTAGCAACCTGGAATATTGAAAGTGCCGTCATCAAACTTCACAGGAATTTCAGACGCCATTGTCGAGCTTTGCTCTAGATAATCCGCTGTCGTTCCTTTGATCTCGCCACCTGAAGTGTTCAAGACAAAGCCTTTGCTTTTTACAAACTCATTTAAAACGCGGATGTCGTTAAACTTCTTCAATTTGTTGATGTTAATAGTGAAGTGGTTCGGACGGAAACCATAAGCTGCCACCCAAGAAGCGTATTCACTTTCTTTCGCCAACTCAGAGTACAAAGCGTAAGTCATTTTCCAAGGGCGTCCCGCCATCGCAAAGTCTTCACGTTGAATTTCAGAATCAGGTAGTTGGTCGACAAGTTTGTTCACAGTTTCGCGAATGAATGGTGACACCTTTTCAAGTTCCAACTCACTGATAAAGATCTTCGGCATATCTTCGTTTGGATGCTCATAGTGTTTTGCATAGAGTTTTTTCTCTACAAAAGTGTAATCACCTTTTTCGACATAGCCGTATTTTTTGAATTGTTTTGCCAAAGATTCAATACCCAAACGCGGATGATTGAACGTGCGAAGAGCAATGTGGTCATTAATCACTGTTTCGCCTTCCGCAACAAAAAGATCGTGAATGCGTTTAGCAGCAGGATTAATCTGACAGTAGTCGACCCACATTTTTTCCAAAAGTGTCTCTAGGCTCATCATAAACAGTTCTCCTAATGAATGACCGAAGGTTACCGCTCTTAAATCGAGGGCGCAACGGGTCCGGCGCATAACTTTGAGCGTTATTCATTGGAGCTGGAGGATATTTCGCCAACAATAAGCGCTATGACGTCATTGCCTGAGATCCAACAAATTGAAAAAAGAATTCAGGGCCTGGGAAGTTCCGTACGCTCTGAAGTCCTTGCGTACAGTGAGCTGGATTCTTTGCGTTTTCCCATCTACAAAGTGACTTTCGGAAGTGAAGACCCCAAAGCACCAGTCTTGGGTTTCACAGGTGGCGTGCACGGTCTTGAACGCATCGGCGCGCAGGTGTGCGTGGCTTTGATGAACTCACTGGCAGAGTTGGCTCTGTGGGATGAGACGATCAAAAGAACTTTGCAGGACATTCGCGTTTTCTTTATTCCTACTGTGAATCCTATCGGCATTTACAAAAAAACACGCAGCAATCCGCGTGGGGTGGATCTCATGCGTAATGCCCCTGTCGAAGGAGAAGCTCCCGCACGTTGGGTGGGTGGTCAGCGTTTTAGCAATCGTCTGCCGTGGTATCGTGGTGAAGTGGGCGCTCCGATGGAAGTCGAAGCACAAGCTTTGATTGCGGCTGTTGAAAAAGAAATTGCGCAAAGTTCGTTGGCAGTCACGATTGATGTACACTCGGGTTTTGGTTTTCAGGATCGCATTTGGTTTCCTTATGCAAAAACGGTCAAACCATTTCCGGATCTTCCACTCGCATACTCGTTAAAAGATTTGTTAGATCGCACGTATCCTCATCACTTTTATCGCTTTGAACCTCAGGCGCAAAGTTATACGACTCACGGAGATCTGTGGGATTATCTCTATGACAATCATTTGCAGGCTCGTGGCGAAAAAACATATTTGCCGTTGTGTCTTGAGATGGGTTCGTGGCTGTGGGTGAAAAAAAATCCCTGGCAAATTTTCCGCGCCGAAGGACCGTTTAATCCAATCAAAGGTCATCGTCAGCGCCGAACGCTTCGTCGTCATAATACACTGATGGAATTTTTAATCCGCGCCGTAGCATCACCGCAAGCGTGGGCAAATTTATCCGAACTGCAAAAAGAAGACTTTGATAAAAAAGCACGGGAGTTGTGGTATGCCACAAACTAAAAATTGGATTTTATTGCGAGGCTTAGCTCGTGGTGTTGGTCACTGGGGATCTTTTGTTGATAAAATGAAAGAGCGTTTTCCCGAGGACAATTTCGAATTGATTGATCTTCCTGGAAATGGCGCGCGCAATGACGAAACAAGTCCGACGAATATTTCTGATTATGTCAAAGACCTGCGCTCACGTTCCGAGTTTGTGAAAAAAGGGGAGCCGTTCAAAGTCCTTTCCGTTTCACTCGGCGCGATGGTCACCGTTGAGTGGATGCGCGAGTATCCGCACGAAATCAAAAAAGCATACTTAGTGTGCACAAGCTCTTCAGGATATTCCCCATTTTATCAGCGCTTCTTGCTCGTGAACTATGTCAAATCAATGAACTTGCTAGGTGCAAAAAATAATGAAGCTTTGTGGGAGAAAACTATTTTAGGAATGGTGACCAACAGTCACGAGCGTCGTGAAGCTGAGATCTTGCCATTGATGGCCTACACAAAAGAACATCCGATGAGCATTGAAAACATGCTTCGCCAAATTTTCGCGGCATCACGCTATCGTTTTCCAGAGGAAGCCCCTGGTGATATCCAACTTTTGGGTTCATACGGAGATCGTTTGGTGTCACCAAAGTGCACGCTCAGAATCGCGGAAAAGTGGGGACTAAAACCCACAATGCATCCCTGGGCGGGCCACGATATTCCTATTGACGATCCGCGTTGGCTGGTCGAGCACTTACTCTAAAAATGACCTTCTATGGTATTTTTTTAGGGGTAAGTATTTCAAACCAAATGACGTTTTTTTACCATCAGCTCTCCTATATTTGATTTGGAGCATATCGACACGTGGCTCCGTTGACTCCCGAGGCCTTTTCTTATTCTCTACAGTCTGGACTTTTATCCAGAGGCGGATGTGAGGATAAGAACCTACATCGCGGCGGCACTTACGAGTGTTTCCGTGACCACAAAAGCGAAAACTCAAACCATGAGCGTGAAGGATCTTCAGGCTCAAGGGGTGAGCTCTATTGAAGAGCCGAAACTTTCGTCTTCGCCGGCGCAGGTCTATGGACAAATCCGTATGGAGGGAATGCAATACTTCACTCCAATTCCAGAATCTCCCCAACTTTCCTTTAGCCAACTTCTTTCCGCTCGCTTGTCCGCTCTTAAAGAAACATCTTGGATTGACATGGCCGCCGATATCTCGGGCGGTACGTTCTTTTCGCGTGGGCAATCTCACTTCGTCGTGCATGAGGCTTATCTCGCTTCGCATGGGAATACGCCCTTTAAAACCTTCTTAGGGCGTAAAAAGAAGGACTGGAGTGAGATGGATCGCCGTTGGCAATTGGGCCTGTGGCAGCCGAAGTTTGCAATCGACACTCTTCGCCCCGAGGAACAAGGTTTGACGGGGCTTTTTGTCGACTACAACACGCAAGGCTGGGAGATCCTGGGCTTTGCAACTCCTGTGTTTATTCCGAGCATGGGACCCGATATTCGTGAAGAGGGGGGCGGCCTTGTCTCTGACAGCCGTTGGTATCGCGCGCCTTCGCGCAATTACGACTTCAACAACCACATCAACACGATCAGCTACGACCTTGATATTCCCGACATGGCGAAACTTGTAGGCAATGGCGGTGTGGGCTTCATGGGCCGTTTGGGCAATAAAGAAAACGGTCCTTGGGTTGTTGCGAGTGCCGGTTACTTGCCCGTGAATGAATTGATCTTGAAACGTAAAAACTTTAAAGATGTTTCTGAAGACAAGGTGGACGTGACGGTGTCTCCGGATGTGGGCTATCACAGCATCTATTCTTTGGATATCGGTTACGCTTTCTCAAACCTCAAAGCTTCGTTGTCTTACTTGCAGGATGAACCAAAAGAAAAACTTCCTGAGGTGGATTGGTCGATTCAAAGTTTGAAACCGATCAAAGCCTATTCGGCGGCGTTTGATTTCTCCTTAGCCAATATCTTTACAAAAACTTTGGCGTTTCAGTTGGAGTATTTGAAAGTCGACGGCGGCGGTATTAAAGATGTTTTGTCGAATGGAAGTCCTGACGATTTCACATTGTTCGATCAGCGTCTGAAATTTACCAACGCACTTTCATTCCGCGTGGAAG
>NZ_CAMLDV010000195.1 GCF_946478835.1 uncultured Bdellovibrio sp. | reverse complement strand
ATGCCACAAGGCAAACACCTGTCCACTGTGCTTGTGACCAGGCAATACTTGCGAGCAACGATCCCGCGGCTCCTCCGATAAAATAGAAAAACATGTAAGCCGTGTTCAAACGGCTGCGAGCTTCGGGGATCAAGGAAAAGACCCGACTTTGATTCGACACGTGCGCCACTTGCAAGCCCACGTCCATGATCACAACACCAATGCTGAGTGCGATCAAAGACGTTCCTCCAAAGAAAAGATAAATCAAAAATGAAATGCCCATCATCGCAATTCCGTAGCCCACCGTCTGACGAGGGCTGCGACGGTCAGCGAGTCTTCCAACCAAAGGAGCCGCCAACGCACCTGAGGCTCCTAAAATTCCAAAAAGCCCCACCGTCTTTGCACCTAAATTGAATGCTGGAGACTCCATCAAATAAATCAGCGTGGCCCAGAAGGCACTGAAGGCGCCAAACATCATTGAGCCAAACACCATCGACTCACGAAGAACCGGAAGCTCTTTCACTAACTGAATAACGGATTTAAGAAGTCCTGCATAACTTCCTGAAAAGCTCGGTTCACTTTGTGGAAGGGCGGCCCTTAGAACAAATGCCAAGATCACAAGCACCACGGAAGCGGAGCCAAACATCACGCGCCAACCAAAAAGATCTCCGATAAAACCAGAAACTGTGCGCGCCAATAAAATTCCTAAAAGCATTCCGCTCATCACCATTCCGACTGTCTGTCCTCTTTTCTGAGGAGACGAAAGATGCGCAGCAAACGGAATGATATATTGCGGAGTCATTGTCGCAAGTCCCAAGAGCAGGCTTAAAACAATCACGAAATAAATATTCGGTGAAAGCGCAACGCCAATCAAACACGCCGCCGACACCAGTGTTGAAATAAAAATCAAACGACGTCTTTCAAAACGATCCCCTAAAGGACTTAAGAAAAACATCCCCAGCGCGTATCCCAGTTGCGTGCCCGTCGGAATCCATCCCATCACAGCAGCACTGGCCCCGAAAGTGTTTTGAATTTGGTGAAGCAAAGGTTGGCAGTAATAAAGATTTGCAACACACAATCCCGTTGCAATCGTCATCACCCAAAGAACGAAAGAAGTGAGAGTTTGTTTCATGAATTACCTATTAAAAAAGGGGCTTTGTCAGCCCCTTTTTGATTTAAACGTATGATCCTCTTTTGATTTTTTCCAGGATCAGTTTCTCTGTTTTGATAGGATCTTTTGGATCGACAGAGAAGTAAGATTGCTGCTCGCAACGTACTTTTTCTTTGATCAACCAGCGAAGGATGTCCGCCAAGTTTTTGTTCTTCTTATCCAGGAAGAACGGATCGTTTTCCAAAGCGTCTTTCGCTTTTTTCAAAGCGCGGGCTTCTGCCGGATCAGATTCTCTGACTTTGTAGTGCGGAAGATCGTATTTTTTTACGTCTTCTGGCAATACACCCAAGAACTTCACATTCGGTGCAGAGAAGTCAGCATTACGGATCAAAGACGCCGCAGAACCGGCTTTCAAAGTACGGTAGATATTTTGCAATGTGTACGCATCGAGATCTCCGAAGAAGTACATTGGTACGTCCAACTCTTCTTGGATCAATTTTGCCCAACCACGAACACCGTTTGACGGAACCCCTTGAGCACCCATCACGATACAGTTGTTACGTTTCGTGAATCCCATTGTGACAAGCGTATTCGCTGTACCTTCAGACTCCACGATCAAGCAGAAATCGATTTTCTTTTTCGCCTTTAGTTTCAAAGCTTGCGGTTTGTTCTTCGGCTGGAACGGAGAAGTTCCCAAAGTCGAAAGATCAATCACCGCACGGTCGCCGTCTGGCAAAGTCTCTGTCACAACCAATTGTTGTGAATAAGTTTGTCCGCCACGGTCATTGGCGAAAACGTTTAATTCTTCACGGTACACTTCAAGCATATCACCGATAAAATCGATGATCGCATCTGATTCCGGTTGATCTTCGAAATCCAAAGGTTTCAAACGCGGGTTGCCTTTGATCTCACCTTTACAGATGTAATAAAGTTCACGCTTCGTATTGACGTTTCCAACATCCAGATTGCGAAGAAGGATTTCAAGAATGAAAACCACACGTGCAAGTTTTTGCACGGAAGACACGTTCAATTCCGTACGGACAACTTTATCGCCCGGAGTGAGGTAACCCACTTTCGAGTTGTACAAAGAGTTGTCCAAAGATGTTTTGACCGCCTCTAAAACAGGGCGTTTCGACATCTCAAGGTCTTTCAACATTTTGTCAGCCAAAATGCGGGCTTCTTTAGGAATATCAATTTTTAATTCGCGAATGCTTAATAGTTTTGCCATTACGCTTTTTTCCCAGTCGTTTTCTTAGTAGTAGTTACGGCCTTTTTGGTCGTTGTTTTCTTCGTTCCTTGCGGTTCAGAAGCTTCTTCAACCAATTCTTCAGAAGAAATCACGTCGATATCTTCGTCGTCTCCGTGAGAAATACCTTTTTTCTTCTCGCGTTGTTTTTGCGCAAGAAGTTTAGATTCCGCCGCTTCCAAGTCAGCCATCGCCTCTTCAGAGTCACGGCCCAAAAGTTTTTTCAAACCTTCTTCGGCCTTTTTCTTACGAGATTCTGGAGCTTTGATGATGCTTGCCAAACCTTCAACAAGGATTGGACCAAACTGCTCGATGTGCGCCAATTTTCTTTCAAGGTCGGCTTCTTTCACTTCTTTTTTGATGTGACGAGAAAGCTTTTGACCAGCTTGGATCAACGCCAAACGAATCTCTGCTACCAACTCTTCGGAAGCATCAATTGTTTCTTTCGAAGCATTTTTAAATTTAATAAACGGAGACACGATAGAAACCGCGAAAATATACGGTCCCAGTGGCAAGCTGTCTTTAGGCTGACCCAAACCGTAAGTTTTCCAGTTCACAGACTCAATCGCCCATGTGATCGCACAACCAGATTTATCGAATTGCAACGGAACGCGATTCGCGAAACGAAGCAAAGTCACTGGAGAATCCGGAGATTGATTGCGGTCTTTAAAACGCGCCAAAGCAACTTCCACCACAACAGGTTTAAAGTCACAAATTGTCGGTTTACGCGTCACAACCGCGAAGAAGTCGATTTCACCAAGACGAATAATAGACTTGGAAAGAGCTTCCTCCCCCACAGTCAAAACGGATCTTGTCGATGGCGCCATCAACTCTGTGTTTTGCACAGCTTGGAAAACTTTTTTGAAGTCTTCTTCAGTCAAAGACGTCAAAGGCTTTTCAAGAAGGCTTTTTGGAAGACCTTTTTTCACGAATTCAGAGATAGATTGATCTGAAATACGAGAGAAACCTGTCTTTAAGAACTTAGACAAAGTCGTTTTACCGAACAAAGTGGAATGAGTGATGAACTCACCTAATTTGAACGTGTGAGGATGTGGCAAAGACGCCTCTGGAATTTGCGGAACCTCTTGGCTCACGCGAGTCACAGTGACGAAATCGTTCTCCATCAATTTATAAGTGACAGTCATGTGAGGGTTCACAAGAATTGTACCCTCAATATAAGTCACGATACCGCCGTCACCGTTCAATTGAATACGTCCATCAAGAACGAATTCAACACGAGTTCCATGATCGCGATCCCAATCCAAAGTTTCTTTATTTTTTAGAACACCCGTATTGGATTTGATATCCACGTCGACTTGTGCCGACACGGCTTTACGCATTTTTTTAGTCTTAGAAACAACATTCACACCACGGGCATTGGTCATTTGCGCCCATGTTGTTGCTGCAGAAATACCGATACCTTGTTGTCCGCGTGAACATTGTCCACGTCCGAATTTAGAAGACGCAAGATACTCACCATATACTTTTGCGAGATCTTCAGCTTCGATTCCCGGCCCGTTATCTTCGACAACGATGCGAATTAAATCAGTATTTTTAGTTGAACCAGTTCCTACTTTTGAAACTTCAATCAAAAGATCTGGAAGAATACCCGCCTGCTCACACGCATCCAAAGAGTTGTCTACGGCCTCTTTCAAAGTCGTCAAAACGGCTTTCAATGGAGACGAGAATCCCACTTGTTGGAGGTTCTTCGCAAAATATTCAGCGGTACTACTTTTAGTAATCTTACTCACGGTCGCTTGATCCTTCACGAGATGTTAACGAATTTTAATGAATGACTTTGATAGGTTAACTCCAACGCAGGGGGTTAAAGCAAGACTAAAGCCTCAACGCTGCGTGGTGTAATTTTGAATATGAGGAATCACAACTCACAACTAAACAAATTTGATGTTACAAAATTTCCTATGAATTCATCATCCGGATTGAGCTTATCACAGAGATTCAAAGTTCATAGCGAGAATATTTGTGCCTTGATTGGCGAGACAGGTTTGGTGATTCGACCTTACTCCAACTCTTCTCTTTCTTTTTTTGCATTGCTTCCAAACGAAGAGCAGCTTCAGGTGATCCGCGATTTGCAAATTTATTATCAAATCTGTCTTGATGTGAAGATGGAAGGCGGATCTTTACGAGACCCTCGCCGCTTCACAGAAAAGGCTCTTCTTCGTCAGGGACTTGAAGCTGACTCATTTATTCTGGATCAGATTCGACCAAATCATCTCGTTGAAGCCTATAGTTTTTCGCAAACACAGATTTTTCGAACTCTGCTCTTTTTTGAAGTTTGCAGCTACACCCTCGAGGACCTTTACTGCCGCAAATGGTACAACCTCTACGAACGAATGGTTGAAGATCAGAGAAGTCTTGAACAAACGTTGAAAACTTTTATGGCAGATATTTCAAAACCTTTGGAAGTTCACAATAAAGAACATGTGATCAAAGAAAGAGACTCCTTAGAACGTCTAGCCATCCGCAATCAAATGTTATGGATGGCGCCGCTTAAAAAAGATGGAAAAACAGAGGCGATCTTGACCATCGCCACGGCTTCGCTCGCCTAGAGGCCCCGTCCATCGTCTCAAATTGAAAACTTCGTTTCAATAATTTATAAAATTCTCGTGAAGAGCCGATAAGTTAACCATGAACTTTTTCGGTACGTGCCTGGTTTTCTTTTTACTGTTCATTTTGCCATTCTTTTCGCTGGCAGCTCCTAATGCTTTGACTTATCAAGGCCGTATTCTGAAAGCGGACGGTTCGCCTCTTACCTACAACAATACAAGCTTTCTTTTTGAAATTACCAACCCCGCCGGCACTTGCGTTATTTATCGCGAACAGCGCGACGGTATCAACATGCTTAATTCGGGTGGTGTCTTTGACATCCCCATTGGATCCGGCACAAAACTTTTTCCAACAGATCCTTTAGTCACACTTTTAGACTCTTTTAACAATTCCAAAATCCATGATTGTTACGGTGGTTCAACTTATGCAGCCTCTGCCGGAGACATTCGTCTTTTAAAAGTTCAGTTCCACGATGGCAGTGGTTGGAAGGTGATTTCTCCCTCCAGTGAGATTCGCTCGGTCCCCTATTCTGCTTACGCTCTTTCGGCCCAAAAACTGGGAACGAAAACAGAGAATGACTTCTTCGTTAAAACGGGAGTGCCAAGCTGTGCTGGAAATGAGTTTTTGACTTGGAATGGAGCCGCTCTTTCTTGTGCTCCTGTAACGGGTGCTAGTGGCGGGACTGTCACCAATGTTACGTCTTCGAACTCTTATGTAACGATCGTGAATAACACTTCCACTCCTGTTGTGACTTTGAATGTTGGTACAGTTGCGGGAACTGTCGCTGCGGGTGATGACTCTCGTTTTACGAACGCTCGTGTTCCTACGGGTGCTGCAGGTGGAGATTTGTCTGGGACTTATCCGAATCCTTCCGTGGCAAAAATTCAAAGTGTCGCGGTTTCTAGTGTTGCACCAACTAATGGGAATTTTTTAAAGTTTGATGGCACTCAGTGGATTGGTGCTGCTATTGGTATGAGCGATGTTACGAATTTGAATTCTTCTTTGAGTAATTATCATACAGTGGCTGCGTTTA
>NZ_CAMLDV010000194.1 GCF_946478835.1 uncultured Bdellovibrio sp. | reverse complement strand
TCTAGAACACAAATCCTAAAGTCAAAAGCGGAAGCAATTCATCTTTTTTATATTTTGTATCGCTTGTCGTTTTGTATTCAATTGAACGGTAAGTCAGTTCGACACCCACAACAAATGCTCCCGTGACATTGGTAAGATACCCGAGATCACCTTGCATCCCTTTACCCTCTTTAAGATCACCCAATTCGGCAGAAGCAATATAGTGACCCATCACAAAAAAGCCATTCGCCGCGACATAACCAACAGAACCGCCAAGAGCTTTTCCATCTGTAGTCGTACTGCCAGTTTGCGAGTTGCGCAGAGTATAGATACCACCCAAATACAAACCGCTGCCGGTTAAATACCCTAGCTTGATATCGTAAATGCTATTCTTGGATTCAATCTTTGTCCCGTTGTTATCGTCGGTAGAATTATAGATAAAGGCATTGCCCGTTAACATCACGCCGCTTGCACTTCCGCGCGCCTCGGCATTTCCCGCCACCACACTTGCAACCACCACAGCCACCAGAGCTAAGATTTTTGCTTTCATCCGCACACTCCTTGTTAGGTCTCGCAAATCAGTATAGCGTCCTGGCACAGAGAGAAAAACTTTTTTTGCCATTCTTCGGATGATAGTTGAGGTGTTATTTCGTCACTCAGCAAGGCCGTCTGCGTGAGTTGCTGAGGTGTGTACTTCCTATCTTCTTGTAATAAGTCGATGAATTGCGCCTCATACACGTCCAGTGCTCTTTCCACCACAGTCGCTTTCTCACGACTATAAACAAAAGCATACATACCTTTGTCTCGCTTTAAAACAGCGTTGTTTTGAGAGAACGAAACAATCTGCAAACTAGGATTTACGATCACGACGTTTTTCTCTAATTCGCCTAAATCAAAAGGCTGAATTTCAATCCACGCTTGCACCCATTCCCAATGGGCGGTTTCCATAAGCTCTGGCTTATCCGGAAACATCTGGCGAAGAAAACCCACAAAATAGCGCCAATGATCTTGAAGAAGCCAACTGCTCCACTCCATCTCATCAAGATAGTGATCCCGGATTTTATTTACGGCGAACCCCAAGGCCTTGGTTGTTTCAGGAAATATCTTAGAAAACAGAACCTGTTCTTCGAGAAGAAAATCAAAGATGTCTTTTTTCACTGTTTTCACCGGACGAAGCCACTGCAAGGTTCTTATGAGCTCTGCCTGATAAATCGACTGCACGGACTCAGGAATCATGCTTTCGTGCGTATGCAAAATAAATTTCTTTGTTTTTTGCAACTCTTCCAGCTGATGGCGGCGCAAAGCTCCCGTACCAACAACATCAATGTCGCGCACAATAAGAGTTTCTGGCGAAGGAATTTCTCCGCGTAAAGGAAAAGAAAGCTGACTAGTTCCGTTATCTATAGACATTTATATTTATATTATGTGTGCTTAGATCATTGGAGCAAGCAATGTCGATGAATCTACAAGAAAAAACGTGGCCACAAGTTGAAGAATACCTAAAAACCAAAAAACACATCATCGTTCCGGTGGGCTCCACAGAGCAACACGGTCCGACGGGTCTTATTGGCATTGATTATTTGTCTGCTTGGGAAGTCGCGAAAGCTGTTGGAGAAAAAACAAAAACTCTGGTGGCTCCGCCGTTGTGTTTTGGAATGGCTGTGCACCACATGGCTTTCCCTGGGACGATTACTTTTTCTCCAATCACTTACATTCAAGTAGTGACTGAAATCATTCAAAGCCTGGGGAAACACGGCTTTAACAAGTTTACTTTTATTAACGGTCATGGAGGCAATATCGCTCCCCTGACTTCGGCGTTCTGCCAAGCCAAACAAGATCAAGAAACTTTCGACATTAAACTTTTTAATTGGTGGCACCTGCCTGAAGTGACTGCGTATGAAAACAAAGTCTTCGGGAACGAAAATGGTTTTCATGCGACATGCGGAGAAATCTCCGTCACGATGTTTACACATCCTGAAGCTTATAAAGATGTTCCGAAGATGGATTTCAAGCCGACGAAAGATCGTCCTCATTGGCCAATGGCTCCGAAAGAGTTCCGTGAAACTTTCCCCGATGGCCGAATGGGTTCAAACCCGAGCCTTTGCTCGGCTGAACATGGAAAAGTGCTATTTAATTTAGCAGTTGACTCGATTTGTCAAAAAATGGAGTAGGAATACTATTGACCGAGAATAAGAGCCATGGAACAAGGTGGGGCATGAGATTATTGCTTTTCGTCCTCAGCCTTGCTGTTTCATCTGTGGCTTTTTCTTCTCAACCGATTGTTGGGACTATAGAAAGAGACTTCACAGGCGTTTATTTGCATTCAGGCGATCTCTGCCCTCGCTATGTTATTGATTCAAAATCAGAAGATGCTTCTACGAACATCCGTAAGCTTACAACGGGTGATACAATCACAGCGACGGGACTTCTTGATGCACAAACTTGCAAAGCCGTGATTGAAAGCGTTGAGTATGTAGGTCTTAAGAAAATGCTCGGCTACTGGTACAGCCAAGACGGCATTATCACTGTTCGCGATTTCAACTCTTTGAGTTTTTATCCAATCAATTTAAAAGATTTCCAAAACGGCGCTGACTACAGAACAGCCGACCCAATCACTTATCGCTACAGCGTCACACCGACTGAAGGAAAAGAGTGGGTTGTCTTCTTGTCAGACACCACAAGCACTACTTTTGCGACGATTCAGTTTGGCAAAAGCAATGCGACCATGAAAATCTATGATTCTGAGACTGGAGATATTAAAAAAATTCTCCGTATGTCTAAGTGGGGCAACCTGAGATAATGAGCTGGTTTCATCCGATCGACAAACATCTTCTTTTCACCAAAAACGACAAAGAAGATCCGCGTCTTGGAGAATGCGTCCAGCCTTTATCAAAGCCTGATCTGCAAAAAATTTTCGAACATGATTTTGACTACGCCATCTTAGGTCTTCCTGATGATGAAGGCATTGCTTTGAATGGCGGACGCCCGGGAGCACAAGCAGCTCCTCGTGAAGTTCGTCTTTATCTTTATAAGATGACACCGCACTTGTCCTCTACTCGCCTACCAAAGATTTTAGATCTTGGTGATCTGGCTGATAAAGAAAAACCTTTGGGCGATCGACATGAAAAAGCTCGTGAAACTGCACGTGCTTTGGCTGCTTCGGGGAAACGTTGGATTTCCCTCGGTGGTGGTCATGATTATGGCTACTGTGATGGTGCGGGTTTTTTAGATGTCTTTAAAGACAATGCCGTCCTGATTAACTTTGATGCTCATATGGATGTGCGTCCGACTGATAAAGGTTTTAATTCGGGCACACCTTTTCACCGTGTTCTTTCAGAATTCAAAGGTCACGTGGACTTTGCTGAAGTTGGAATTCAAAACCAATGCAACAGCCAAGCTCATATCACTTGGGCGAAAAACCACGGAGCTTCTGTTTTCACTTTAGATCAAGTGAATGCCGAAGGACTTTTGCCTGTTCTTGAAAACTTCATGAAGGGCAAAGAAAAGAAAAAAGTTTTCTTAAGCATTGATATTGATGCTTTCACTTCCAATGAAGCTCCCGGATGCAGTCAGTCTTGGACAACGGGTTTATTTACAAAGGAATTTTTGGAAAGTTTCTTGTGGCTCAATCGTGAATTCGATGTTCGCGGTATTGGCATTTACGAAGTATCTCCGCCACTAGATCAGGACAATCGCACCAGCAAATTAGCGGCTCTTATCGCGCATAATTTTATTTTCGCAAATCTGAACAAGGCCTAGTTATGAAACGAGGATTTGGTAGCGACAATCATGCCGGAGTTCACCCGCAGATTCTAGCCTCTTTGGCAGAAGCTAACGTCGATCATGCCCCTGCTTACGGGACTGACGAGTGGACCGAAAAAGCTCTTCAAGAATTTAAAAAACAATTCGGCCCTGACGCTCAGGTATTTTTCGTATTTAACGGCACGGCTGCCAACGTAACAGCATTGAAAGCTCTAACGGAATCCTACCAAGCGATCTTCTGTTCTGATGTCGCACATATCAATGTGGATGAGTGTGGTGCACCGGAATTCTTTACTGGCGCAAAGCTTATTGCGTTGCCTTCCGTGAATGGAAAAATTTCTGTCGCGGATTTAGAGAAGGCCTACATCCGTCGCGGAGATCAACACTACTCCCAAGGGCAAGTGCTTTCAATTACTCAACCTACGGAACTCGGAACGACTTACTCTATCGAAGAGCTGAAGGCTTTAATTAGCTGGGCCAAAGAAAAGAAAATGCACGTGCATATTGATGGCTCCCGTCTTTCAAATGCAGCTGCGTATTTAAAGAAAACTCTGAAAGAGATCACAGCAGATTTAGGTGTCGATGCGGTTTCTTTTGGTGGCACTAAAAACGGACTTTTGATGGGTGAAGCGGTCGTATTCTTCAATAAGGAACTTGCGCAGAATTTCAAATATATTCGCAAACAGAGCGCGCAACTTCCTTCTAAAACTCGCTTTATCGCCTGTCAGTTTCTGGCTTATTTTCAGAATAATTTATGGCAAGATATTGCCAACCACTCTTGCGCCATGGCTCAGTCTCTTTACGACGCCGTCAAAGATATTCCTGGCGTGAGTGTGCGCGAAGTGCCGCAAAGCAATGCGGTCTTTGCAAAAATCCCCAGTTCTTGGGTGAAACCTTTGCGTGAGAAATATTTCTTTTACGTGTGGGATGAAAATACATTCGAGTGTCGTTGGATGACCTCTTGGGACACTCGCAAAGAAGATATCGATGGCTTTGCCGCGGCTTTAAAGGAGCTTTCACGATGAAATACCCTGCAGTTCACTACCATAACTATCTTGGCCTTGACGCACTTTTATCCGCACAACATCCAAAAAGTGCTGAATACGGAAAGCCTGCTCATGATGAAATGCTTTTCATCACTGTTCATCAAACTTACGAGTTGTGGTTTAAGCAAATTATTTTTGAATTGGATTCTGTTCTTGCAACATTTAAGAAGGACTCCATTCCTGAAAGAGAACTTGGTGTCACGAGTGCCCGTCTTGAGCGCATCGCGAGTATTTTAAAAATGATCATCAACCAAATCGACGTCCTAGAGACCATGACTCCCATGGACTTTTTGGATTTCCGTGACATGCTTTACCCGGCATCAGGATTTCAAAGTTTCCAATGGCGTCTTATCGAAACGAAGCTGGGTCTTCGCATGGGTGATCGTTTGGCTTACAATCAAGCACCGTTTTATAAGTCTTTAACGGAAGAACAACAAAAAGAGATGATGAATGTTTTAAATTCTGAATCTCTATTTGACTCTGTTGAAAAGTGGCTTGAAAGAACGCCGTTCCTGCAAGGCGAAAACTTTAATTTCTGGGATTCTTACAAACAAGCTGTGAACAAAATGTTCCAAGCAGATATTGATGTCGTGAAGAAAAATACGCGTCTTACGGAAGAAGAAAAGGCTCGCGATATTGCAGGCCTGGAAGCGACGTTGAAAAGCTTCGACGCTCTTTTCAGCGAAGACGTTTACAACCAGCTTCGCAAAGAAGGCCAATACCGTCTTAGCTATAAAGCTTTGCACGCGGCGATCTTGATTCCTCTTTATCGTCATCAACCCATTCTTCAAACGCCTTTCCGTATCATCAGAGCCTTGTTAGACATTGATGAAACGATGACAACATGGCGCTACCGTCACGCGATGATGGCGTTACGCATGCTCGGACAAAAAATCGGCACTGGCGGATCCAGTGGACACAAATACTTATCTGAAGCGACGACAAAGCATAAGATCTTTGGAGACTTCTTTAATCTCACAACATTCTTTATTCCAAGCTCGCAAGTGCCACCACTTCCAGAGTCCATTGCAAAGCGCATGAACTTTAGTTACTAAAGGTACTCCGAGAATTGCAGAGCAAAAAAGCGCGTAAGTCATTACGCGCTTTTTTATTTCTAAACACTTCTCTTTTTTATCTGTTCTTTCAAATCCTCCAGCAGTCTATTTAAAGAACTTACGATGCTTTTTTCTTCGCCTCTTTTGCGT
>NZ_CAMLDV010000193.1 GCF_946478835.1 uncultured Bdellovibrio sp. | reverse complement strand
ATTCCGTCAGCTCATCTTTAGCGAATTCTTGGGAACACTCGGCGATGGCATGACTCATGTATTGCAGATTAACTGAAGAAGTTTATCGAGACGAGAGAGGTTGATATGAAGAAGCTAATGGCATCATTTCTGGCGATTTATTCCGCCTTGTTGATGGTCAGTTGCGCGAAAGACAGTGGTGACGGTCAAACTATCGTCACTCCTCCAGTTATCACTTGCCCACCGGGTCAGGTGCAAAGCGGAACTGTTTGTGTTAACGGCACAGGCGTTATTCCTAATAACGGCGTTGTTCGCTACTACGACTACAACAGATATTTCTTTAATAGCTATTATGGCGTCAGCACGCAAAATGGCGACATGCAAATCGTAAATACAGGAGCTTTTAAAGAGTTCTTGAAACAAGCGATGGCGGTTTGTGATAGAAATATTTGGGGTTGGGAAGCCGGCCTTGCTGATTGCAACAACTGGGTTTCAGGATCTTTCCAGATCGAATTCAGTATTGATTCTTCATTGAAACCCGCTGTTTCTTTCACAGCTTACCCTGCTCCCAACTGGTATCAATATACATTGAGTGTTGGTATCAACGGTGGCGGTATGGCTTTCAATCCGCTTTACTTGAACCAAAACAACACGTTCAGTTTAATTAACAACAGTCAGGGTTTCGAAATCAGAGCCCAAGGTTCTTACTGGAATGGTGGCGGATTGAAATTGATCCAAATCCAAGTTCTTAAAGGAACTTTGAAAGACGGTTATTTCACATACGATCTTTATTTCCCGTATAACAACGTGGCGACAAAGATTGCGACTGGAAAATTCAAACGTCGCTAAGCTCCGCGTCTTGCACTCGGTGCAAGAGTTAGTAAAAATTCAAGTATGACCGAACCTCAAAAAGCTCGACAGGTCAAATGCCCACAGTGTGGGCGTTTGACTTTGTACACAGTAGAAAATCCTTTCCGACCTTTCTGTTCTGAGAGATGTCGACTCATCGATTTGGGTGAGTGGGCCAGCGAGTCTTACCGTATTCCCACCTCGGGCTCTTCAAGTGATTCTTTAAGTTCTTCTGACGATGACTATGATGATTCATCGGAGAACGAACATTAGTTCCTTTGAAAAGCGCACTCAGAGACGTTTTCACATTTTGCTATTGACGAAATTTAGTTTTTGAATTTTGATTGGCATGTCATTGGATGACGAAGAGTTATCATCAAGATTTTAATTACAACGAGAAGACACACAAAAGTGTCTGAAAGAGGAGTTCACATGAACAAAGCACAACTCATCGAAAAAATCGCAGCTGAAACAAAAGTTTCTAAAGCTCAAGCTGAAGCAATCCTTGATTGCGCAGTAGAAAACATCAAAAAGTCTGTTAAAAAAGGCGACGATGTTAAACTTGTTGGTTTCGGTACATTCACAAAAGCTAAGCGTAAAGCTCGCACTGGTCGCAATCCACAAACTGGTAAAGCGATCAAAATCCCAGCTGCTTGGGCTCCAAAATTCCGCGCTGGCGCAGAATTCAAATCAATGGTTAAGTAATCGTTTTTTACGATTAAAAAACCTAAAAGGCGTTCCTTCGGGAGCGCCTTTTTTATTTGTAAGCGCAAGACCTTCTTGTCCTTCCTTTTTACCTTTCCTGGTAGTAGCCTTTTGTTATGGCTCAGTTTACGAAAAAAATTAAAAGAATCGGTGTCTATACTAGCGGTGGCGATGCACCTGGAATGAATGCAGCTATTCGTGCTGTGGTTCGTGTCGGAATTGCACAAAATTTAGAAGTTTACGGCGTGCTTAATGGTTACGTCGGAATGATTGAAAACAAAATTCAGCCTTTGCAACTTCGTGATATGGCGAACATCATTCAGCGCGGGGGAACAATTCTGAAAACGGGCCGCTCGACGGATTTTATGAAAACGGAAGGCCGCGCCAAAGCAGCACAGCATCTGAAAGATGCCGAAATTGATGCTTTGGTGTGTATCGGTGGCGATGGTTCTTTTAGAGGTGCTCATGCATTGTGGGAAGAACATCAAATTCCTGTGGTGGGAGTTCCCGGCACGATTGATAACGATATTTATGGCAGTGATAAAACGATCGGTTTCGATACAGCAGTAAATACCGCTCTTGAAGCCATTGATAGAATTCGTGATACGGCTGCTTCGCATGATCGTCTTTTTATCGTTGAAGTGATGGGAAGAAACTCGGGATTCATTGCTTCTCACGTGGGTCTTGCTGGTGGCGCTGAAGAAATTTTTACTCCAGATGGCAATACGACTGTGGAAAAGGCTCTTGATCATATCAAAGACGGTATTTCTAGAGGGAAAACCAGCAGTATTCTTGTGACCGCTGAAGGACAAAAGCCTGGCCGCGCGTATGATCTTGCTGATGCCATTCGCAAAAAATCCGGTATGGACGCTAAAGTTTGCATCTTGGGACATCAACAGCGCGGAGGTTCTCCGACAGCGGCGGATCGTATTTTAGCGAGCCGCATGGGTGCTGCGGCCGTCGATGCTCTTCTTAAAGGTTATTGTGACGTGATGATCGGTACTGAAGGCGAACGCCTGATACAAGTGCCTCTGGATTTAGTCACGAAGCACGAGAAGAAATCCCAATTGGATTTGATTTCTTTGGCGAATATTCTTGCCACTTAAGACTTCATCTTGAATTCTAAAGCATATTCCATTCAAGTTTGCAGAAATGAGGTTCTATGAAACGCCTACTTTTAGCTTTGGTTCTTGTCTTGCCATTGCTTTCCGGATGTACAAAAAAAGAAAACGAAATCGTTATCGGTGAATATGATTCTTTGACCGGAAGTGATGCTACTTTCGGTTTGAGTTCAAATAAAGGTGTCCGCTTGGCCCTAGATGAGATCAATGCCGCTGGCGGAGTGAAAGGCAAAAAAATCAGCCTTGTTACTCTAGATGACCAAGGGAAAAACGAAGAAGCAGCAGCAGCGACAACTCGCCTGATCACGCAAAACAAAGTCGTTGCGATTATCGGCGGTGTTGCTAGTGGCCGTTCTAAAGCGGCTGCTCCGATTGCACAAACTCACAAAGTTCCTTTTGTCTCTCCGGCATCGACAAATCCGGATGTGACTAAAGTGGGTGATTATGTTTTCCGCGTCTGCTTTATCGATCCATTCCAAGGTTATGTAATGGCGAAATTCGCGACGGAAAATTTGAAAATGAAAAAAGCGGCGATCCTTCGCGACGTCAAAAATGACTACAGCGTGGGCCTTGCCGACGTGTTTGCTGCTGAGTTTAAAAAACGTGGTGGCGAAATCGTGGCGGATCTAAGTTATCAAGCGGGCGATATCGATTTCAAAGCGCAATTAACACAAATCCGCTCTAAAAACCCTGAGGGCATCTATGTCCCCGGTTATTACACGGAAGTCGGATTGATTGCTCAACAAGCGCGCCAATTAGGTATAAAAGTGCCGCTCATGGGCGGAGACGGTTGGGATAGCGATAAACTTTCTGAGATCGGTAAAGAGGCCATCAACGGCAATTACTACTCAAATCACTACACGACGGAATCTTCAGACCCGGCGGTGACTGAGTTTATTAAGAAATTTAAAGCAAAGTACAACGAGACTCCTGACGCTTTGGCCGCCTTGGCTTATGATGCCGCAAAAATCTTGGTTGCAGCTATGGAACGCGCTCCTGACTTGTCAGGCAAAGCCATTCGTGATGAACTAGCTAAGACGAAAGATTTCGGCGGAGTGACTGGAAAAATCACTTTGAATGAGAATCGCGACGCTGTGAAAAGTGCTGTGATTATTCAAGTGGACGGCAGCAACCGCAAGTACATCACGACGATCACTCCATAAGGATGGTGCATGCAGGATTTCATTCAACACATTATCAACGGTATCAGTCTTGGATCTATTTACGCACTGATCGCCCTTGGATACACGATGGTGTATGGAATCCTGAAAATGATCAACTTCGCCCACTCCGATGTTTACATGGTGGGCGCCTTTGCCGCCTACTATGTCGCCCGCTTTTTTGGAATTGATGCAAGTCCTGGCATCGCGACTCTAATCACTCTTCTTGTTGTCTCGATGGTTTGTTGCAGTCTCTTGGGACTGGCTATTGAACGCTTGGCTTATCGCCCTCTTCGTAATGCACCTAAATTAAACGTTCTTATCACGGCTATCGGCGTGAGCCTTTTCCTGGAATACGCGGGACAAGTTGTTTTCGGCGCTGATCCTAAAGTTTTTCCTGAAGTGATGAAGGACATGGTTTTGTTCAACATTGGTGATGTGGAATTAAAATCTTTTGATGTCACGGTTCTGATCGTGAGTGTTCTTGCGATGCTGGGACTTCAGTTTCTTATTTTTAAAACCAAATTGGGTCGCGCGATGCGTGCAGTGAGCGCGAATGCCTCTGTCGCAAGTCTTTTAGGCGTGAATCCAGATCGCATTATTGCATTTACATTTATCGTTGGTTCTTCTTTGGCCGGCGTCGGCAGTGTTCTTGTCGGAATGAAGTATCCCAAAATTGATCCTTTGATGGGAATGATGATTGGTCTTAAAGCGTTCGTCGCAGCCGTTCTTGGTGGAATCGGCAATGTCGGCGGTGCGGTTTTAGGAGCACTGATCATGGGACTTTCCGAAGAGATGGTCGTTGCTTATCTTTCCAGTACGTACCGCGATGCTTTGGCGTTCGGTATTTTGATTGTGATCTTGATCTTTAAACCTGCAGGCCTTCTTGGTAAATACACAGTGGAGAAAGTCTAATGAAGTTTATTAAGTCTCCACTGATTGCTATTGCGGCCTTATCCCTTCTGGGTCTGGTCTTTGATTTCAGCGTCAATGCTTACTTCCAATTGATTTTGCTTTTTGCTTTGGTGAACTGTCTTCTTTCAATGAGTTTGAATCTTGTTAACGGATACACGGGACAGTTCTCTTTAGGACACGCGGGATTTATGGCGATCGGCGCTTACTTCTCCGCTTACGCAAACACACACTGGGATCTTTTGCCTCCGTCTCTGCAAGCCGTTGAGTTTTTTATTTGGGCAGGTTGTGCGGGACTTGTCGCGGCAGGTGCCGGATTCCTGGTGGGCCTTCCTTCTCTTCGTCTTAAAGGTGATTACTTAGCGATTGTGACTTTGGGCTTTGGCGAGATCATTCGTGTGGCGTTGTTAAATATGGATTTCTTAGGCGGCCCTCGCGGTTACTCGAATATTCCTGGATTTAGTTCTTTCTTGTTTTCATTCATTTTTGCTTCTTTGTGGCTTGTGATTTGTTTCTTCACTATTTGGCGTGTGATGCATTCCACTTATGGCCGCGGATTTTTAAGTGTTCGCGAAGATGAAATCGCGGCGGAAGCCATGGGTATTAATACCACTCGTATGAAAGTGCGCGCGTTTGTTCTTTCCAGTTTCTTTGCAGGTGTTGCGGGTTCTTTATTCTCTCATTTTACAAACTTCATCAGTCCTTCCTCTTTCACGTTTCTGCAAAGCGTGAATGCCGTAATCATGGTCGTACTGGGTGGCATGGGTTCAATGACGGGCTCCGTGGTAGCTGCGGTCTTTATCACGGTCTTGCCGGAAGCTTTACGTCCTTTGCAAGAGATCACAGGCGTGGATCTGCGTATGGTGATTTATTCTTTGTCTTTAGTTCTTGTGATGATTTTACGTCCTAAGGGCCTTTTCGGTGATCTTGAGATCACTGATGTTTGGAGAAAATATGTCCGACGTTCTGCTTGAAGCTCGCAAGATCACCATGCAGTTCGGCGGTCTTAAAGCCGTCGACTCTTTGGAATTCCAAATTAAAAAAGGTCAGCTTGCCGGACTCATCGGTCCCAATGGTGCGGGAAAAACAACGGTGTTTAATATGCTTACGGGCGTGTATTCACCGACTCACGGTGAAGTGGCTTTAGAGGGGAAATCTTTAAAAGGACTTAAGCCTTATGAAATTTCCCACCGTGGTGTGACTCGTACGTTTCAGAACATTCGTCTTTTTAAAGGCCTCACTGTTTTAGACAATGTTTTGGTCGCAGGTCATCAGCATATTCACAACGGTCTTTTTTATACGCATTTTCAAACACCCCGCTTTAGAAAATCAGAAAGTGATTTAAA
>NZ_CAMLDV010000192.1 GCF_946478835.1 uncultured Bdellovibrio sp. | reverse complement strand
CAAGCTTTTAGGCTTGGCGTTTTAGTGGTTCTAAATTTTATACTGCTTCAGCTACGCGACCCGAGGTCGCTTCGCTCTGCCGGCGTCCGCCGTAATTAGCGGCGGCCAGATTTGATCTTCACTTGAAGTTTAGAGATCAAGTGAACAGCCATTTTCTCTTGAACTTTGCACATCTTCAATTCGTCACGGCGATAAGATCTTTGTGACGGAGTCAAAGTTCCTGTTTCAAGTTCCATTTCGTAGTCCAACTTCGAAGAACGGATGCCTTCTAGTTCTTTTGTTTGTTGCTTGAAAAGTTTTGTCACGCCAGAAAGAGGAGCAACTTCAATCCACTCTTCTTTACCACGGTACCAACTCACCATTCTTAGGAAACGAGCTTTGTTTTTCGCCAATGTGAATTTCGGATACGTTGTATCAGACAACTCTAAGATATTTTCGATTTCATCAAGGTTGAGGTCGTCTTCTTCGCCTTCCATCAACAAATTGCCGGGAATGCCAGCTAGAGCCATTTCGCTCTCAAGGTCATCATCCATATCTGCTTCGAAAGCAGAGGTTTTCTTCATCTCTTTTTCGTTCTCTAGGTCCGAGTCCAAGTCAGAGTCGATCATTTCTTCAGCGTGCATATTATTGCCTGGATTGATCAAAGCGAGCCTCCCCAAAAGTGCATCATTCAATTGTGTATTGATTCAAAGTGGGCCCAGTTATATCGCAGTTTTCAGAATGACACAACATGTTAATTGCATGAAAAAAGGTGAAAATAAGAAAAAGCACCCGATGAAAGCGAGAGCTTTTTCTATTTTCATATCTAATTTTCATGCTCAAAAAAAGTGCACTTGTTATCTCACAGCCGTGATGTCCACTCGGTAGCTCCCCGGCTTTTTCCAGAAATACGAAGACGAGGCCGTGATTTCAATGCGATAAATGCGACGTCCATCCAAATAAGCTTCGCGGACTCCTCCCGCATTCAGATCCCCGGGAAGTGAACGTTCGTATCGTTCACCTGAATTATCAGCATAAATAATTCTGACTTCTTTAATCTCAATATTGTTTCGTGCACCCACTAAACGAATTTTCGTGACGCGATTTAAATCCGGTCGCGGAAAGAATTGATACGTGCGTGCGCCGAAACGGCCCGTCTCACCAATGCCAATGGAGTACAAAATTTCCTGGCGTGGTGGAGGTGGCTCTGGGCGTGAAGGCGGAGGTTCTCCGGGATAAGGCTCTTGCGGATAAGGATCGTCCGGCAAAGGCCGAGGCAGATTATCAGCGGCAAAACTTTGAGATAAAGAAAAGACGGTAAGAAATAGAATTATCCATTTCATGCAGGCCTCCTCGCAATGGTTCACATGCTACAAAACCTGCACGAATTTGGAATTTAGAGAGTTTAAATTTTGCGCGAAATCAATCCCAACGCAAATGCTTCACCGACTCACCGGAGTCACGAAGCTCGCGAAGAGCGTCAATACCGATGCTCAAATGCTTTTCGACATAGTTCGCAGTGACTTTTTTATCACTCTCTTCTGTCTTCACACCGTCTGGAATCATCGGATTGTCAGACACAAGCAACAGGGCACCGCGCGGAATTTCATTCACGAAACCCGTTACGAAGATCGTCGCTGTTTCCATATCCACTGCCATCGCACGTGTTTTTGTCAGATAATCTTTGAATTGATCATCGTGTTCCCACACGCGGCGATTTGTTGTGTAAACCGTGCCTGTCCAATAATCGCATTGATGTTTTGCGATCATCGAGGAAACTGCTTTTTGCAAACGGAACGACGGAAGAGCCGGAATCTCTGCCGGGAGATATTCATTACTTGTTCCTTCACCGCGAATGGCCGCGATAGGAAGAACAAAGTCACCAAGCTGGTTTTTCTTTTTGATACCGCCGCACTTACCAAGGAACAAAGCGGCTTTCGGATTGATGGCTGACAGAAGATCCATGCAAGTGGCGGCAAGAGCACTGCCCATTCCGAAGTTCATGATCGTGATGTTTTCGGCTGTTGCTGTTTGCATGGGCTTATCAAGTCCGCGCACGGGAACATTGAATTGATCGGCAAACATCTTTACGTAATTGCCGAAGTTTGTAAGCAAAATGTACTGACCAAATTCATTGAGGGGTACGCCTGTGTAGCGAGGCAACCAATTATCAACTATTTCTTTTTTTGTTTTCATGACCTAAGCTAACATGACTTTGAATAGAATAAAAGGGGGCATAATATGAGTACCACACAAAATAATATTCTTATGGAGATTGCACCGCGCTTAGTCTCTGTGGGTGGTCCCGTTGTGCACCGTTTGATTCCCTACGCGAAGAAGCGCATGGTGGGGCCTTTTATCTTTTTCGATTATTTTCCTGCGACAGACTTCTCCGCGGGCCAAGGTATAGATGTTCGTCCTCATCCTCACATTGGGTTGTCTACTCTGAGCTATCTTCTAGAGGGTCAGGTTTTACACCATGACAGCCTTGGAAACAAACAAGTGCTCTCTCCGGGAGACGTCAACTGGATGACGGCAGGAAAAGGCATTTCTCACTCAGAGCGCATGCCGGAAGAGTTGCGCGACAAAGCTCACCGCTTACATCTCTTGCAGTTTTGGGTGGCGTTGCCACTGAAAGATGAAGACACAGAACCTTCTTTCACGCATCACCCGCAAGAAAGCATTCCGCGCTTTCAGGTGAACGGTGCGGACGTGGTGCTCGTAGCCGGGAGTGCGTTCGACAAAAAATCTCCGGTGAACGCTTACTCCCCGCTTTTCTTTATGGATGTGAGCTTAAAGAAAGATCAAACGTTCGAATATGATCCGGGAACACACGAGTTGGCTTTTTACATCATCAAAGGACAGCTGTCTGTGGGTGAGAAGAGAATCAATCCGGATGATTTCGTTGTGCTCGAAAAAGATTCGTCATTGAAAGTCACGGCAACTGAAGACACTCGCTTTGTTGTTTTAGGTGGAGAAGCTTTCCCCGAACCTCGGCACATTTATTGGAACTATGTTTCGTCATCCAAAGAAAAAATCGAAAACGCAAAACAACAGTGGCGTGACGGAAGCTTTCCGCAAGTCCCCGGAGAGACCGACATCATTCCGTTACCGGCAGAGTGACAACTTTTGTAGTCACCTCACTAGCTGTTTGACACTCTTTTTGGGTGAGATCGAATTTAATGAGCTCCCTACCGTCTCCTTTCCGGCCTGTTCTTCGCAATTCCGCGAAGCAGTCTGGAGGAACGTATGCAAAGAAAGTTTATATCTCAGCTAATGAGTAGCGTTTTATTCCTCGCTGTGGCTCCTGTCAGCTTCGCTCATGCCGCAGATGAAATGGATGGAACTCTCTACTTAAAGACAAACAACTCCATTCATCTTTTTCTTGCTACGGAAATGCCGAACGGCGATCGTGCCCTCACGTCTCAGTTGAACGTTCCTGAAGACACCATTCTTGCTATCGATATTAAAGACATTAATGATTCTTTGACTCTTGCACAAAGCAGCCCTGAGCGCGTGAACTATCCTTATATTATTCCAGGACAAAAAAATATTCAGAAGTCACGCCTGGGGTGGGCTTGCGGAATTCGCGTGGTCGACGTGCTTGATGAAGACCTTCGTTCTTCTGACGTCATTGACCGCACGGACTTCTGTATTTCCCTGCCGGATCTGCGCCAAGCGTCGTCTTTAGAAAGTAACGGAAATGCTATCAGACAATCGTTCTTTGAATATAAAATTGCAAACACTCTTAGTAAGATGAACTCTTTGGCTAAAGAAATTGACCGTCTTCGTAAAGACCGCGAAGAGTTTGGTATTGTCGATAAAGCAGGATCTACAGAGACGATCATCAGTCCGATTAAAAATTGCGGCAAGGGCTGCATCGTAGCGACAAGTGAATTCGGAATGCGCCGCCACCCTGTTTTAAAAATCAACCGCCTGCATAAGGGTATTGACCTTCGCGCGGGTATTGGCACTCAGGTTGTGAGCGTTTATTCAGGAAAAGTTCTCGCAACTCGTACCGAGAGAAATCGTCTTACAAAGAAAGTTTCGGGTTATGGCAACTACGTGATCGTGGTTCATCCAAATGCAAAACTTGAAACTTTGTATGCGCATCTTTCAGCGTTTAAAACCAAAGCCGGTGCCAGCGTGAACCAAGGTGATTTGATTGCTCTTTCTGGCAACACGGGAATTGGCACTGCTCCTCACTTGCACTTTGAGACTCACGTGCAAAACAAACGCGGTTATACGGCCGTGAACCCAAGAAACTTTATCGGGTCCATGCTGCAAATCGTGGCTGCTTTCTTTCAGTCATTTCATTTCAATGTTTAAAAGGATACTCATGAACCGCTTTGTTTCAGCTCTGACCGCTCTTTCTTTGGTTTTCTCTTACGGAACGGCCCAGGCCCAAAACTGTGATAAAGAAATTCTGGCCCGCCATGCACGGGCTTATCACATGCAAGCCCAAGATATGCAGGTTGTTGCAGACAGTTTTAAAGAAATGCACGAGGGTGCAAGCAAGGACCACTACAACTCTGTTGTCCTTGCGGTCGGCAGCATGGCTTTGTTATTTATCGCCGAAAGCATGGTGGCAGCAGAGGGCGCGTCGTCTTATGGTATTGTCGGAAAAGCGGGAGCGGCTCATTCCAATTTTATGGAAGGCACAGCGCAGTTCATTGCTAATAGAATCCAAAATCAATTTTTAAGTGGAGCTCTGATAGCTGCGAGCCCAGCCATCACAATGCCTCCGGTGTCTTCTGTAGTGGCGTGGACTATTCTGGATTTGCAAAATAGAGAATCCAAAGTGGCAGAAAAGCTAGAGCATGAAAACAAAATCCTCATCACCATGTCTGAAGAGCAAATCAAATCCCGCATCGAAGTCTTACGTCAACAGCAATCCGCTTTGATCGAAAAAGCCCCCAACCAACTGCTCGATGGATTGACGTTAGGAGCTTTGGATAACGCTTGGACATTAACGACATATCAAAATATGCAGTTAATTGCGGATCTCTATAAGCAACTGGCAAATCTAAAAACGACAGAACTTTTGCAATGCAAGTAAGCTAGTCCCACGCCGGTGCAAAATCCGGATTTGCCAAGCGTTCTCCCCGATCTAATTTCTCGATATCTTTAAAATCATCAGATGTTAACAAACCCTTGCGGACTTTGAGATTCGCAAGAAGGTTTTCTTTTTTGGTCGAAGACGGAATGACGACCATGTCTTGATCGAGCAACCATGACAATGCAATCTCGGCGGGTGTTGTCTCGTATTTTTTCGCAAGCCCCTGAAGCACTTCGTCCTTCATCACTCTGCCGTAGGCCAATGGCATGTAAGCCGTGACTTTAATTCCGTATGTTTTACTGAAATCGATGACTTTTTTATTCTGTAGGAATGGATGAACTTCAATTTGATTCGTCAAAAGAGTGTTCTTGCCAACGATCTCCAACGCTTCCTTCATTTGCGCCACAGTGAAATTTGAAAGTCCGATGTTTTTCGTTAGCCCAAGACTCTTCGCTTCTTGAAGTGCCTCGAGAGTTTCACGCAGCGGAATTTCATTTTTTGGTGACGGCCAGTGAATCAATGTAAGGTCCACATCCTGAGTTCCTAATTTCTGCAGGCTTTCTTTGAGACTTGGGATGAGTTTTTCTTTGGAAAGATTCGCCGTCCATACTTTTGTTGTGAGAAAAATATTTTCGCGAGCGACTTTAGATTTTTTGAGAGCCGCGCCGACATCTTTTTCGTTGTCATAGATCTGGGCTGTGTCGATGTGACGATATCCAAGCTCAAGACCTGTTAAAACTGAATTTTGAGCTTCGACACCTTTAAGACGAAAAGTTCCTAAACCGATTTGAGGGATTTGCATTTTGTTCTCCTTTATATTGCTCCCTCATAGTAGCCAAAAATTTATTGCCGATTAAGACGTGAAAATTCAATTCATTTTTGACTTGGGATCAACAATAAAGGCTTAGGTTGGCGTTTAGCAACGCTTGCGTAGAATTCTTGCTATGGTTTTCATTTCCTTGGTTTCTTCTCTATTCTTTCTTTTTACCAAATAGATATCCCGGGCTGCGCTTTTTAAAGCCGCGCGATGCGTTT
>NZ_CAMLDV010000191.1 GCF_946478835.1 uncultured Bdellovibrio sp. | reverse complement strand
CCTTTGCTCAAACGAGGATCATCTTTGGGAGGACGATTAAGGCGAACCCACATCCCTACAACGCCTGCTAAAAGAATCAAATTCACTAGAACTTGTAGTAAGAACCAAAAGCTCACCCGGCCTCCTCGCCTAATATGATTTAATTCTAAACTGCCGAAGGTCCGTCTAACAATGAGACCTAGGTCTTAAAATGCCGGGAATGCCTGTATTTACAGGTGTTTCAAAACAGGACTAGACCCCGGACCGCTTTGGTACACAAAAAACGGTGTGCTATCCTGCATGAAAGGGGAGTGTGTATGTTCCGTGCATCAGTATTGGCGATGGTGTTGTTGTTGTCTGCTTGCGGGCCTGTGAAGTTTTCAGCATCATCAGAAGAAGACGTCAAAGTCGATCCGAACTCAAGCCCCACTCCGACACCCACAACTACTCCACCGACAAGTTTGCGTGATGTTCACTACAATAATACGGTGACGGCGACGAACAACAAACTTGATATCGTTCTTGTGGTTGATGACTCCAACTCGATGTTGCCTGATAACCAGAAATTAGCAGCGAACCTTGCCGGGTTTGTGACGAAGCTTCAGAATTCAAATATTGATTGGCAAATGTGTGCGACGGTGACTCGATCCCTAACAATGTCGGACGGCAGCAAGGCTTGGGGCGCATCTATTTATTGGCAATCTCCTAGCAATACTAGCTTAGGAATGGTTCTAAAAAAAGGAACCGCAAACCTTTCAACAATTTTTACCAATACAATTAACTACATTGGCGCAGGTTGGGCCGGCTCTGATGACGAACGTGCGATCCTTGCAGCCTATAAGCATGTATGGAATGGCGATCCTAGCTATCAACCAAACAACGGTTGTTACCGTAACGACTCCGCTGTCGCCTACATTATTATTTCCGACGAAGACGAAAGAAGTATTGGCGGTGATGCTTCTCAACAGTTTTATACAGGCGAACTTAAACCACTAGATAACGAAGATAAGCCAGCAGTCTTCGTGGACTTCGTAAAACAAATTTTGGGTGCTACTCGCCGCTTCACTGTAAACTCCATCATTGTGAAACCGGGCGATTCCTCTTGTAAGGCTTCTCAAGACAGCGGCGGTTACCAAAGCCACTACGGCTTTAAATACGCCGAACTTTCAAACCTCACAGGCGGTGGTATCGGAAGTATCTGTGACTCCGACTACTCTTCAAATATGAACTTGTTCTTTGACCGTATTCAGGATTCTTTGAGTTCCGTTCCGTTGGAGTGTGCTCCTTATAACGGAAACCTCACGGTGACGATCACACCGACGATCGGTCCTGTGCAATCTCGTATTGAAGGTATGAACTTGGTCTTCGATACACCAGTTCCAGCAGGTCGCACGATCGATATTCAATATCAATGTGCTGATGATCGCTCGCCAAGCTCGGTGGAAAAAGCCACTCCGCTTAAAGAGGAAGGCTTCTTCGCCCGCATCTTCGCGTTCTTCAGAAATCTGTTCTAAGCAGAAGATCCAATTTAAAAATAAAAAAGGCGAACACTGGGTTCGCCTTTTTTTATTGTTCCGGGCCTTAAGCCCTCAGCCTTGTGTGGGCCGTGCAAACGTAATTAGTTCGCAGAATTAAAGAATCCGTAAGACTGACGAGGCGCAATTTCATAGATTTGGCCGTCGATCGCCGTTTGGATCGCAATTGTTTTAGTTCCATCGATTTGGAACAAGTGACCGTCGTAAGTCAAACCCACAACGATATTGCCCACTTTGTGGATGCGTTTGAAGTTCTTATCAAGCTTCATAGAAGAAGCGCGTAGGAACGGTCTGAAAGACTCTGTGCAACCGAATTCATACACATTGCCATCGTCTGCCATCAAGTAATTCAAACGAGATGTGCGGTCGTAGCCATTCACGTACAAAATACCAACGGCCTTTGCACCGTTCATTGGAAGCTCATTCACAGTCGCCGCGCGCGGATCGCATGTGAACTTCACTTTATCAGCGTAAACCTTCGCCATCCATTGAGCACCAATATGCAAGTCCACAAGCTCTGCTCTTTGTGCCGGAGTTTGTGAGTTGTACTCAATCGCAGCTTCCCCTGCCGCTTGAGAAATCTTGCCTTCATTTTTCGTGAAGAGGTATTCCGCCGGAAGATTTTTATCTTCAGGGAACAAGATCAAGTGCTGAGCACGAGAAACAATGTGACCCAAAGCTGGAGTGTTACCCAAAGTTTCTACACGGTTGCTCTTTGTAACATCCAAAGAAAAGAAACCTTTTGTATTGCTCATCAAAAGAAGTTCATCTTGACGATCTACACGTGCCGGAGTTTCAAACGCTTCATCCGCATAAGTCACAGCAGAAGCCAAAGAGTAAGCTTTCAACGCCGGATGAAGATCTGTCGCGTATTTTGCAAGCTGAGCGTAAGTTTCCACAGTCACGGCATAAGAGCCACCGTCAGAAATACGCACGTCACAAGCGCCTTGCAAACCTTTGCGAGCGCCGCGAGAGCATGTTGTATGAGGATAACCGTCAATGTGACGAGCCTCATGCATGAACACACTTGCGCGATCCAAAGCCGAGAAGGCATCCGTCAACATCATTGGACAGATGTACATTGTGTTACCAAAACCGTAAACGTAAGCGCCTACACCTTTTGGACAGCTGCTTTGCACATCAAGATCATCGATGCGACCGATGAAGTAGTTGTACCAGCTTTGTGAGAAACGGCCTGAGAAAAGTTCATCCGAACTTTTTGGCATGTCGGCTTCGAAAGCCGTTTTTCTCATGAACATGATTGTGGCAATCAAGTTCGAAGTTTGTGAACCGTCAAAACAGAAATCTTTTCTTGCAAGGTCTCTGAATTGTGTGAAGTGAGAAGCGATCTCTGTCATTTCTGCTTTAGAAACGCAGTCCGCTGCAAGAGCCGTGGAACCTGTAAAGCCCACGATAAAGCTTAATAGCAAAACAAGTCTTTTCATAATTTCCCCTCTGTTATGAAAACTTGCAGGGGATCTTATTCAAAAGATTCAAAAGATCACGAAAAAAGACTAATAATGCAGCAGTACAAAATTATTATAAATCTTCTTAATCTCAGCTATTACTTATTTGAGCTTGGCAAAGCTTCTTTCGGCATATTCGCGCAAAGAGCGGTCTGTAATTTGACTGATGACGTTCTTTACTTGCTCACGGCGGACTTCATCCTTGCGGGCCTGCTCAATCAAAGAATCGATCGCCATACGACGCAAAGACTTCTCTTGAGCCGCCAAAGTCTCTTCCGGAGAATGCACCGGGTGTTCCCCTTGCATTGCCAAGGGAGCTTGCGCGATTTCGCTCAAAGCCCCCGACGTCACTTCAGGAGCCAAAGTCATTAAATACACCGCGAGAATACGATTAGTCGCGGATTGGTTCATATTTAAGGATTTTTCTTTCAGATACTGCACCTCAAAAGGTTCCATCTTTTGAACGGCCTCTTTAAGCTGTGCCTCTTTGCCCCTCGGATCTGCAGAAGACTTTTCCATGTCGCGAGCTTCGTTTTCAAACCACTGAATGAAGGCAGCGCTGACTTTAGGAATATTCGCGACTTCATTTCCCTCAGAAGATCCACCTTGAACTTGGGAAACTGTGCCTTCGGTGATCGCAATATTTTTTGAAACACTTTTGCGAAAGGATTGAGGAACCCATTTTTCTTGAAAATCATCATCGCCCAAAATCAGAAATAAAATTCCTACAGCGATCACAATCAGTAAAAAATAAAGGTTCTTTTTTTTCATCTAAACTAGCTGCCCGACAAAGTCTTTCATTCTCACAATGGCCCGTTTCATTGTTTCTTCTGAAACGGCGAAACTTAAACGCATAAATCCTTCGGTGCCACACTCTGCACCTGGAACTGTCGCCACATAGAAAGTTTCAAGCAAGATATCGCAGAAGTCTTTCGAAGTGCGGATCAAACGGTCTTTGTATGTTTTGCCCAGGCAAGAGCGAATATCCACCCAAAAATAAAAAGCCCCTTGCGGTTCCGCGACTTTGAAGTGCGACACCGAAGAAAGTTCTTTCATTCCAGATTCTTTTCGCGCGATCAATTTATGCACGACTTCGGAAATGTCCGATTCACTGACTTTAAGACCTGCCAATAAAGCATGTTGCGAAATGCTTGAAGGAGATCCTGTTGACTGACTTTGATAATCCGCCATCGCCGTAATCAATCTTTCAGGTCCCGCAGCCCAACCAATGCGCCATCCTGTCATCGAGTAGGCTTTAGATCCGCCGTTCACCAAAACGGTGCGATCACGCAAGTCAGGTGCCACCTGCAAAATATGCGGAGCTACTTTAGTACCATCAAAAACCAAACGGTTGTAAATATCATCAGAAATAATTGCAACCTGCGGATGTCTTCTTAAAACTTCTGCCAGAGCTTTTAATTCTTCAGCGGAATATTGAAGTCCCGTTGGATTGCTTGGAGAGCAGAATAAAAATGCTTTTGTTTTTGAGTTGATGGCTTTTTCCAGTAAGGCCGGGGTGATTTTGAAATTTTCCTCTTCACCACACTCCACAATGTGAGGCACTCCATCAGCAAGCTCAATCATTGTCGGGTAACTCACCCAGTAAGGAGTCGCGACAATCACTTCATCCCCAGGCGAGCAAAGCATCTGCAAAGCAGCGAAGATAATATACTTCGCACCTGACGCGACCGTGATTTCTTTGGGAGTATAATCAAATCCCAACTCAGTTTTAATTTTTTCAGAAATGGCTTTGCGAAGTTCGATCGTGCCATTGGCAGGAGTGTATTTTGTGATCCCTTTTTGAATCGCTTCAATACCCGCATCCGAAGGAGCTTTGAATGTCGGCCAGTCAGGCTCGCCGACTGTGAGGGAGATCACGTCATGTCCTTGTGAAGCCAGCTCACGAGCTTTGGCGACCAGGAACAATGTTGGAGAGGTCTTCAAATTTTGGGCTCTTTTTGAAAGCTGAATCAACTCTCACTCCTTTATTTTTTAATCTTCTTTTCTAATGCCTCGATCACACATTCAGGAACCAAATCTTTTAAAGCACCGCCGTTAATCGCCAGCTCTTTCACCCCACGAGATGAAATGTAGTAGTACTCGGGGCTTGCAAAAACCAACAGCGTTTCAATTTCCGGCGCGATTTTTCTGTTCATGTTCGCCATCGTCATTTCGTATTCAAAATCAACCACGGCACGAAGGCCTCTGACGATGACCTGTGAGTTCGCTTTTTTCATATACTCTACAGTGAGTCCACCAAAAATATCGACCTTTACATTCTTTAAATGCGATAAAGATTTTTCAATCAAAGCTTTGCGTTCTTCGGCCGTGAACATGGATTGCTTTTGCGAAGACTGCGCCACAAGAACAATCACTTGATCGTACTGACGAGCAATGCGGTTGATGATATCAACGTGTCCCATCGTGATCGGATCAAAACTTCCAGGATAAACCGCGATTTTACTCATTGCTTTCGCCTTCCTCTAAAGCGCTTTCATGGCAGAACAAATTCAAATACTTGTCCCCGTAGTCCTTTTGGCTATAACGAACCAAAGCACCATAACGCTCTTCCATGCGTTCTTTTTTTTCTGACTCAATTGCCATAATTGTATGCGCACCAAAACCTTCGCTTTGACTAGCAGCTTCCATTACGGCGTGAGCCATTTTTTCAGTGAATGGAGGATCCGCTAAAATCACGTCAAAGGGTTCTCCCTTGTAGGATTTCAAATACGCAATCACATCCATATTAATAATTTTATACTGATCACCGGGAACCTTGAGCTTCTCCAAATTCTGACGAGTGATCGTCAACGACTTCGGATTTTTTTCCACGAAAGTGCAAAAAGTGGCATCCCTGGAAAGGGCTTCGATCCCTAAGTTGCCTGTGCCGCAAAAAAGATCGACGACTTTGGCTCCTTCGATATGAAACTGAATTTTATTAAACAACGTTTCCTTCACGCGGTCTGTGGTCGGGCGAATGTGATCCGCCTTAAACGCCACCAACTGATGTCCACGATACTTGCCCGCGATAATTCTCATGCTAACAATTCCTCAGCCATTTTTACGATGGCGAATATATCTTCAAAAGGTTTCGGCACAAAAAGGTTGGCTCCCATCTGCTG
>NZ_CAMLDV010000190.1 GCF_946478835.1 uncultured Bdellovibrio sp. | reverse complement strand
AGACATCGCTCAAGATGAAATGCCAATGGAAGTTCCTGAAACGGAAATGCCACAAACTCCTCCGGCAGCGGCGCAAGGACCGAAGCTTGAAGAGTTGCCTCCGCATTTGCAAGGGCAAATGAAAGAGGCGATGTCTCCGGCATTGCTCGCCGCTTTAGCAGCAAAACAAGCGGCTCAAGCAAAGCAAGCGCAAGAGGCAGGCAGTGAAGAGACTCCAGAACTGATGGATGAATTCCAACAGGCAGCGCAAGCGCCGAAATTGGAAAAAGCTCCGGTCGCAATGCAAGGACAAATTCCGAATGTCCAAAACAAAGCGAGCCAAGAGTTCTTCCAAAATCAATCGCAAGGTCAATCTTTCATGCAGCAAAACTCACAAGAGTCTGCGGCAAAATTGATGACGGGCGGTAAGGAAGCAGCGACGAAGCTTGTGGAAAAAGCCGCAGACTTCAAAAGCAGTCTGACAGGGCTTGAGGGCATTCACGGAGCACCTATCAAAGGTGAAACTCTGGGATTGAACGCGGCAGCTCCTATGGCGGCAGCGGCTCCGACAGCTCCGGCAAATCCTGCAGAAAACGAAGCGGCCGTGAAACAACTCATGAATCAAGCGCAATACCTGATTAAAAAAGGTGGCGGTGAGATGAAAGTTCAAATGACCCCTGAGGGCATGGGAACGATTCACCTCAAAGTGATGCTTCAAGACGGCAAAGTGAACTTGCAGATGTCGGCGGATACTCAGGAAGCGAAGAAGACGATTGAGTCTAGTCTAGCTGAACTGAAAACCAGTCTTGCTGCTCACAAGCTCTCGATGGAAAATGTGAAGGTGGATGTTGTGAACTCAGCATCTGCGGATACGGCGACACAAAACCAAACCAATATGAATGGCCAAAACCAGAGGGATCAAACTCGTCAATTCTGGAACCAGTTTAATGAAAACTTCGGTTCACAAGGACGTAAAGAATCTTTCTTGGAAATGCCAAACTTAAAAGGTTATGGAAATCGTGGTCGCGATCCTTTGCAACCCATCGAAACATCGAGCACAGCACGTGCACGCAATGTTGAAGGCAAGGGGAGCGGATTAAATTTAGTTGCTTAACTTAGAAGGAGTAAAGCATGACAGTCATGAGTACCAAACTAGGAGTGAATGCATTCGGGGCGACAACGACGAAACCTGAGAATGCAGGCGCATCCAATATCAGTGCTCAAGATAAAGAAAAAGTCGGCGGTGAAAACGTCGGCGACGTCTTAAATAAAATTGTCGATCCAAACTGGACAGATCCATCCAAGAAAGTTCGCACGGTGGGAAATCCAAATTTGGATAAAGATGCTTTCTTCAAGCTGATGCTTGCGCAAATGAAAAACCAAGATCCAACGAATCCATTGAAGAGTCATGAGATGGCAGCCCAGCTTGCGAACTTCTCATCACTCGAGCAAATGCAGAACATGAACAAGACATTGGAAGAAATGAAGAACGGACAAAAACCTTCTGAAAATTTCCAAGCGTTGAACTTGATCGGTAAAGCCGTTGCGGGTGATTCTTCAAAAGTGGTGCGTGGACCGACGGATAAAGATCACGATTTCAAATTCAACTTGCCGATGGAAGCAAGTGAAGTGACGGTGAAAGTTCGTGACTCCGAGGGAACTGTTGTTCGCACTTACAATCTGAAAGGTCTCAAGAAGGGTGAAAACAAACTCACTTGGAACGGTGAAGATGACAGAGCGATGAAAGCAGCTCCTGGTGAATATCAATTCATGGCAGAAGCAAAAGGCGCAGACGGAAAGAAGATTGCGTTGAAGACGGACTTCGATGGAATCATCACGGGCGTGAGTTACTCGAGTGAAGGCCCTGTTCTTCACGTTGGAAATCAGGCGATTCGCTTCTCTGACGTGAAAAAGATTACGGACCCTCGTCTTATGAACAACGACCAGAAAGTAAATGATGTTACAAACCTAGACTTGAAAAAGGATGATGCTAAAGGACAAACTGTAAAAGAGGGGAATGTAGAGCAACAAAAGGCTTCACCATCTCCGGCTCCTGCGGCAAAATCTAATATCCTCAACACAGTGGGTTTATCCCGCGACATGATGGAGAAGATCGCTAAGGAGACGGCGAAATAAAATGGTGGACTTAAAAAAGATACAAACTCTAGATCAACTCGTTCCGCAGCAACCAGCGAAGGTGAAACAACCGGATCTGGGCACGGGACCCTCCTTCAAGGAGACTCTGAGTAATGTCGGAGGCATGAAGCCTCAGAACATGATTCAGGGAAATCCGGGCCTCGCCAAGGCCGCTGAAGGGGTGAAGTTTTCGAATCACGCGATTGAGCGGATGAAGACTCGGGGAATAAGTTATTCACCTGAGGATATCACGAAGCTGCAAGACGCGATTTCGAGAGCGGCGGCGAAAGGTTCGAAGGATTCATTAGTGTTAATGAATGACTCCGCACTGATCGTCAGCGTGAAGAACAACACAGTTGTGACTGTGATGGACAAGAATGCATTGAAAGAAAATGTGTTCACGAACATCGACTCAACAGTGGTGATTTAAACGCAAAGAAAAGTTAGCAGAGTGGATGGGCTTAGTTAACTTTGGTTAGAAAAATTAAATAAAAGAATTAGGGCTGGTCCTCGTAGAGGAGGCCCTCCAAACGGCGGATTCCGATTGAAGACGCCAACGACATGGAGGTCACATGGGTATTCTTTCATCTCTTTACACAGGTGTGTCTGGTATGACTGCTCAAGGCGAAGCTTTGGGTGTTATCGGTGACAACATCGCCAACGCGAACACTGTCGGTTTCAAAGCGAGCCGTGCAGAATTCCAGGATATCATTTCTAAAAACTTAAAAGGTATTCTTGGTGGTAACCAAATCGGTCGCGGTGTGAAGATCGGTGCAGTAAATCCTATCTTGACTCAAGGTAATATCGACGCAACGGAAAAAGTAACTGACTTGGCAATCTCTGGTGACGGTTACTTCAAAGTAAAAGGTTCTGACGGCGAGTCTTACACTCGTGACGGATCTTTCCACTTTGACCGTGAAGGTTACCTAGTAACTAACGACAATCAAAAAGTTCAAGGTTTCTCAACAGACGAGAAGGGCAATATCGTTAACAAAATGACAGATATCAAATTCCCTCGCGCCTTGATCCCAGCGAAAGCGACTAAAGAATTGAAATTGGATCTGAACTTAGACTCGCGCATGGAAGCGACTAAGAAATTCGATATCAAAGATCCATATTCGACTTCTCACTACTCTACAGGTGTTGAGATGTACGACTCTCAAGGTAACAAACACTTGGTAAGCTTCTTCTTCAATAAAGTGGCTGACCGTGAGTGGGAATTCAAAGGCCTTGTTGACGGTAAAGAGATCACTGGCGGTGACGAAGGCATGATGTCTCAAGTGTGTGCCGGTAAGTTGACATTCACAGTGGATGGTAAACTTGACAGCCAAGAGACAACAGAGTCGAGCTTCAACTTCAAGGGCGGTGCTCTTCAAGGACAAGAAGTTAAATTGAACTTCGGTGATGCGATTAAAGACGGTGGTAAAGGTTTGGACGGTACGAAACAGTACGGTAAAAACTCAGACCTTATCTCTTGGCATCAAGACGGTGCGGCAGCTGGTACGATCACTGGTTTGTCGTTCAATGACGAAGGTATTTTGACGGCGGTTTACTCGAACGGACAAGCTTCTGACTTGGCTCAGATCGCTCTTGCGAAGTTCGAAAACCCAGAAGCTCTTTTCAAAGTTGGTAACAACCGTTTGAAAGAATCTAGAGATTCTGGAACTGCTTCTTTGGGTGGCCCGGGTGCAGCTGGTCGCGGTAAATTGTTCGCGAAATCTCTTGAGAGATCTACAGTAGACTTGGCGACAGAATTCGTAAACATGATTCAAAATCAACGTGGTTTCCAAGCCAACGCGAAGACAATCACGACAACGGATGAACTTTTGAACGAGGTTATCCAACTTAAGAGATAATCCTAGCTAACTAGACCTATAAAGACCATGTCACAGGCTCCCTGACCAGGAGCCTGTTTTTTTATTTTTGGCAACTGTGTTTCAGAGCGAAACAGGTTTCAATTCTGCAATGCCCAAGAGGGAGTCGATTAAAACTGTGTAATAATGGCCTGTTTAGGCCCATTTATGAAATTTGCACCTTTTGTTTAGAAACAAATCTGATATATCCTAGCCTCACAAATAACATGAACGTAACAAAGGTGACTCTAAATGAGATGCTTGGTAGTTGAAGACGATAACGAAATTGCAACAATCGTTAAACAAGGCCTCGGCGAACTAGAAGGTGAAGTCGAAGTTGAATCAAACGGTCGTCGCGCGTACGAGCGTGCATTAACTAACCATTACGATATCATCGTTTTGGATTTGATGCTTCCAGAGATGGACGGTTACACGTTTGCAAAGTCTCTTCGCGAAAAAGAAGTTAACACTCCGATTCTTATCCTCAGCGCACTTCGTGAACTTGATGACCGATTGAAAGGTCTAAGCATGGGTGGAGATGATTATCTCACAAAACCTTTTGCGATGGCTGAACTTCAAATTCGCGTGAAGAATCTTTTGAAGCGCGCGCAAAAGGCGTCAGAAGTTACTTCATTGGTTTTCCAAGACTTGAAGTTGAACCGTTTGAATCGTGAAGTGGTTCGTGCGGGTCGCAAGTTGGATCTTCAAGAAAGAGAATTTGTTTTGTTGGATTTATTCATGAGCAATCCGAATAAGATCATCGGCAAACAAACTATTCTTAAAGAAGTTTGGAATTATGATTTCGATCCTCAAACAAACGTGGTAGACGTATTAGTATGTCGTCTGCGCAACAAGTTAGAGAAAGATTTCCCTACACGACTTATCTATACAGTCAGAGGTGTAGGATATGTTCTTAAGTCGTCTTAAACCGACGCTTTTCCGAATCAGCACTAAATTGACCTTAGCGTACTCTTTAGTGCTGATCCTCAGCTCAACAGTTATCTTCAGTTTTCTTTATTTTCAAATAAGTCACGCTCTACAAAATCAGGAGCGTGTTGTTCTTGAAGCCAAAGTCGAAGAGTACCGCAATCGCATTGAGATCCGAGGTCTGCAAGACTTTCAGGATTATTTTGCTTATATTCCGAACTACGATCGTGATGCTGCTCTGTTAGTTTCGGTGATTTCACCGCGTGGTGAAGTTTTATTCTTTCATGAACCATTTCCTAATTTCAAAGTTGATACGGAGTCGCTCCGTATTGAAGTGTTGGGGCAAAGAGCTCACAGCTTTGATTTCTCAATGCCGGAACTTCATGGCAGTGACGCCGTTATTTTCATCGGGCGTATTCTGAAAGACGGCAATCGTGTCGTCGTCGCAAAAAGTACTGAGGGTTTGAACCTCCAGTTAAGAAATTTACAAAAAATATTCTGGTGGCTCCTATTGCCGGTAGCCTTGATTGGATTCTTGGGAGGATTGTTCCTTTCCAACAAAACTCTCAGTCCTGTGCGTGAGCTGATCACCTCGATGAAGAAAATCGAAAGCGGTTCTCTTTCAACACGTGTTCCTGTCGGTGGCAGTGACGATGAACTCGAAGAACTTAAAGTTCTTTGCAACAAGATGCTCGATAAAATCGAGGGACTTGTTGGCGGACTTAAAGAAGCCTTCGATCACTTGGCTCATGATATTCGTACGCCGGTTACGAGACTTCGCGGACGTGCCGAGTTGGCTTTAACAAGTGAAGGGGATGTTGAGTCTTACAGAGAAGCTTTGCAAAGTTGCTATGAAAACTCCGACAAGATTCTGAACTTCCTGCAAGTCTTAACAGATATCACCGAAGCGGAAAATCGCAGTAAAAAGTTGAAACTTGAAAAAAAATATATTTCTGAAATCGTTAAAGAGATCATGAGTCTTTATGAAATGGCTTTTGAAGAAAAAGACATCAAGGTCATTCAAAAACTAGATACTCACGATTGGGCTCTTGTCGACGCGAGACTTATCAGTCGCGTGATCGCGAATCTTTTGGATAATGCACATAAATACACTCCGTCAGGCGGAGAAGTTACAATTGAAACTATCAATCAAACTGAAAACGTTATCGTACGCGTAACCGATTCGGGCCCTGGGATTTCGCCGAATGAACAT
>NZ_CAMLDV010000189.1 GCF_946478835.1 uncultured Bdellovibrio sp. | reverse complement strand
TTTAAAACATCAGCCCATATGGGAGCGAGGGCTGAATTTTCTAATTCATTTCTTAATGCTTTCCAGTCACATCTAAAATAGGACGGAAAGAGCGAATGCCTTTCACACATCGCGCGTTTTCTTTCGTCTAAAAAAGAGGCTGCACAGATCCTTCCTTGAGGAGTTCTGATTTGTTGAAGATACCACTGGATGTTTTCTGTCATCGCGACGACGGATGCGGCTTCTTCTTTCTTAAATCCCATTTTTGCGAAGACCTGTCCTACTCCCATGTACAAAATGGCGTGCTCCCAGCGGTCGCCTCCTTTTGTAGGACTGCCTCCTAGAAGAACAAAATCGCCGACCCTAAGATCGGTAGAGGTTTTGAGAGTCTGACAATAGGGTGTTTCTAGAGCGGCTTGAAAAAGGCCTGAGTCAACGTAGGCAGCGTCGTCGATAAAGCCACTTGCGTAGGCCACCGAGGCAAAGCAATTGGGCCCATCCTGTTTAAAAGAGCCTGAGAGATTGAGAAGATCTTCCACACGCCCCAACTCTATCTGCCCGGTTTTTCCGGCAGCGCTGAGACTTGTGAAAAATAAGAATAATAATAGAATTCGGCCCATCAGCCCTTTTTATGCAAGGAATGCCAACGGGTTTTAGGGTAATTTATTGACTAGAGATTCGGCAGTGATGACAGAATCTGTCGGTGGCGTTCGGGAGGTTTTTGGAACACTCCCGCTTATTCTAAAGGCCGACTTCTTCGTCTTTTTCGGGAGTCCACTCTAAGAGGGACATCTCAGAGGCCTTCGTCCAATCTACTTTCACTTTGCTGATGATGCGAATGGTGACTTCGTTGCCGTTGATGGCCCAGAGAAGCGTGTCACCTTTGGAGATGCCTAAGGCTCTTCGGACCCGAGCTGGAATTGTTGTCTGATTCTTCTTAGATGCTTTGGAAGTCGCAGATGATTTGCTCATGCTTAAAGAATAAAATGCCAAGGGCTTGTTGTCGAATCACTACTTTAAGACCTTCCACAAACAAGGCTTTGTTCCAGGTCTTCTCTTATCCATTGAGCCTCAACTCGCGGCCATGCTTTTATTGAATTATGAAAGTAAAACGCATCGTCGCCAATATTCAAACGAAGAAAATTTCGGCAGCAAAAAGATTTTATGAACGCATCTTGGGCCTTGAGCTTTTGATGGACCATGGCTGGCTTGCGACTTATGGCAATTCGGCGAAGATGACGGTGCAAATTAGTTTCGCCTCCCAAGGCGGATCTAACACTCCAGTTCCCGATCTTTCCATTGAAGTGGACGATGTCGATGAAGCCTACCGCCGCATGAAAAAAGGTCGCTTTAAAATTGAGTACGCACTCACCGAAGAGCCCTGGGGAGTGCGCCGCTTTTTCGTCCGCGATCCTTTTGGAAGAATTGTGAACATCTTAGAGCATCTATAAAAGCCTACATATTCGAATAATCAAGGACGCCTACTTGATGGATCATCTAGCCATCATTGCACGAAATTCAGGGAAAAACGTGATTAAGTAGTTCCGCCAGTGCTTTTTCATATCTTTGCGACTGACTTTGAATAAAAGCGCGATCCGATTTTTTCTTTGTCTGATGTGTCGCGGTTGCAATCGAACTTCCATGGGTGAAATCGACTAAGATTTCAAGCCAGAGCTTTCTTTTTGCCAGGGATAAACCGGCGTCTTTCAACAGCGCTTCGAGATAATTCGTGATTCGTGCCGCCTCAATTGAAAATGCGTCAGGTGCTTCGAAAATACTTAGAGATAAGTTTGGATGCTTTAACACTGCTGCGTAGTAATTTATCAGCAGAAACTCCGTGCGTTTTCGTGGGCTTCCTGTGCTTTGTTTAAACTTTTGGGAGACATCTCGGTACACGTAATCAGAAAGAGCACGCAATAACGATACGCGATCTTCGACGTGATTATAGAGCGCCATCGGTGTGACACCTAAGGCATCTGCTAGAGTTCTCATTGAAAGCCCTTTTGAACCTGATTCATCAAGAATCTTAAGGGATGCGCTACAAATATCCTCTATTGTTAAAAGTGTCTTTCCTTTGGGACGACCTCGTTTTTTCATTTATTGACTCGGTAGTGAGATTGGACCAAACCAGACGGAAAAGCCTTTGTGCTTAAATGACTTAAAGAAATATCGCCGTTCACTTCACCAAAGAGAGAACGACCTGTTCCAATTAACACCGGCACTTGCGTGATTACCATGTCATCAATCAGTTGATCGCGAAGAAATGATTGAATCATTTGTCCGCCATCGACATACACTCGTTTAACGCCTTCTTTAGATAGCGAGGCCATGATCTCTTTAGGAGATTGAATCATAAAACGCACTCGGCCCTCTAGTTCTTTCGGAACTGGTTTATCGGCAAGTGTTTTTGAGAGAACGATGACAGGCTTTGTGTATCCCCAAGGTCCCAGTGTTAAAACTTTCTCGTAGGAATTTCTTCCCATAAGAATGACATCGATGTCTTTGATAAAGTCGTTGTAGCCGTGGTCTTCATTTGGATTGTCGCGACTTAAGAGCCAATCGATATCGCCGTCTTGTCGAGCGATAAATCCGTCGAGACTGGTGGCGATAAATACGTGAGCTGTTATCATAGTCGGGTCCTTTTTTAATTAATATACACTGTATATTAATCCCTCGAGCGCAAAAAGGCAAGTTGTGCGAATGCACGAGAAAATTCGTTACGAGTTTGCTTATTTAAATTTTCAGGGAATTTATAAAAGAAAAAAAATGGGGTGAGTAACGGGGCTTGAACCCGCGACACTCGGAATCACAATCCGATGCTCTACCAACTGAGCTATACCCACCACAAAGGAAGACCAGTTATAGGGCTTTGGGGATAAAAGTGCAAGAGGGAATTTAACCCAATTTATCGCAAAATTGAAAAATCTTAGTAATCACAGGGAGCTACGACGGGTTGCGCCTTGCAAATACTGCTGGCTTTTTCAGCATCCAACAGCGTCTTTTCGGCCCAATCCCCGTTCGCGTTACAGCGTTGACGCTCACAAGTGGCTCCGGCTGACACCAAACATGCCTTTTTCTCTTTTTTAGGGTTGTTCGTGCAGATCCATGAGCACTCGTTAAATTTACCGGGAGGATTTGTGCAAATCACGCCGTCGCGTTTTAGCTGAGCCAAAGCGGCTTTGCTTTTTTCTTGCTGACGGGCCAAATCTTTTAAACGTTTCTTCTCTGCATCTGCAGCACGACTCATATCTTTAGCATCAACCGCAGTGACTGCCGTCAAATGACCCTTGGGAATTTTCTTACCTTTTAAAAGAACATCGTAAGCAATCTCCCCGCCCTCAAGAACTCCTTGAAAAGCGACTTGCTGACCGGATTTCACAACCACGGATTCTTCGCCGTTAAGTGCAGAAAACTCCATCGAGCCCTCCAGCATCTTCACGCTTGAAAAAGCTTTTTCGGGATTGATGGAAAGAATGTATTTTCCGGGAGGAGCAAGGAATTCAAAAAGGTCCGAACGCAAGGCCACATTGAAAGGACCTTTTTCTTTTGAGTTTTGCTCCCAATAAATATCGCCAGACTTTAAAATGACAACCGGAGCTTCGCCGCTCTCCCACGAGATCACGGGCATTGAAACTTCGCCAGAACCTAGCAAAGTAAAACTGCGCTTTTCATCCAATTGTACTTTTACAGATCCCGATGCCGATGTTTCTAGAAGAGCTTTTTCGCGCAAGACTTGTTTAGACTTTACTTGAAGTCTTTTACCGTCTTTCCCCGTCAACCACACCTGTCCTTGCCATTCACGCAAAGCAGGATATTTGGGAGCTTCAGCAGAAACTTTCATTGAGAAAATGAACGGGATAAATAAAAGGAACACTTTAACCAGAAGACTTTTTCGCACGTTCGATCTCCCAAAGCTTGGCAAATTTAAGGAACAACGAATACGCGGCTCCCATAGAAATAATAAAACCAGGAAGGCCATCTAGAAATCCGCATTTCACAAAATATGTTTCAACGAATTTTCCAAACGGCTTAAAGATCATCTTGAAGTAGGAAAACTTCTTTCCCTCTTCGGCCAACTGCTTAGCTCCCAAGGTGGAGTAACGATCGTTCGTCACAACTTGATCGCTTAGGTTGTCAAACACCCAGTGCAGAAGATCGCGCTTCATTTTAAGTGTTTTCTTTACTTCCACTTTTTCATGTAAAGCCGCGGAATTCCACTGCGATTTGGTTTTATTATAAAGTCGTAGCTGGTAATCAGGATACCATCCGCCATGCTCAATCCAACGCCCCAAGTGATAGGACTTTCGCGGAAAAAGATAGCCTGCTTCCGGATCTAAATCGGAAAAGCTCTCAACTATTTCTGCGCAAAGTTCGGGGCTTAAAGCCTCGTCGGCATCCAGAGCCAAAACCCAAGAATGTTTTGCTTGCTCAGTGGCGAAGGCCTTTTGCGGACCGAAACCTCTCCATTTTTCCTTAAAAACCCGAGCACCACACTTTTCAGCGATCTCAACGGTGCGATCCGTCGAAAAGCTATCAACAACAACAACATCGTCGGCAAAGGAGGCCGAGCGGATGCAACGCTCGATATGAGCTTCTTCATTCAGGGTGATGATCACAACGGATATTGGCAGTTTCGTCACACTTTCAAGATTCTCTTTGGATCAAGGTCTTGTCAAATGATTCGCGACTCGATACCATTTTTGGGTCGAAAGGTTTTTATTCATGAAATTTGCTAAATACTTCGTTTTAGGTCTTTTTTTAAGCTCCTCTGCCCATGCTTATTTGAGCATCGCTGAATCTGGTGAAATTGTTCCTGCAGGCATGTATCAAGTGGGAGTTGAACCGCAATTTTTGATGAACAAAGGTGGCGGCGCAAACTTTGACGTTTTCTTTGATACGCACATCAATGATGCGACAAGTGCCCGCATCACAATGGGTGCTGGAGCTGTGGACTTCAACGCTTTTGTGAGTGCGAAGTGGATGCCGTTTCCGGATGTAGAGAACCAACCAGCGATGGGTCTTCGTGTGGGCGCAGGTCTTGCGCGCGATGAAGATGAAAACTTGCTGCAATTGCAAGTAGCTCCCCTTGTCAGCAAAAAATTTGATACAGAGTACGGCTTGGCCGTTCCTTACTTAGCGGTGCCATTTACGTTCCTCAACACAAAAGAGGAAAATACGGTGGCGTCGAATTTGACTGTTGGCAGTGAGTTTCACTATGCTGATTGGAATCAAGTCACATTGGGCGGAGAAGTGGGACTTGATTTGAATAAATCTTACTCTTACATCTCAATCTTTGCTACATTCCCTTTTGAAAGCCAAAAAGGATTTGGGAAATAATATGCTATCATGGTTCTTTAAGGACGACGCCGGAACAGCAGCGGATCTTTATGTAGATCTTGGCACTGCGAACACTTTGATTGCGGCTCGCGGAAAAGGGATTGTTCTTAACGAACCGTCTTTGATCGCCTACCAACAGACAAGTCCTGGCAAAAAAAGAGTGATCGCCGTCGGAAACGACGCCAAAGAAAAATTGGCAAACAATCCCGGGAGTATTTTTGCGCAAAAGCCTATTCGCGATGGCGTGATTGCAGATTTTGAAACATCGGAAGTGATGCTTCAGCATTTCTTAAGTCAGCCGGGAGTGAAATCTGCATTTTCTCGCCCACGTGTTGTGGTGTCTTTGCCTTATGGCGTGACTGAAGTTGAGAAAAAAGCCGTTATTCAATCTTGTAAAGCCGCAGGCGCAAAAGAGGTTTTTCTGATTGATGAACCGATGGCTGCGGCTATTGGCTCGGGCCTCAATATTCGCTCTGCAGAAGGCAACATGATCATCGACATCGGCGGTGGCACAACAGAAGTCGCCGTGATCGCCTTAGCTGACATCGTTTATTGTGAAGCAGCTCGCGTCGGTGGCCATAAGATTGACGATGCGATTATTGATTACTTCCGTCGCTATAAAAAACTCATTATTTCTGAAACGACGGCGGAGTACTTAAAAGTCTCTATTGGAACTGCAGTTCCTAAAAAAGACATTCGCACCGCAACGATTTCAGGACGTGATGCCGACACGGGAATGAATAAGACTATTGAAGCGAGCTCTGAAGATGTGGGGCTTGCTATGAATGGTTGTATTCAAGAGGTTATTAATGCGATTCACAGAGCTCTTGAACACACTCCTCCTGAGCTTGTTTCTG
>NZ_CAMLDV010000188.1 GCF_946478835.1 uncultured Bdellovibrio sp. | reverse complement strand
TGAGTGGGTTCTAAAATATCGAGCATACGCTTGTGAGTTCTCACTTCGAATTGTTCACGAGATTTTTTATCTACGTGTGGAGAACGCAATACAGTGTAACGGTTAATGCGAGTTGGCAAAGGGATAGGACCCGCAACTTTTGCACCTGTACGACGAGCAGTCTCAACGATTTCTTTCGTCGACTGATCAAGCAATTTATGATCGAATGCCTTCAATCTGATTCTAATCTTCTGACTTTGCATAAGGACACTTCTCTTCTTTTTTGTAAAGTAGCGTAGTTACTAGCAAATTTGTTAACAATTAACGCCATTATCCCATCAAAAACTTGCCCCGAATTAGCCCTTGCGGCCGTGAAATCACCCAATGCGGGGGGTTTTCTGTAGATTTTAGACGTCACGAGTGCGCGAGTATGCGCAACAAAAAAAATATTGTCAAAGGGAAATATTGATTTTTTTAGAATCTTCCCATTTTGTGGAGAATCTCGGTTTTTACCTTCGGAGGTACTACCGCATACTCCAAAAATTCCATACTAAAGCTGGCTCTGCCTTGGCTCAAACTGCGCACATTCGTCGCATAACCAAAGAGGTTCGCCAGAGGGGCTTCAGCAGAGATAACCTGGCCGCCGCCCACTTTAGCATTCATCGTAAGGATCTTACCACGGCGAGAGTTTAAATCTCCCACTACGTTACCTACGAACTCATCAGGGCATGTCACTTCAAGCTTAAAGATAGGCTCTAGAAGCTCAACAGCGGCACCTTTTACCGCTTCTCTGAATGCCAAAGAAGCAGCCGCTTTAAAGGCCATTTCATTGGAAGCTTCAGGACGCGTCTCTACAGAGTTCAAAGTCCCACGAATACCCAACATCGAGTAGCTCGCCAGAGGTCCAACCTCGGCCGCTTCTTTGAATCCGCTCTCAACCGCTTTTAAGAAAGGGGCTGTAAATTCTTTAGACACAGCCACTTTGGATTGGAATTGGATACCGTCATGTTGAGAAATTGGATCAATAGTCAAAGATACTTTCGCGAATTGAGCTTCACCCGCAATCTCACGCTCGTACACATAATCCACTGTTGAAGAAGCCGAAATAGTTTCGCGATATGAAACTTGCGGCTTACCCACGTTCGCTTGAACTTTGTGTTCACGCAAAAGACGGTCAACGAGGATATCAAGGTGAAGCTCACCCATACCCGAAAGAAGAATCTGTCCTGTCTCAGGGTCTGTCTTCAAACGGCAAGAAGGATCTTCTTTACCGAGTTTTTCAAGACCTTGAAGCATTTTCTCTTGGTCCGCGGAAGACTTCGCTTCAATCGCAACCGAGATCACAGGTTCTGGGAAGGTAATAGATTCTAAAACAACAGGATGAGATGTCTCACAAAGAGTGTCGCCCGTTCCCGTGAATTTAAGACCGACAACGGCGCCGATATCACCCGCTTTTAAGTTGGTGATTTCTTCGCGAGAGTTGGCGTGCATTTTCACAAGTTTTTGAATGCGTTCTTTTTTCTCTGTGCGAGGATTAAGAAGCTGATCGCCCACTTTCACTTCGCCAGAGTAGACACGAATATAAGTCAAAGTTCCCGCAAATGGATCGTTCGCAATTTTAAAAGCCAAAGCAGCCGTGTGCGCTTCGAAATCTGTTTTGCAAACAATTTCTTTTTCAGGTTTTTCCGGATCGTGACCTACGATCGCTGGAACTTCGATTGGAGACGGAAGATAGTCGATCACTCCATCAAGCAAAGGTTGCACACCTTTGTTTTTGAAAGCCGCCCCACAGAAAACTGGGAATGCTTTTAACTCAAGAGTGCCTTTACGAAGAGCCGCTTTGAGCTCTGCCACAGACACTTCTTCTCCATTGAGATATTTCTCAAGAAGAGAGTCTTCAAACTCAACGATCTTCTCAATGATCTCCGTGCGGAAGCGATTCACTTCTTCCTTCATATCATTGGGAACATCGGTAATTTCGAAATGGTCACCCATTCCGGACTGATCCCACATATAAGCTCTGTTCTCGAGAAGATCGACAACGCCACGGAATGTGTCTTCCATGCCGATCGGAACTTGCACTGGGATTGGGTTCGCATTGAGTTTGTCTTTGATTGTCCCGTAAGACATCACAAAGTCAGCACCCACGCGGTCCATTTTGTTCACGAAACAAATTCTCGGAACCTTGTATTTGTCAGCTTGTTTCCAAACAGTTTCAGACTGCGGCTCGACACCGTTCACGCCGTCAAACACAGCAATCGCGCCGTCAAGAACGCGCAAAGAACGTTCGACTTCAATTGTGAAGTCAACGTGCCCCGGAGTATCGATGATGTTGATTCTGTGATCTTTCCAGAACGCCATGGTCGCAGCAGACGTGATAGTGATACCACGCTCTTGCTCTTGAACCATCCAGTCCATGGTGGCATCGCCATCATGAACTTCGCCGATTTTATGACTTTTACCTGTGTAGTAAAGAATACGTTCGGTGGTGGTCGTCTTACCGGCATCAATGTGTGCCATGATGCCGATATTACGAGTGAACTTAAGATCAGCTACTGTTTTAGGATCTTTAGCTGACATGAATACAGATTACCAATTGTAGTGAGAGAAAGCCTTGTTCGATTCAGCCATTCTGTGAACATCGTCTTTCTTCTTGATCGCGTTTCCACGATTGTTGTAAGCATCAACGAATTCACCAGCCAAACGCTTAGCCATATCTTTTTCACCGCGCTCACGAGAGTATTCGATCAACCAACGCATAGCCAAAGCCATACGACGAGATGGACGAACATCTACTGGAACTTGGTAAGTCGCTCCACCAACACGGCGAGAACGAACTTCAATAGAAGGCTTCACATTTTCAAGAGCTTTTCTGAAAACTGCCAAAGGCTCTTCACCTTGGATTTTACCTTCAAGCTCTTTCAAAGCTCCGTAGAACAACTTTTGAGAAGTTGCTTTACGACCTTGGATCATCATTTTATTGACGAACTTAGCGATAACTAGATCCTTGAAAACCGGATCTGGAATAATTTCTCTTTTAAAGGTCTTTTTACGACGTGACATCTCTCAATCCTTATTTCTTAGGTCTCTTAGTACCGTATTTAGAACGTGCACGAAGACGGCCGTTCACACCTTGAAGATCCAATACACCGCGTACGATATGGTAACGAACGCCCGGCAAGTCCTTCACACGACCACCACGGATCAAGACAACGCTATGCTCTTGAAGGTTGTGACCGATACCTGGGATGTAAGAGATCACTTCGAAACCGTTAGAAAGACGAACTTTTGCTACTTTACGAAGAGCTGAGTTCGGCTTCTTTGGAGTCGTCGTATAAACACGAGTACAAACGCCACGGCGCTGAGGGCAAGAGTCCAAAGCTGGTGACTTTGTTTGGTTCTTTTGAACTTTACGCTCACTTTTGATGAGCTGGTTAATTGTAGGCACTTTAAAACCCCTTAAACAATTTTTTACCTAACTCCGAACCTGTCGGAGTGCAGATTTTTCCCAAGACGCTGGAACTTACATTGCCAAAAGCGCCCTGGTCAAGACTTTGTTGTTAATTTTGTAGCTCAAAAAGGGGTGTGAGATCCCCTTTTTGAGCTTTTTACATCTATTTTGATCAACTCCCCGGAAAAACCCGGAGGGCCGATGACTGACTAACCCTGGTGAGGTTGAGCAGTAGTTGCCATTCCTGGCAATGCAACGAATTGAGTATCGTCGTCTTCTGCTACAGACACTTTCCAACGTTTGTAAGAAGTCAAACCAGTACCCGCAGGGATCAAGCGACCCATGATGATATTCTCTTTCAAACCACGCAAATGGTCTGTGCGAGAATTGATCGCTGCCTCTGTAAGGACTTTCGTTGTCTCTTGGAATGACGCCGCTGAAATCCAGCTGTCAGTGCTCAAAGAAACTTTCGTAATACCTAGAAGAAGCGGGCTGTTTGTAGCAGGTTGTCCGCCTTCACGGTTGATACGATCATTTTCTTCTTCGTAAGCATATCTTTCAACTTGCTCACCCGCCAAGAAACGGCTGTCACCAGCGTCTCTGATTTCTACTTTACGTAGCATTTGGCGAACGATCACTTCGATGTGCTTATCGTTGATACCAACACCTTGAAGTCTGTAAACTTCTTGGATTTCATTCACAAGGTATGCAGAAAGAGCTTTCGCACCTAGAACCGCCAGAATGTCATGAGGATTTGTTGGACCGTCCATCAACGCCTCACCGGCTCTTACGTACTCACCTTCTCTTACTGCCACGTGCTTACCTTTAGGGATGAGGTATTCTTTTTGCTCACCCACTTCAGGAGTTACGATCACACGTTGTTTACCTTTAACGTCTTTACCGAATGTCACGTAACCATCGATCTCAGAGATGATAGCTGCTTCTTTCGGTTTACGAGCTTCAAACAACTCAGCGACGCGAGGAAGACCCCCTGTGATATCCTTCGTTTTCGAAGCTTCACGGTGCATCTTCGCAATAACGTCCCCGGCATGAACTTCCTGTTGGTCAGAAACCAGAAGCTGTGCACCCACTGGGATTAAGTATCGCGCAGGGATTTCACGGCCTGGAAGATTCAATGTCTTACCATTGTTGTCTACAAGGAACACTGTCGGCTTAATGTCAGAAGACTTAGACTCCATGATAACTTTAGTCGCGAAACCAGTTACCGCGTCGACTTGTTCCTGCATTGTCGAACCTTCTTCGATATCGCTGTATTGGATCTTCGCAGAAACTTCGGCGATGATCGGATTCGAATATGGATCCCACTCAGCTACAGTTTGACCTTTAGTGACTTTGTCACCTTCTTTAAAGTTCAAAACAGCACCGTAAACGAGCTTGAAGTTTTCACGCTCACGACCTGCTTCGTCGATAACAAGAGCAGATCCGTTACGATTCATCACAGTCAACTTACCGTTACGGTTTGTCACTGCATGAACGTTCACAAGTTTAATAGTACCGTCATGGCGAGTTGTATGAACAGATTGTTCAACCGCACGAGAAGCCGCACCACCCAAGTGGAACGTTCTCATCGTCAACTGAGTACCTGGTTCACCGATTGATTGTGCTGCAATGATACCCACTGTTTCACCAAGGTTCACAGTGTTACCGCGAGACAAGTCACGGCCGTAACATTTCACGCACACGCCACGTTTAGATTTACAAGTAAGAGCTGAACGGATGTCGACTTTGTCGATACCCAAGCTCTCGATAGTTTTTACGTCAGTTTCAGTGATCTCTTGGTTTGCTTTAACAACAACAGTGTTGCTCATTGGATCAACAACGTCTTTCAAAGCAGTTCTACCAAGGATACGGTCACCGATGTTTTGGATGATCTCACCAGCTTCGTAAACTGGAGTGATTTCCAAACCGTCTTCAACTCCGCAATCGATTTCAGACACAACAACGTCTTGAGCCACGTCAACCAAACGACGAGTCAAGTAACCAGAGTTCGCTGTCTTCAATGCTGTATCGGCCAAACCTTTACGCGCACCGTGCGTAGAGATGAAGTACTGGATAACTGTCAAACCTTCACGGAAGTTCGCAGTGATCGGAGTTTCGATGATCTCACCAGAAGGTTTCGCCATCAAACCACGCATACCACCCAACTGACGGATCTGAGCTGCGGAACCACGGGCTCCGGAGTCAGCCATAATGTAGATCGGGTTGAAAGAAGGTCCTGTAACCTCTTTACCATCAACTACGAAAGTTTGTTTTTCGATCGCGTTCATACCTTCTTTTGCGATCTTGTCACCCGTTTGAGCCCAGATATCCACCACTTTATTGTAGCGCTCACCATCTGTGATCAAACCTTCATCGTACTGCTGTTGGATTTCAGTCACTTGTTTCTCAGCGTCTGCGATCATTGTCGCTTTGGCTGCTGGGATCACCATGTCGTCGATACCGATCGACATACCTGACGCAGTTGAATATTTGAAACCAAGTTCCATGATCTTATCAGCCAAGATACAAGTCGCTTTTGCACCGGCAAGACGGAATGTCTTATCGATCAAAGCTGCGATTTGTTTCTTGTTCATTGTTACGTTCACTTCGTTGAACGGAACTTCTTTAGGAACGATGTCAGACAAGATAGAACGACCTACGGAAGTCTCTTGAACTTTGCCGTTGATACGAACTTTACATGCTGCTTGCAAGTCAACCAAACCAGTCTCGTAAGCGTACTGCGCTTCTTGAACAGTAGAGAACGCTTTACCAGTTCCTTTGGCTCCCGGACGAATACGAGTCAACCAGTACAAGCCCAACACGATATCTTGTGATGGATTGATGATTGGCTTACCGTTATCTGTAGAAAGAAAGTTTTTCGTAGACA